>JAAZVL010000270.1 GCA_018623515.1 Marinobacter sp.
AGCACAGTCACTTCCAGCACGTTCGCCTTGTCCACGGAGCAGAGCTTCTTGCCCCGCTGCTGGGCTGCCTCGAAGGCCACCCGGCCTATACGACGAATTTCCGATTCGGTGTAGGCGTAGGTGTTGTAACCCTGGCGCTCACCGCTTTCGAGCTCACGCACGCCCCGGGGCTGGCCAAAGTAGATGCCGCCGGTCAGCTCACGCACGATCATGATATCGAGGCCAGACACCACTTCCGGCTTGAGCGAGGATGCGGAAGCCAACTGCGGATACAGGATGGCCGGACGCAGGTTGGCAAACAGCTGAAGGTTGGAGCGCAGGCCCAGAAGGCCCTTCTCCGGACGCTTGGCCATGGGCAGGCTGTCCCACTGGGGACCGCCGACCGCGCCCAGCAGAATTGCATCAGCTGCCTTTGCCTTCTCCAGGGTTTCCTGGGGCAGCGGCGTGTCTGCCTCATCGATGGCCGCACCACCAACCAGCGCGCTTTCGAAGCTCAACCCCAGGCTGAACTGATCGTTTACCTTGTTGAGGACTTTTTCAGCCTCGGCAACGATTTCAGGGCCGATTCCGTCACCCGGGAGCATGAGAATGTTTCTGGACATGAGGTTCTTCCTTAAAGTCAGTGAGCTTGAATCAGTTGCCGGTATTGAACAGCCAGGGTGCGGTCTGCCTGCGCTTCTCTTCATAGTCGCGGATCAGGTCGGCATCCTCGAGAGTCACGCCGATATCGTCCAGACCGTTGAGCAGACAGTGCCGGCGGAAGTCGTCCACCTCGAAACTGAAGGATTCACCGGACGGTGTGGTCACGGTCTTCGCCTCAAGATCCACGGTAAGCTGATAGCCTTCGTTCTCTTCGGTCTCGCGGAACAGTTGATCAACTACTTCTTCCGGCAAAACAATGGGTAACAGGCCGTTCTTGAAACAGTTGTTGTAGAAAATATCAGCAAAGCTCGGGGCAATGATGACCCGGAAACCGAAATCATCCAGCGCCCAGGGCGCGTGCTCACGGCTGGAACCACAACCGAAGTTGCTGCGGGCCAGCAGTACGCTGGCATGCTTGTAGCGGTCCTGGTTGAGCACGAAGTCGGGGTTGATCGGTCGCTGGGAACAATCCTGGTCCGGCTTGCCTTCATCCAGGTAACGCAGTTCGTCAAACAGGTTCGGACCAAACCCGGTCCGCTTGATGGACTTCAGGAACTGCTTGGGAATGATCATGTCCGTGTCCACATTGGAACGGTCCATGGGGGCAACAATACCCTGGTGTTGCGTAAATGCGCGCATGGTCTCTCTCCTGTGGCTCAGTGCATCAATTCACGGACATCAACGAAGTGGCCGGTCACCGCAGCAGCGGCGGCCATGGCCGGGCTGACCAGGTGGGTGCGACCACCAAAGCCCTGACGGCCCTCGAAGTTCCGGTTGGAGGTGGAAGCACAATGCTCGCCCTGCCCCAGTTTGTCGGCGTTCATGGCCAGACACATGGAGCAGCCCGGGTCGCGCCATTCCAGACCGGCTTCGATAAAGATCTTGTCCAGACCTTCCTGTTCAGCCTGGGCCTTCACCAGGCCGGAACCCGGGACGACCATGGCCTGCTTGAGGCTTGGGGACACTTTGCGACCCTTGACCACGGCGGCGGCTTCACGCAAGTCTTCGATCCGGCTGTTGGTGCAGGAGCCGATAAACACCCGGTCCAGCTGGATGTCGGTAATCTTCTGGTTTGGCTGCAGCCCCATGTATTTGAGCGCACGGACAATACCCTCGCGCTTGATTGGGTCCTCTTCTTTGGCGGGATCCGGCACGGAACCGTCAACGCCGGTTACCATTTCCGGGGATGTGCCCCAGCTCACCTGCGGCATGATCGCGGAGCCGTCCAGTTCAACAACTTTGTCGAATGCCGCATCGTCGTCGCTGTGCAGGGTTCGCCAGTACTCCACGGCCTTGTCCCAGGTCTCGCCCTTCGGGGCAAACGGGCGGCCTCTGACGTAGTCGATGGTGGTGTCATCCACCGCCACCATGCCGACACGGGCGCCCGCCTCGATGGACATGTTGCAGATGGTCATCCGGCCTTCCATGCTGAGGCCGCGGATGGCTTCGCCGCCAAATTCGATGGCGTAGCCGGTACCGCCGGCCGTGCCGATCTTGCCGATGATGGCCAAAACCACGTCCTTACCGGTCACGCCGGGGCCAAGCTTGCCGTTGACCTTGACCAGCATGTTTTTCATTTTCTTCTGGACCAGGCACTGGGTGGCCAGCACATGCTCCACTTCGGAGGTGCCGATACCATGGGCCAGGCAGCCGAAGGCGCCGTGGGTGGAGGTGTGGGAATCACCACAGACGATGCTCATGCCCGGCAAGGTGGCGCCCTGCTCGGGTCCAATGACGTGGACGATGCCCTGGCGCTGGTCCTTGATCTTGAATTCGAGGATGCCGAACTCGTCGCAGTTCTTGTCGAGGGTTTCGACCTGGGTCCGGGATACGGGGTCGACGATGCCGTCGATGCCTTTGTCACGATCGGTGGTCGGGACGTTATGGTCCGGGGTGGCGATATTGGCGTCGATCCGCCAGGGCTTGCGGCCGGCCAGGCGCAGGCCTTCGAATGCTTGCGGTGAGGTGACTTCGTGAAGCAGCTGACGATCGATGTAGATCAGTGCGGAGCCGTCGTCCCGCTGTTTGACGAGATGGTCGTCCCACAATTTGTCGTATAAGGTCTTGCCCGCCATGGTTCTCTCTCACTCTCTGGGGGTTTCTGATGTTTACTTCATTGTTGGTTATGTTACTCCCCTGCGGCGCATAACCTCAATTCATGTTTTTTATTCTTTGCATTCCCTTTTGGCATATCTTACTTTGGGCGAAAGGCCTGGGAATGCCACCAAGAGGAAGAGCCTCGAAATGGATTCTAATTCTCTAAGAGCGTTTCTAACCATTGTCGACCAGGGCTCCTTCTCTGAAGCCGCCGAGGTTCTGCACCTGACCCAACCGGCGATCAGTAAACGTCTGGCCGCTCTGGAGAGCCAGCTGGGCGCGAAGCTGATCGACCGCAGTCACCGCGAGATCAGACTGACCGACGCTGGAACCCGTTTACTGCCCCATGCCAGAAAGATCCTGGACGAGATACACAACGCAAGGGTTGCGCTTTCCGCGGACGATGGGGAAATCAGCGGGGAGCTGGAGATTATCGCGTCGCACCACATCGGCTTGCATCATCTGCCCAACTGGCTCAGGCGTTTTTCCCGTGACTATCCGGAGGTGCGGTTGAATCTGCAGTTCATGGAGTCGGATGCCGCTTACGCGCAGATGCTTAAACGTAACGCGG
>JAAZVL010000081.1 GCA_018623515.1 Marinobacter sp.
ATCTCACCGGTGCCGGTGATGGTGATTCACAGCGTCCGCGACGGAATCATTCCGTTCCATCATGGGGTGGCGTTGTATGAGGCGGCGGGGGAGCCGAAGCGGTTTCTGCAGACCGATACGGGGCATGGGTCGACGTTTGTGATTCCGGCTTATCGGGAGGCGGTGCTGGAGTTTATGGGGACGGCAGTCGGTGAAGGTGGGGTCAGATGAAGGCTTTCATCTGACCCCGTGTTAGGACCTCGCCGCCGGAGTTGGGCCCTGAAGCGGAATTTCGGGCATAAAAAAGGGGTCAGAAGAAAGCTTTCTTCTGACCCCGTCTTTACCGCTGGCTATCAGTCAGTGAAGTTGGTCGGCTGCTCGCCTTCCTTCACTTCCTTCATGGACAGCTTCACGCGGCCGCGGTTGTCCACGTCCAGGACCTTGACCAGGACTTCCTGACCTTCGCTGAGTTCGTCGGTGACGTTCTCGATGCGGCGGTCGGAGATCTGGGAGATGTGCACCAGACCGTCCTTGCCGGGCAGGATGTTGACGAAGGCACCGAAGTCCACGATGCGCTCAACCCGGCCCTTGTAGATGGCACCGACTTCAATCTCGGCGGTGATTTCCTTGACGCGGTTGACCGCGGCCTGAGCGGCCGCCTGATTGTCCGCGTAGATCTTCACGTTACCGTCGTCGTCCAGATCAATGGAAGCGCCGGTCTCGTCACAGATACCACGGATCACGGAGCCACCCTTACCGATCACGTCACGGATCTTGTCCGGATGGATCTTGATGGTGGTGATGCTCGGCGCCCGGTCGGACAGTTCGGCACGCGGCTCGGCGATGACCTTGTTCATCTCATCCAGGATGTGCAGACGCGCTTCGTGGGCCTGCTCCAGGGCAATTTCCATGATTTCGTCGGTAATGCCCTGGATCTTGATGTCCATCTGCAGGGCAGTGACACCGTCTTTGGTACCGGCGACCTTGAAGTCCATGTCGCCCAGGTGGTCTTCGTCACCCAGGATATCGGTCAGAACCGCAAACTTGTCGCCTTCCTTGACCAGCCCCATGGCGATACCCGCAACCGCCGCCTTCAGCGGAACACCGGCGTCCATCAGGGCCAGGGAGGAACCACAAACGGAGGCCATGGAGCTGGAGCCGTTGGATTCGGTGATCTCGGAGACCGCACGGATCGCGTACGGGAACTCTTCGATGGTCGGCATGACCGCGGCCACACCACGCTTGGCCAGGCGACCGTGACCGATCTCACGACGGCCCGGGGAGCCCATGCGGCCCGCTTCGCCCACGGAGTACGGAGGGAAGTTGTAGTGGAACAGGAACGGGTCCTTACGCTCACCTTCCAGGGCATCGATGATCTGGACATCACGGGTGGTACCCAGAGTAGCGGTCACGATGGCCTGGGTTTCACCACGGGTGAACAGGGCGGAACCGTGAACGCTGGGCAGAACACCCACTTCGATTTCGATCGGACGAACGGTCTTGTTGTCACGGCCGTCAATCCGCGGCTTGCCATCGATAACCTGCTGGCGAACCACATTCTTCTCGATCTTGCCGAAGTACTTCTTGACCTCGTCTTCAGATGGCTGGCCTTCCTCTTCGCCGGCAAATTTCTCGACGGCAGCAGCCTTGATTTCACCCAGGCGCTCGTAACGGGCCATCTTGTCGCGGATGCTGTACGCCTCCTCGATGGCACCAGTGAACTCACTCTTGATGGCTTCCAGCAGCTCGGTGTTCTCCGGCTCCGGCTTCCACTCCCAACGCGGCTTACCGACTTCGGCGGCAAATTCCTTGATGGCGGTGATCGCGGTCTGCATCTGCTGGTGGGCGAACAGAACGCCACCGAGCATCTGATCCTCGGTCAGACCCTTTGCTTCGGATTCAACCATCAGCACGGCGTCTTCGGTACCGGCCACAACCATGTCGAGCATGGAGCTTTGCAGCTGCTCGAAGGTCGGGTTCAGGAAGTAACCGTTGTCGTCGGTGAAGCCGACGCGCGCGGCGCCGATCGGACCGTCAAACGGGATGCCGGAGACGGCCAGGGCGGCGGAAGCGGCCAGCATGGCAGCGATGTCCGGATCATGGTTCTTGCTGGCAGACATGACAGTACAGACAACCTGCACTTCGTTCATGTAGCCGTTCGGGAACAGCGGACGGATCGGACGGTCGATCAGGCGCGAGGTCAGGGTTTCCTTCTCGGAAGGACGACCTTCACGCTTGAAGAAGCCACCCGGGATCTTACCGGCGGCGTAGGTCTTTTCCTGGTAGTTTACGGTCAGCGGGAAGAAGCCCTGACCCGGCTTGGGCTCTTTGGCGCCCACGACGGTACCCAGAACGGCGGTATCGCCGGTTGAGACCAGAACGGCACCGGTTGCCTGGCGGGCAATACGGCCGGTTTCCAGGGTGAAGGTTTCGCCACCCAGTTCAAATGTTTTCTTGGTTGGTTGCAGATGCACAACAAACTCCTGCTTTTTGAGTCATGAATTCGGGGTCTGACCCCTTTTTTATCTGACTGCAGGTGCTGGCGTGATACTCGGGAGGGACAACCCGTCTGAAAGCTAACAGGCTGTTGCAAAACCCCGGTCAAAAGGATGGCTCATCGACGCCATCCGGCCCGGGCTTTTCAACAACCTGCTATCAATTTCGGCTTTCGGTTACGACAGGGAATCCTTCGGTATCACTGACAAATCAACTGCAGCTCCTCGCACTTGAGGAAAGCTCAACCGGCGGCCCGAGGACCCACCGGTTGACGGCCTGTTCCAGCGCGGGAACAGGCCCCAGGTCGTAAAACCCGGATTAGCGACGCAGACCCAGACGCTGGATCAGGTCCAGGTAACGGTCAGCGTTCTTGCGCTTGAGGTAGTCCAGCAGCTTACGGCGCTGGTTTACCATCCGGATCAGGCCGCGGCGGGAATGGTGATCCTGCTTGTTGGCCTTGAAGTGATCCTGCAGCTTGTTGATGTTGGCGCTCAGCAGTGCCACCTGAACTTCAGGGGAACCGGTATCGCCTTCACCTTGCTGAAAATCCTTGACGATCTGTGCTTTCTCGTTGGCAGAAAGTGCCATATTTCACCTCATTGGTTGCGATGCTGATAAATCCGGCCGAACCGCGCATCTCTACAGCCCGGCTATGCAGCGCCTCGACTAACGTCCGGCGCCGCCTTTCACCAGCCGACGGGGGACCAAGAGGACCCGACCGCCTTCCGGGAAAGCTTCTGCCAACCCGATGAAACCCTGCTCGCCATAGACGCGCACGAAGCCTTCAAAGGGTTGATCGCTCATTCTAACCTGTTGCCCGTTCAAGATCGATACCGCTGCACTCCCCTCCAGGCGCACCTCCGGGAACATGGAAAGCGCACTGTCAGGGGCTTCAAGCAGGCCATCGAGGCTCTCACCACGCTCACGCATGGCCTCCAACTCACTGACGTCATGGGCGTTTGCCAGGGTGAAGCCGGATGCCATGGTCCGACGCAGGGCACTCACGTGGGCACCACACCCCAGGGCCTGGCCGATATCCTCAACCAGTGAGCGAATGTACGTACCCTTGGTGCAGCTGACCGCCAGGTCCATCTCGTTCTCACGCAGCTCCAGTAAAGTCAGCTCGTAGATGGTGACCGGGCGCGCCGGACGCTCCACCTCGATGCCTTCCCGGGCGTACTCGTAGAGGGGACGGCCCTTGTGCTTGAGTGCGGAATACATGGAGGGGACCTGTTCGATGGCACCCCGGAAGCGGTCCAGCACAGCCTCCACCTGCCCCACATCCAGATGCGGAACCGGCTTTTCCTCCACGACCTCGCCCTCACTGTCACCGGTTTCAGTGCGCACACCAAGCCGGGCCGTAGTGATGTAGGCTTTGTCGCTGTCGAGCATCATCTGGGAGAACTTGGTGGCCTCCCCGAAGCACAGGGGCAGGACCCCGGTGGCTAGCGGATCAAGCGCGCCGGTATGGCCGGCCTTGGCCGCACCATACAGTCGCTTTACTTGCTGGAGGATACCGTTGGAGGTGACGCCCTGGGGCTTGTCGATTACCAGAATGCCGTTTACGTCACGGCCTTTGCGTCTTCGGCTCAAGCGTCTCGCTCCGGATTGTCCGAGACCGGATCGTCATTGTCATCCCGGGGCACGGCAGGCTTGTCGCCAACCGCTTCACGGATGAGCTTGTCCATCTTCCGGCTGTGGCCGAGCAGGGTGTCGAAGTGGAAGCGCAGGTGGGGAACCACCCGCAACTTCATGGCACGCCCCACCTGACCACGCAGGAAACCGGCCGCCTTGTTCAGGACGGCCAGGGACTCCTTGACCTCCGGAGACTCCTCAGTGAGTTCCTCGGTGGAGAGCAGTGAAACATAGATGTCGGCATAGCCCAGGTCACGGCTGACCTTTACGTCATTAACCGTGACCATGCCTACCCGCGGGTCCTTGATTTCCCGCTGGATAAGCTGGGCCAGCTCCCGTTGCATCTGATCGCCAATGCGATCCAGTCGGCTGAACTCGCGTGCCATCAGGCCCCCGTAGATTCGAGCTTACGCTCTACCCTGACGCGATCGAACACCTCGATCTGGTCCCCGACCTTCACGTCGTAGCCTTTTACGCCGATACCGCATTCCATGCCGTTACGGACTTCCGGAACGTCGTCCTTGAAGCGGCGCAGGGATTCCAGCTCGCCCTCGAAGATCACCACGTTGTCACGCAGGACCCGGATCGGCTTGTTCCGGTACACGGTACCCTCAACCACCATACAACCGGCCACCTGGCCAAACTTCGGTGAGCGGAAGGTGTCCCGCACTTCGGCGATGCCAACGATGTCTTCCCGGAACTCCGGCGCCAGCATGCCGGTCAGGGCTGCCTTCACGTCATCGATCAGGTTGTAGATGATGCTGTAGTAGCGCAGGTCCAGGCCTTCCTGTTCCACCAGGCGCTTGGCGGCAGAATCGGCACGAACATTGAAGCCGAAGATAACCGCATTGGTGGCGGCAGCCAGGCTGACGTCGGTCTCGGCGATACCACCGACACCGGAAGACACGATCTTGACCTGTACTTCCTCGTTGCCGAGATCCAGCAGGGCCTTGGTAATGGCCTCGAGGGAGCCGCGCACGTCGGTCTTCAGGACCACGTTGAGGGTCTTGACCTCGTCCTTGCCCATGTTCTCGAACATGTTCTCCAGCTTGGCAGCCTGCTGACGCTGCAGACGCTGCTCCCGCTCACGGGTCTGGCGGAACTCGGCCAGTTCTTTGGCCTTCTTCTCGTCGGCGACGGCAAAGAACTCATCACCGGCATCCGGTGTGCCGTTCAGGCCGAGAATTTCGACCGGAATGGACGGACCCGCTTCCTTGACCTGCTTGCCAGCCTCGTCGGTCATGGCGCGAACCTTACCGAAGAAGGAACCGGCGACAACCATATCGCCCTGGCGCAGGGTACCGTTCTGAACCAGAACGGTGGCAACAGAACCACGGCCGCGCTCCAGACTGGACTCGACCACAACACCCTTGGCCGGTGCGTCCGGAGAGGCTTCCAGCTCCAGCATTTCTGACTGCAGCAGAACCGCTTCGAGCAGGTCATCGATGCCCTGGCCGGTGTGCGCGGACACAGGCACGAACTGGGTGTCACCGCCCCAGTCTTCCGGGATCACGTCCATGCCCGCCAGCTCGGTTTTGATGCGGTCGGGATCGGCCTCTTCCTTGTCCATCTTGTTGATGGCAACAACAATCGGAACTCCGGCAGAACGGGCATGATCCACCGCTTCCTTGGTCTGGGGCATGACGCCGTCATCGGCGGCCACGACCAGGATAACAATATCGGTACACTGGGCACCGCGCGCCCGCATGGCGGTAAACGCTGCGTGACCCGGGGTATCCAGGAAGGACACCATGCCGTGATCGGTTTCCACGTGGTAGGCACCAATGTGCTGGGTAATACCACCGGATTCACCGGCGGCCACCTTGGTGCGGCGGATGTAATCCAGCAACGAGGTCTTACCGTGGTCAACGTGACCCATCACGCTGATAACCGGTGCCCGCTTGATCTTCTCTTTACCCTCGGCGGTTTCGGTGATCTCGCTCAGCACCTCCTCTTCGAAGGCATCTTCGCTGACCGCCTTGGCCTTGTGACCAAGCTCCTCGGTCACCAGGATTGCGGTTTCCTGGTCCAGCGCCTGGTTAATGGTGGCCATCACGCCCATGCCCATCAGGGTCTTGATGACGTCTGCGGCCTTGACCGCCATCCGCTGGGCAAGGTCACCCACAGTAATCGTTTCAGGAATCTCTACTTCTCTGACCATTGGTTTGGTCGGCCTCTCGAAGCCGTGACGCTTCTCTTTGGGTTTCTTTTTCATACGCAGCGACTTGCGCGGCGCTGACTCTTCCTCGTCCTCGGACAGGATGACCGGCTCTTCCACCGGACGACTGCGAGGACCGCGGTGACCAGCCTGCTTCTTCTTCGGCTTGCCTTCCTCGAGTTCTTCACCGCGCTCACGGCCCTTCTCTTTTTTCTTCTTGGGCTTGCGATCCTTGCCCTCTTTCTCGGGCGGCGGAATTGGCACCTCTTCCGGCTGCGGCTCGGGTTCAACGGCAGGCTCGGCCGCTTCCACCGGTTCTTCAGCCTTGGGCTCCTCGGCCTTCGGGGCCTCTTCCTTCGAGGTTACCTCGGCCTCAGCCGGCTTTTCAGCCTCCGGCTTCGGTGCCTCGGCTTCCGCAGCCACCTTCGGTGCTTCTTCGGCAGTTGCCGGTGATTCGACCGGCTGCTGCTCTTCAACTTTCTCTTCCGGCTTGGGCGCTTCCGGTTCAGGCTGCAATTCTGCGCGCTTGATGTACGTGCGACGCTTGCGAACCTCGACATTCACTGTCTTGGCCTTGCCCGCCTTCAGGGTTGTTGTGGTCTTGCGCTTCAGAGTGATCTTGCGGGGCTCTGCCTCCGCCTCACCGTGCGTCTTTCTCAGATAGGCCAGCAACTGCTGCTTCTCATCGCTGGTTACAGCATCGTTCTCGGAACGGGCATCAAGGCCTGCCTCGACAATCTGCTTCAGCAAACGATCCACGGGAGCGCCTACATCTGCGGCCAGTTGTTTTACCGTTACTTCAGCCATACTGGTCCTCCTCCCGAATTAAGCCTGGTCTTCAAACCAGGGGGCACGTGCCGTCATAATCAACTGACCAGCACGCTCTTCATCCATACCTTCGATATCGAGCAGGTCATCGACTGACTGCTCGGCCAGATCTTCCATGGTGCGCACACCCATTCCGGCCAGTTTGAATGCCAGCGCCCGATCCATGCCCTCCATATTGAGCAGATCTTCAGCCGGCTCGGCTCCCTCGAGCGCCTCCTCACTTGCCAGCGCCTGGTTCAGCAGAACGTCCTTGGCGCGGCGGCGCAGCTCGGTCACCGTTTCTTCGTCAAAACCTTCGATCGCCAGCATTTCTTCCATCGGCACGTAGGCGACTTCCTCCAGGGAGGTGAAGCCTTCCTCGATCAGTACACTGGCGAACTCCTCGTCCACATCGAGGTTGGAGGTGAAGTGCTCGAGCAGACGATTGTATTCCTGCTCCTGACGTTCACCCGCTTCTTCCTCGGTCATCACGTTCAGGGTCCAGCCGGTCAGCTCGGTGGCCAGACGCACGTTCTGGCCATTACGGCCGATGGCCTGGGCCAGGTTGTCCTCGGCGACCGCCACATCCATGGTGTGCCGATCTTCATCGATCACGATGGACGCCACTTCCGCCGGTGCCATGGCGTTGATCACGAGCTGTGCGGGGTTGTCGTCCCACAGCACGATGTCCACACGCTCACCGCCCAGCTCATTGGATACCGCCTGGACACGGGAACCACGCATACCGACACAGGCACCGACCGGGTCGATGCGACGGTCATTGGTCTTGACCGCAATCTTGGCGCGGGAGCCGGGATCCCGGGCAGCACCCCGGATCTCGATCAGCTCCTCCGCAATCTCCGGCACTTCGATGCGGAACAGCTCGATCAGCATCTGCGGTGCGGTGCGGCTCAGGATAAGCTGCGGCCCCCGATGGTCGGTGCGGATTTCCAGCAGCAGCGAACGAACCCGGTCACCCATACGGAAGGTTTCCCGCGGGATCAGGTTTTCCCGGGGCAACAGCGCCTCGGCATTGCTACCCAGATCCACGATGACATTGTCACGGGTCACTTTCTTTACGGTACCCGATACCAGTTCACCGACGCGGTCGCGGTAGCTGTCAACAATCTTGGAGCGCTCGGCCTCGCGAACCTTCTGAAAGATGATCTGCTTGGCAGCCTGGGCGCCAATACGTCCGAAGGAAACGGATTCGACCTTCTCCTCGTAGATATCGCCCGGCTTCAGGTTCGGATCGATTTCCTCGGCCTCCTGAAGCGTGAGCTCGGTACCCAGGGCAGGCACCTGATCATTATCGACCACCAGCCAACGGCGGAAGGTTTCGTACTCCCCGGTGCGGCGATCAATGGCAACCCGGATATCCGCTTCCTCATCCTCGTAGCGCTTTTTGGCAGCGGTGGCGAGCGCAAGCTCGATCGCCTCGAAAATCACATCCTTCTCGACACCCTTCTCGTTCGAGACGGATTCGACCACCAGCAAGATCTCTTTACTCATTGGATTGCCCTGCCCTCAAAATAAACTGTGCGTCCACTGACTTTTCAATTCGATTCATTCAAAAACCGGGACGATGTGCGCCTTTTCGATGCTGTCGAACGGCAACAGGTATTCGTGGTCATCCACCACGATCACCACATCGTCCCCTTCAACACCCTTGATTAGCCCCTGGAATTTGCGGCGCCCCTCGAAGGCCATGCGCAAACGGATCTGGACCTGATGGCCAACAAAGGCTTCGTACTGTTCAAGGCGAAACAGCGGGCGATCCATCCCCGGGGAGGAAACCTCCAGGGTGTACTCGGTCTGGATGGGATCTTCCACATCCATCACACCGCTGATCTGGCGACTGACTTTTTCGCAGTCGTCGATGGCAATGCCGTTCTCGGCATCGTCGATAAAGACACGCAACAGGGAGTGGTGGCCCTGGGAGCGGAATTCAATCCCCCAGAACTCATACCCCAGCCCCTCGACGATCGGCCGAAGGAGGTCTTCCAGTTGTTTAAGCTTGGCTGACAAAGTTATGTCATCTCCGTTTCAGGAATTTTTACCGGCCCTACAAACAAAAAAAGGGCTGTTGATCAGCCCTTTTTATGCACCAGGGCCCGATGCGCCAGGCCCCTTAATCAAAAAGCCCCTGAAATTGGGGCCTTTTGTTGCAAGAACTCACAGAAAGCCGCTCTCACTACGAGCATGACCTCCTGCTGACAGACACCTGGCCTGCCAGGAAACCGGGGAACAGCCCACCGGCTCCAATATCCGCCGGAGTATAGAGACGCCGGCCGGACTGGTCAAGGACTGACCAAAAAAAACGGCCTGGAAAATCCAAGCCGTTTTTCTTATAAATGGTGCCCGGGGCCGGACTCGAACCGGCACGGCTTTCGCCACTACCCCCTCAAGATAGCGTGTCTACCAGTTTCACCACCCGGGCAACACCTCTTACTCGAGCTCGGGAAGATCGGAACCCTTCCCGCTCTCGGCTTCGCTACTCTCTGCGGAGTCGGCAGCAGGTTCGGCCGGAGCCTGCTCGGCAGATTCCTCAACGACCGGAATACCTGCCTCGCCTGCCACTTCGGCACGCTGCTTGGCGAACACCGCCAGCGAAAAACTTGTCACGAAGAACACGATCGCCAGGATCGTGGTCACACGAGTCAGGAAGCTACCGCTGCCCTGACTACCAAATACGGTCTGGGACGCACCGCCACCAAAAGCGGCGCCGGCGTCGGCACCTTTGCCCTGCTGGATCAGAACCAGACCCACCAGTGCGACGGCAATGACGACGTGCACAACGACTACCAGTGTTTCCAACCAATCCATAATGAATCCCGCGAACCTTTAACCTTTGGTACCCGCCGGCATCGACCGGCAAATACTCACAAAATCTTCTGCAATCAGTGATGCACCGCCAATAAGCCCGCCATCAATATCCGGCTCGGCGAACAAAGCGGCCGCATTATCCGCTTTTACACTGCCGCCGTAAAGCAGAGAAATATCTTCTGCCGGCGCACTCATATCGGCCAACACCTTACGGATCGTCGCGTGCATGCTCTGGGCATCTTCGGCGGTGGCCGTTTTACCGGTCCCTATGGCCCAAACGGGCTCGTAGGCAACTACAACATTTGACCATTGCCCCGCTTCAACACGGGCAAGACCCTGCCTGACCTGGGTAGCGACAACCGCTTCGGCCTGCCCGGCTTCCCGCTGCTCAAGCGTCTCGCCGACACAAACCACGGCATTGAGGCCGCAGGCCAGCACGCGCTCCACCTTGGCGGCAACCACTTCATCCGATTCGCCAAAGTACTCGCGGCGCTCGGAATGGCCAACCAGGGCAAAACCACAACCCAGGTCTTTTGCCATATCAGCGGCTGTTTCACCGGTGTAGGCACCGGAAACCCACTGACTCACGTTCTGGACGCCCACGGCGAGCACACCACCCGACTGGTCAAGGACATCCCGGACATACAGGGCCGGAGGAATAATAACAACCTCCACGCCATTATCAAGGGTGCCCGCCTCAGCCCGCACATAGCCGACAAGCTGCTTTGCCAGGTCCGCAGACCCGTTCATTTTCCAGTTTCCGGCTACGATCTTGCGACGCATAACTCTTCCCGAACGTAAGGGAGGGCGAACTATACAGCAGTCCCCGCCCTCACACAACCGCTTGAAAACGCGAAATTACCGGCTCGATTGCTCGACCACACCGGCGAGCTCTTCGACCACCCGAACAATGTCCGCCTCGACCCGGCCCTCGACCATGACCCGGATCAGAGGCTCGGTACCGGAAGCCCGCAGCAGGACCCGGCCGGCCTCGCCAAGCTCCGTTTCTGCCTGACGCAAAGCCGCCAGAATGTCATCCCGGGACAGCGGATCAAAACGCTCTGCCACCCGCACGTTGATCATCTTCTGGGGCAACTTGGTCATGCCCTGGCGGAGTTCGGCCAGGGTCTTGCCGGATTTTCGGATAGCCAGCAGCACCTGCAGGGCCGAGACAATGCCGTCGCCGGTGGTGGTGCAGTCCCGGATGACCATGTGGCCGGAGCCTTCGCCGCCAAGCACCCAGTCATTGGCCACCAGCCGCTCCATCACGTAACGGTCGCCAACCTTGGCACGCTCGAAGTCAATGCCGGCATCCTTCAACGCCAGCTCCACACCGAGGTTGGTCATCAGGGTGCCAACCACGCCGCCTTTCAGGCGCCCCTCGGCATTGCGCTGGGAAGCAATGATGTACAGCAGCTCATCGCCATCCACTTCCGAACCATCACGATCAACCATCAGCACCCGGTCGCCATCGCCGTCGAAGGCAATACCCATATCGGCGCCCTTCTCCAAAACCGCAGCCTTGAGTGCATCCAGATGGGTAGAACCAACGTTCAGGTTAATGTTCAGGCCGTCGGGATCGGCACCGATGACCGACACCTTGGCTCCGAGCTCCCGGAACACCTTGGGTGCCACGTGATAGGTGGCGCCGTGGGCGCAATCCAGGACTACATGCAGGCCGTCCATGGTGAACTCGTTGGGCACGGTACTCTTGCAGAACTCCACATAACGGCCCGGCGCATCATCCACCCGCGACGCCTTGCCGAGCTCGGAGGGCTCGCAAACTTCCAACGGGCGATCCAGCCAGCGCTCGATTTCCGCCTCAAGGGCGTCATCGAGTTTGGTGCCGGCCGATGAGAAGAACTTGATGCCATTGTCGTGGTGCGGATTATGGGACGCACTGATCACGATGCCCGCGGACGCCCGGAACGTACGGGTGAGGTAGGCAATGGCCGGCGTCGGCATCGGCCCCAGCAACTTCACGTCCACCCCGGCGGCGGCCAGCCCCGCCTCGAGGGCGGACTCGAACATGTAGCCTGACAGCCGGGTATCCTTTCCAATCAGGACGCTGTTGCGCTGACCGTCCTTTTTGAACGCCTGGCCGGCGGCCCAGCCCAGGCGCAACATGAATTCCGGGGTAATAGGGAACTCACCGACCCGGCCACGAATGCCGTCGGTACCAAAATATTTGCGATCGGACATCAACCCGCCTCCTTCATGGCCGCCACTACCCTGACGGCATCCACTGTTTCCCTGACATCGTGGACACGCACGATGCTGGCACCTTTCA
>JAAZVL010000012.1 GCA_018623515.1 Marinobacter sp.
ACCACTACGTCCACGGCCTGAAAAAACACCTGGGCAACTGCCAGCGCATCGCCCACGGCCACCGCTCCCCGATCCGCATCGACCGCAACGGCCACCGGGACTACGATCTGGAACACCGCTGGGCCACACTTTGGCGCGACATCTACGTGGGTTCGGAAGAGGATGTGGTGCGTCGTTACGTGGGCCAGGACGGCGTGCGCTATGTCACCTTCGAGTACGAAGCCAACCAGGGCGAATTCGCCCTCACCCTGCCCGAGGAACGGGTTTATATGCTGGATACCGACACCACTGTTGAGCTGATTGCGGCGCATATGGCGGACAAGCTGAAGGTGGAGTTCCCTGCGGACTCCATTCGGGTGAAGGCGTATGAGGGTGTCGGGAAAGGGGCGATTGCCGAGCGTTGAACTGGTAACGCTTTCTTCTGACCCCATCTTCACTATCTGACAGACACAAAAAAACCGCCCGAAGGCGGTTTTTTTGCTGGCTTCCCGGTGGACTAAACCGTGAAACCAAATTGGCGTCCCCTAGGGGGTTCGAACCCCTGTTGCCGCCGTGAAAGGGCGGAGTCCTAGGCCACTAGACGAAGGGGACTAGAAATTGGTGGAGCCAGGCGGGATCGAACCGCCGACCTCAACACTGCCAGTGTTGCGCTCTCCCAGCTGAGCTATGGCCCCTCAACGGCTGCGTATATTAAGGATCCACCCGGGGGGCGTCAACACTTAAAAACACTTTTTTTTCAGTTTTCTGAACCTCCCTGTCCAGATCGATTACTTCTTCGCCAAACCGGTTATTACGCACCCAGCGCAGCGTATTCCTTCTCCACTTTCTTGGTTTCTTTCTTGGAAAAACCACCCAGAACTTCCAGCGCATGACGCAACCGTGAACGGGTCATGTCCGGCCCAAGCAAGGCCATGGAGTCCACAACCGACCAGGAATTCGGCGTTCCGGCAATCGCCACGAACACCGGGAACATGAAATCGCCCATCTTCATTTCCATCGCCTTGGCCAGACCCTTGATGTCGGCAAAGATGTTTTCCTTGCTCCAGTGCCGCTCGGCCTCCAGCTTCCACAGGGTGAACTGGAGCACCCGCTTGATCTGGGCCTCCTCCAGCTTGTTGTGGGCGAAGTCTTCCGGGGTCAGATTGAGCATGCCGGAGAACATGAACTGGGCCATGGGCACCACGTCGGAGAACACTTCCGCCCTGCCCTTCACGTGCGGCACCAGAGCCTTCAGGGCATCCTCATTGAACCACCACTGGCGCATGCGCTCCATGAACTGCTCATCGTTCAGCTCTTCCCGCAGCCACTGCCCGTTCAGCCAACGCAGCTTCTCCACGTCAAAGACCGGTCCGCCGAGGGAAACCCGCTGGATGTCGAAGTTCTCGATCATCTCGTCCAGGGTGAACTTCTCGCGCTCATCGGGCATCGACCAGCCCATACGGCCCAGGTAGTTGGTCACCGCCTCCGGCAGGAAGCCCATGCGCTCGTAGAAATTGATGCTGGTGGGGTTCTTGCGCTTGGACAGCTTGCTCTTGTCCGGGTTACGCAGCAGCGGGAGGTGACACAGCACCGGCATATCCCAGCCAAAGTACTGGTACAGCAGCTTGTGTTTGGGCGCGGAGTTGATCCATTCCTCGCCACGGAGCACATGGGTAATCCCCATCAGGTAGTCATCGACCACGTTGGCCAGGTGGTAGGTGGGCATGCCGTCGGACTTGAGCAGGATCTGGCAATCCACCTGGCTCCAGTCGATCTCGATGGTGCCCCGCAGCATGTCGTCAATTTCACAGATACCCTCATCCGGCACCTTCATACGAATGACGTATTTCTCCCCGGCGTCGAGGCGGCGTTTCACCTCCTCTTGCGGAAGCTCCAGATCACCCTTGATGCCCGGGTTCATGCCCTTGGCCTTACGCTCCTCCCGGATCGCCTCCAGTTCCTCCGGTGTCCGGAAACAGTAGAAGGCGTGACCGGCCGTTACCAGGTCCTCGGCATACTGTGCGTACATGTGCTTGCGCTCGGACTGGCGGTAGGGGCCGTGGGGGCCACCCACATCGGGGCCTTCGTCCCAGTTCAGCCCCAACCAGCGAAGCGCCTGCAGGATATCCCGCTCGGATTCGGCCGTGCTGCGGGCCTGGTCGGTGTCCTCGATGCGCAGAATGAACTGCCCGCCGTGCTGCCGGGCAAAACACAGGTTGAACAGGGCCACGTAGGCGGTACCAACGTGTGGGTCTCCGGTGGGGGATGGAGCAATTCGGGTACGTACAGTCATAAACCTTCCTGAAATGTCGGTGGCCGTTTGATAAAGCCGGCATTATACCGGCCCTCCGACGATTTCGCATGGCCATCCCACTTGGCGACGGGCGCAGGTTTGTTATATTATAACATTTCACCCAACACAGCTTCAGGAAACCCAAAATGTCGATCTTGTCCCGCGTGGGTCGATCCCTTGCTCCCGTCCTTCTCGGCGCCGCCATAGTCACAGCCGCGCCCGCTAACGCCGAAGTTAACGTGGTCACCTCTATCAAGCCACTGGAACTGCTGGTGCGAGCGGTAGCACCCGAGGATGTCCAGGTCACAACCCTGGTGCCGCCGGGTTCCAGCCCCCACAACTACACCCTGCGCCCGTCCCAGCGGGGTGCCCTGGAGAATGCGGATCTGGTGTTCTGGGTCGGTCCGGATATGGAAACCTTCCTCATTCGCCTGCTGTCAGCCGAAGAGTTCCAGGGGCGCACCATCGCCCTGTCCGGTGAGGAAATAGCCGAGGGCGAACACCAGGAAGAACACGGTCACGGTCACGATCACGGCCATGGCCACGACCATGGCGAAAGCGAGGACCCGCATCTGTGGGTAGACCCGATGCTGGCGCTTGAGATGGCCCACGATATTGCAGAGGCGCTGGCCGAACAGGAAGACGCAGACCAGAATGCGATCAGGCAGAACCTGGCCGCCTTCGAGGCCTCGCTGACCGCGAGGGAAGCGTCAATTCGCGAGCAGTTGGCACCGGCGCGGGAAATCGACATTTTTGCCTACCACAGCGCCCTCGTTCGCTTCACCGAGCACTACGAGCTTGAACTGGCAGGCGTGCTTACGCTCAATCCCGAGCTTTCTCCCGGGGCGCGGCACGTGGCCGAGGTACAGGACAAACTACGTGCAGCGGCGCACCCATGCCTGCTGACCGAACCCCAGTTCAACCGCCAGTGGTGGCGTTCCATCACCGAGGGGCTCAACGTGACCTTCAGCACCTGGGATCCGCTGGCCATGGACATCCCGGCCACCGAAACCGGTTACCTGGACTTCCAGCAATCCATCGCCGACGCCATCCTCCAGTGCCTACCAGAGGATACTCAGCATTAACGGAATGGAGGCCATGGCCAGCAGGGTCTGACCACTGATGATGCCCGCCATCAGGGGGGCATCCCCACCCAGCTGTCGGGCCAGGATGTAAGCAGAGGTGGCGGTGGGCAAGGTTGCCAGCAACACCGCCACCTGCACCATCAGACCTTCCAGACCCAGCATCCACGCCAGGCCCGCCGCCATCAGCGGGAACGCCAGCAACTTCAGCACCGACGACACCAGAAACGGCATGGAGGCTCCGCGCAACGCGGTCAGCTGCAACCCCGCACCGACGGTCATCAGGCCCATGGGCAACGCCAGGTTGCTCAGAGGCTGAAGGATCCCCGCCAGCAGCGGATGAAAGCCGATCTGGAAATAACTCCACACCACCCCGATCACCGACCCGACGATCAGCGGATTGGTGACGATCGCCTTCAGCACCTGACCGAACCGCACCTTGTCCTGATCCGCCACCAGCGTGAACATCAGAATGCACAGCAAGTTCAACGACGGCACCATCACCGCCACGGCGATCGCCGTCAGGGACAGCCCGTCGTCGCCCAGCAACATGCCGCCGGCCGCCAGCCCCACATAGGAGTTGAACCGGATCGCGCCCTGGTACACGGAGGAGAACACCGGCCCACTCCACCGCCAGATAAGCTGCACCAGGACCAG
Organism: Marinobacter sp.; assembly: GCA_018623515.1. GTDB lineage: Bacteria > Pseudomonadota > Gammaproteobacteria > Pseudomonadales > Oleiphilaceae > Marinobacter. The sequence goes on from JAAZVL010000012.1 coordinate 4,012, forward strand.
CACGAGCGTCATGGCCAGCAGCATGGAGCAAATCAGCAGGGCAATATCGCCATAGGCCGACGGTGGCAACCGGGCCTGACCCAACTTGAACACCAGCATCGCCGGGAACAGCACGTAATAGGTGAAACGCTCCGCCTGGGGCCAGAAGTCGCCACCGGGAAAGTCCCAACGCCGGAACAGATGCCCGAGCATGATCAGCACGAACACCGGCACCAGGGCCTGCACCATCACTGGCATATCAACAACTCCAATCCATGTGTTCGGTCATCAGTCCTCGACCACAATCAGGCTCTCCGCCGAACCAGCTGTCTCCAACCGGCCCAGGGGCGACAGCTCAAGCCCCTGCTCCCGGGCCACCGCCTCGAACGCCGAGCAGTTCTCCCGGGCCACACAGACCATCAGGCCACCGCTGGTTTGCGGATCACAGAACAACAGCTTGTCGGCGTCCGTCATGCCGTCGATAGCGTTGCCGAAAGCCGCGGCGTTGCGGTGAGTGCCACCGGGGATGCAGTCGGCATCGATATAGGGCTGCAGGTTCGGCAACACCGGAATGGCGCTGCGCTTCACCGTCGCCCGCAGCCCACTGCCCCGGCAGATCTCCAGCAGATGCCCGGCCAGACCGAAACCGGTTACATCGGTCATGGCATGGACACCGTCCACTTGCGCAAACGCTTCACCGGCCTTGTTCAGCGTTGCCATGTTTTTCACCGCAACCGCCAGATCCTCCGGGCTGACCTTGCCCTTCTTGGACGCGCTGGTGAGAATTCCCACCCCCAGGGGCTTGGTGAGGTACAGCAAATCCCCGGCTTTGGCCGTGTCATTACGAATGATCCGATCCACCGCCACCTGGCCGGTCACCGCCAACCCGAAGATCGGCTCGGGCGAATCGATGCTGTGCCCTCCGGCCAGGGCAATACCTGCCTCCGCGCACACGGCCCGGCCGCCTTCGATCACCTGGGCGGCAATCTCCGGCTCCAGCTCATTCACCGGCCAGCCCAGAATGGCAATGGCCATGACCGGCTTTCCGCCCATCGCGTAAACATCACTGATGGCATTGGCGGCGGCAATCCGCCCGAAATCGAACGGATCATCCACCACCGGCATGAAGAAATCGGTGGTACTGATGACCCCGAGGCCATTACCCACATCGGCCACGGCGGCGTCATCCCGGCTGCTGTTACCCACCAGCAGGCGCGGGTCCCTGAACTCGGGAGTGTCGGTATGAAGGATGCGATCCAGTACATCGGGAGCAATCTTGCAGCCACAGCCTGCGCCGTGGCTGAATTCGGTCAGTCGGATAGCCAAATTACGTTTCCTGTTTTTTCGCATGTAAATGAACGTTTTCGGAAAATACGCGCAAGTCTACCCGCCGGCCCGGTTTGCATCCATTAGCCACCAGTCTCGGTGAAGTGGAGGGCCTCGTCAGCCAACCCTGCGCCACCAGCCACCATGGCTTGACCCTGGAGGAACGACTCAAGCGGGACATTACCGACGGTATGCGGCGGCTGCCCATCGGGCTGGAAAACAGCAAGGACCTGATCGCAGACCTCAACCAGGCCCTGACCAAGGCCTTCGGCTAAAGTCAGCGGCTGACCAGATAATCCGCCAGCCGGCGGGTCAGGAATCCGGGCAGCAGCTTGTTGGTGAACCACAGGCTGCGGGCCCGCTTGCCGGGAATGATCAGGAACCGGCGCTGATCGATGCCCCGGCGAATCTGCTCGACGGCATACTCCACCGGCAACGTACCGGCCATCAGCTTCAGGGACTCGGTCTGTTTCGGCCGACTCTTGCGCTCCTCCACCACCAAGGGCGTCTCCACCTCCGGCGGACAGACCACAGACACATCGATACCCTTGGGCGCCAGCTCGATGCGCAACACTTCCGCCAGGCCAACCACACCGTATTTCGAGGCACTGTACGCCGAATACCCATAACAGCCGACCAGCCCGGCCATGGAGGCCACGAACACCAATTGGGCACCCGCCTTCAGATGCGGCAGCACCCCGGTCGCCACGTGCCGGGAGCCAAGCAGGTTGATGTTGATCAGCCGGGTACAGGCTTCATCGTCGATCTCGTCAAAAGGTGCAGCAATGCAGATACCGGCGCAGTGTATGACCACATCCGGTCCCTGCACCGCCGCAGCCTCGGAGAACACCGCCCGGACCGCGGCGGGGTCACTGACGTCCAGGGCAAAGGCGCGAACTGGTCGAACAGCCAATCGCTGCTCAAAGTCCAAGCCATTCTGCCAGCTGAAGGTTTGTCTTCAATCTTAAACGCTGCTGCAGCATGCCCTCGAATACACCGTCCGGAGTATGATTCTCACCGAGCAACGGCAGTGCCGCTTCCGCCTCCGAGTAGAACTGCTGCTCACGTTCCGTTCCGATGATGGCATGCTCCCACCACTCGATCACCCGCGGCCGGGCCTGTTTCAACAGCGAATCTGCCGGGAGCCTTTCGGACTTCGCGGCATTGGCGGTGTGGGAAGCAGGCAGCAGATTCCAAAGATCGTTATTGTTCCACCGGGACCAGGGAAAACAGTGGTCGATATCGTAGCGAACCCGTGACAAGTTTCTGGCTGTCCACACACACTCCACTGAACCGGTAGACAGCTGTTGCTCCACCAGCTTGCGCACCACCGAGGTATCACGCCGCCCTTCTACCCACTGAAGCGCCTTGTGGTAAACCTCCGACGAATAGCGAGCCTCCCAGCTGCCCATCAGGTTGATCCACTCATTCACAATGGCTGGCTCCACCCAGCAGGCGTAACGGCTGAAGGTATCCCAGAGCATGGCAGGCACCCGGAAGCGCCCGAACCGCGCCAGGGTTTCCCTATCCAGCCGCACCGGCTCGTTACGAATGGTCAGTCGGTTTGCGCCACCCTCGAAAATCTGGCGATTCGTGCCCGGCCAGGTGGTGAAATGCGCCGGGTTCTTGAGAATGTTTGACGCCGCCAACCTGATAGCCCGCATGACCACCGGCGCAACCTCCGCCGACAGCGAAAGCCCTACACGGAAATCCAGCGGCGACAGCTTGCCCAGCTCGTAGAAGTCGTCCCCCGCAAAACCAAGCCCACGGGTACCCGGAGCCTGCCGTAAATGGTGTTTCAGCACCAATGGGTGATACAGCATGATCCAGAACAGACCGACTGCTCCCAGCGGGAGTTCCACCCAGTCATCCGACCGGTTCAGCACCAGCCCCGGCGCGCTGTCGGCCATACGCACCAACGTTCGCAGCAGCCCAAGCTTGTAGGTGGAGGATTTGTTGTCATTGATGATGATATGCCGCAACGTGGGCAGCGCCCCGGTGCCATCGTCCGGCAAACGGTACGCGGCGGTTTCCCACCGCACATCCGCCCGTTTGAGTTCATCGGCACGGTGTGTATCCGGTAACGGCACCGGCATAACCGCACGATGGCGGGCAAAACCGTCCAGCTCAGCTTTGGTGACCTCGTAGAACTTCCGCTCTCCATCCCCCGGCCCGTGGCGCAGAGTGATCACCAACATACCGGAGGGCGCCAAGAGCTCCGTCAGAATCCGGAACGCCCGCTCGCGGGAAGTGGGCGGAAGGTGCATCCAGACCGCAGACACCAACACCAGATCAAACCGGTAACTGAGCTTGCGGATCTCGCTCAGGTCCGGCAGGGAATCATCCACCCACTGGATACTCCGGTGCGCTGTCGCCGCCTCCCCCAGGCGGCGCAGTTCCGTAGCCGGCTCCACCGCCACCACATCCCATCCACGCTCCGCCAGAGCCAGGGCATCGCGGCCACTACCGGCACCGACGTCCAGGGCAAGACCGGATTTCTTGTCCAGCAGGGGAAACCAGTCACCGTGGACCTGTTCGAAGGTCAGAGACTGGTATTGGGTGAAGAATTTCTGGGCGTTTTTGTTGTAAGGGGCGTAAGTCATGCTACCGCTAACTTTGCAGCCTGTTGCCACATGAAGTGTGGCATAGGCGTACGGAGTTTCCAGGTAATACTCATTGGCTGGGAACCAGTGTGGGACACGTAGTCGACCTCGCCGTAATTCACAAAGCCCATCGTGCGGCCGTATTCGTCCTTCGCTCGCTCCCTGACAAACAGAAACAACCGTTTGTTGATCGAGCCGTGCTCAATGTAGCCCTTCCCTCGTCCGCGGTCGGGCCGGGCGCTATTTTGCGACTGCCAATGAAACAAATGCTCGTTTATGGCGTAATCCTGATACATGGTGGTCGGGGAAAATTGCTTTTCGTTTTTGTCTAACGTGACAAACAAGAGCTCGATATTCTGATCTTGAATTACAAAAACACCTTCTCTTGACGGAGGCTGGTGATCGAATGTCATTGCACCAAACCCAACCAGAATTTGCTCTCGAGAATAACGCGCATGCAAGCGCAAAGGGACTTGCTGCAAATCCGGCATGACTGGCTGCTCGTGCTTGGTCTGCAACAATTTCCAATCGAGCACATCAGACAGTTCTTGCCCGAGCCTTAATCTGTTGAGATCGGCCAAGCTCTGGGAAAGTGACTCAAACCCCAACTCAGGTCCAGCTTTTTGCCAGAAATCGTAATGACACATCAGCGCCCGACGACTTTCTACCTGGTCCCAAACAAATCCCGCCTGGCACAGCTTTTTAAGGAAAAGTAGATATTGGTGATCGTCACATATCAAAATCCGATTGTAGATCGCCTTCTTCGCCAGTTTGAATGCTGACTCATCAACAACGTTCTCATCCCTGGCTTTACTGACCAGCTCTGACCAGCTGCCTCGCTTATACAGCTCATTGAGATCAATGTGTGGATGCTGAGTTAGAAAATTCTTAAGCGTCAGCGGCTGTGTTGAATGCTGGGGAAACTGGCGAACCAGAGATACCAGACGCTTTATAGTCAGAGTGGCCTGTCGAATGTTATTGAGCACCATCTCCTGGGTTTTCTTGGTCAGCTCAATCCGGCAACCCAACGGCGCATGAGGGAAACCTTGTTTCAGTTCGTCGCCAATCGAACGTTCTGACTTACCCACCAGCGCCCTGAATTTATTCGCAAAATCATACTCTGGCCGGGAATTGCCGACGAAATCCAGTACCGTGCAACAATCTTTGCCGTCGGCCAACCGCAGGCCACGGCCAAGCTGCTGCAAGAAAATGGTCAAACTCTCCGTTGGACGGAGAAACAGCAGAGTATCAACTTCCGGAATGTCGACGCCTTCGTTGAAAATATCGACCACACACAACACGTTGATCTGCCCGGACCGAAGGCCTTGCTGCTTTTGCTGGCGTTCATGGCTGTTGTCACTGGTTAACACATCAGCCTTGATGCCATGAAGCAGGAGCTGCTGAACCATAAAATTCGCGTGATCGCGGCTCACGCAGAATGCCAATGCCTTCATGGCGCTTATATCGGTGACGATTTCCCGCAAACTGCGCAGAATCTTTTTTACTCGGTCATGGTTGTGCGTGTACAAGTTGGTTAGCTGAACGGGATCGTAACGACCACGATTCCACGGAATGGTGCGAAGATCTGTGTCGTCATCAACTCCGAAGTATTGGAATGGGCATAGATGGCGACGGTTGATCGCTTCTGGCAAGCGAAGCTCTGCCGCAATGACGCCTCCAAAGTCGTCGAGAATATCGCCACCATCATGCCGCTCCGGTGTTGCCGTCAGCCCCACCAGTATCGAAGGCGAAAAATGCGCAAGGACGGCTCGATAACTTGATGCGGCGATATGGTGCACCTCATCAATCACGATGTAATCGTAGTAATCCGGTGTCAGTTTCAGCTGATCCAGTTGGTTGTTTAAAGTCTGGATTGATACGAACAACTGGCGGTAATGATCAGGCAGTTGTCCTCCTACCCATAGCTCGCCAAAAGCGCTATCTCTCAACACTCCCCGGTAGGCTTCACGAGCCTGTCGTAGAATTTCCTCCCGATGTGCAACAAAGAGAAAATTAGCGTTGGGTTTCGCTTTCAAAAATCGGTGGAAATCAAAGGCCGAAATCAGCGTCTTGCCGGTACCTGTGGCAGCGACGATGAGGTTTCGATAACGCTGGTGCACTTCCCGTTCCACAGAAAGCTGCTCCAGAATGTCCTTCTGGTGAGGAAACGGCGTAATATCAAAAAAATGCACTGCGCCAGGATCATCCCATCCTTTCTGCTGTTTCAGTGCACGCTTGAGTTTCTCTGCACTTTCCGCCTGCCCATCAAAACGCTCAAATTCGTCTGAAGCCCAATAGGTTTCAAAGGTGCTGAAGGACTTATTGATAATGTGCGGAATTTCCTGAGACGTAATCTTCAGGTTCCATTCAAGCCCGTTGGTCAAAGCCGAGCGGGAGAGGTTTGATGATCCGATGTAGCCGGTGTGATAACCCGAATTTCTGAGGAACAGATAGCTTTTGGCGTGCAGCCTCTCGCGCTCAGTGTTGTAGCTCAGCCTCACTTCGGTATTCGGCAAGCTGGCCAAATACTCAACTGCCCTCGGATCTGTTGCGCCCATATAGGATGTGGTGATGATTTTCAGCTCGCGACCACTGGCGGTAAAGGCTTCCAGTTCTTTCCTGAATATACGAATCCCGGCCCATTTGATAAATGAAACCAGCCAGTAAATCTTGTCCGCTGACAGAATCTCGCGCTTCAATTCGGACTCGAGTGACAGGCCCGCATTACTTCCCGAGAACAGCTCACTTTGGGTGAGCCCCGTGAGAGGGAAAATGTCTTCTACATATCGTTTTAGGTCAGCTGCAACAGGGTTCTCCAGCTCGTACAGAGCGGTCAGAATTTTTCCCTGGCTATCAAGAAGGTTCTCTTCCAGAAACCCGTCGTCCTGAATCTGACCCTTGAGCCACATCAGCAGTTGATTTGAAAGCTCAATTTGCTCTTGCAGTCGGTTTTCGCCCATGGGCACTGACTCAATGGCAAACTCAAGAATATTAGACAGGAATCGAGACAACCACACCGACGCTTCCGCGCTGCTGAGCTGACGCTCGCCAACGTAGAACTTTTCCCGATCAAGGCGGCTCTCGATCAGCTTCGTAATTAGCTGCTCGTAAATTCCGGTTTGCTGCATCACATAGGTCCTTTTTGATGCAGCTCACCACAGATCTCATCCATGGCAACCTCAAAGGTGGACTCCACAAACGCTTCGGCGTTGTTGTCGTAATAGCCTAGCGTATCGGACATGGGACAGTTTCCTTACTACTAATTCGTGCCGCATTGTTCCTGACCAGGTTATCAGCAGGTCCCGAGATCGCCAAGTTGCATGATCTCGGGAATCAGTTAGCCTTGAAACCTCATTCGACCGCATCAGTGAACCATGACCGAAAACAACAGCTCCCCTTTCAAATTCCGCTTCCGGGTCCGCTACGGAGAGTGCGATGCCCAGGGCGTCGTCTTCAACGCCCGCTATGCGGATTTTGTGGACATTTCCGTCAACGAATACATCCGGGCCGTGTTCGGTGACTACCAGCGCCTGCTGGATCAGGATCTGGACGTTCAGGTGGTGAGCCTCACGGTGAACTGGAAAGCGCCCGCCCGGTTTGATGATGTGCTGGAAGCGAGGATTCGTACCGGGCGCATCGGCAACACGTCGTTCACCCTGCATCTGGAGTTTTATCGCTACGGGGATGGCCAGTTCATCGCCGATGCGGACATCACCGATGTGATGATACGGTCATCGAGCATGTCCAAGGTGTCCATTCCGGATCATATCCGGGAGCAGCTCACCGAGGGTGCACCGGGGGTACTGATCAGTCACGCGGGTGAGCAAGCGCCCTACTGAAAAATCACAAGGATTGGATATGAAAGACTTTCTTGACACAGAATTCCCCATCATCCAGGCGCCCATGGCCGGCGTTCAGGATCACAGACTGGCTGCCGCCGTCTCGAATGCCGGAGGCCTGGGTTCCCTGCCCTGCGCCATGCTCGGGCCCGAGGCGCTGCGATCTGAACTTGAAGCGTTGCGCGCTGCCACAGACCGGCCTTTCAATCTCAACTTCTTTGCCCACACGCCGCCGGCGCCGGATGCAGACTACGAACAGCGGTGGCGTCAGGCACTGGCTCCCTATTATCAGGAATTCGGTATCGACCCTGATTCTATTGGTTCCGGGCCGGGCCGCATGCCCTTCAATGAAGAAGCGGCCGCTGTTGTGGACGAGTTCCGCCCGGCGGTGGTGAGTTTTCATTTCGGATTGCCGGAGCCTGCCCTGATTGAACGGGTGCGAAACGCCGGGGCAAAAATCCTGTCGACCGCGACCACGGTGGAGGAAGCACTCTGGCTGGAGCAGCATGGGGCCGATGCCATCATTGCCCAGGGCCTGGAGGCCGGTGGCCATCGCGGTATTTTCCTGACCAGGGATATGACCACCCAGATGGGCACCTTTGCGCTGTTGCCCCAGGTCGTCGCCGCGGTGAAAGTGCCGGTGATCGCTGCAGGTGGCATTGCCGATGCCCAGGGCGTGAAAGCTGCCCTCGATCTCGGCGCAAGCGCAGCCCAGGTCGGCACGGCTTTTCTGCTCTGCCCGGAGGCCACCACCAAGCCGGTACACCGGCAAGCCCTGCAAAGCTCTCAGGCCCGGCATACCGCCATCACCAACCTGTTCTCCGGCGGGCCGGCCCGGGGCATTGTGAACCGGGTAATGCAGGAGCTGGGCCCAGTGTCCCCGGAGGCACCGGCCTTTCCTCTCGCAACCAGTGCCATCGCGCCCCTTCGCGCGGCAGCGGAGAAGACCGGCTCCGGAGAGTTTTCGCCCTTGTGGTGCGGGCAGAACGCCTCGGGTTGCCGGGAAGTGTCGGCGGCCGAGCTTCTGGCAGGACTGGTTCCCTGAAGATCTCCGAATACGGGTAACCGGGGTTGGTCATGCGGCGCTGAGACTTCGCCAAAGCCTTACGGCAAACACCCCGCCAACCCTGTTAAACTACGGCGCTCAGATTATCGTACTGACAACTGTTGTTCCGTAGAAAGGTTACCGAAATGCCCGCAACTCCCACATTGGATGCCGTTCGCCAAAATCCCGGCCCGTCCCGCCGTTTCTGCGTGGCACCGATGATGGACTGGACCACTCCGCACTTCCGCTACCTGGCCAGGATCCTGAGCAAGCGTGCGCTGCTGTATACAGAGATGGTAACCACCGGTGCCCTGATCCACGGCGACACCGAGCGTTTCCTGCGCCATGATCCCTCCGAGTATCCATTGGCGCTGCAGCTTGGCGGCAGCGATCCCGGGGAACTTGCGCATTGTGCAAAGCTGGCCGAGCAGTTCGGTTTTGACGAAGTGAACCTGAATGTGGGCTGCCCCAGTGACCGGGTGCAGAACAACATGATCGGCGCCTGCCTGATGGGCCATCCGGACAAGGTGGCCGAGGGTGTGGCGGCGATGATGGAGGCCACCGGGCTGCCGGTCACCGTCAAGCACCGGATCGGCATCAATGGCCGGGAGTCCTGGGACGAGCTGTGCGAGTTCATCGACAAGGTCTCTGCTGCTGGCTGCCGGACCTTTATCGTGCATGCCCGCATCGCCATTCTTGAGGGCCTGAGCCCCAAGGAGAACCGGGATATTCCGCCGCTGAAGTACGACTGGGTCTACCGGCTGAAGGAGCGTTACCCGCACCTGGAGATCATCATCAACGGTGGCATCAAGACCTTCGAGGAATGCCATGAGCATTTGCGCCACACCGATGGTGTGATGCTGGGCCGGGAGGCCTATCACAACCCCTGGCTGCTGGCGGGTGTGGATTCCGAGTTCTTTGGTGAGCCGGCAGCTGTGGCAAGCCGCCACGATGCGCTGCGGGCCATGTTCCCCTTCATCCAGGAGGAACTGGACCGGGGCGTCTATCTCACCCACATCTCCCGCCACATCATGGGGCTGTTCCACGGCATGCCCGGTGGCCGCCAGTTCCGGCGCCATATCAGTGAGAATGCCCACAAGCCCGGTAGCGGTCTGGAGGTCATCCAGGCGGCGCTGGCCAAGGTTCGGGAGCCGGAACCCGCGGTTCTGGCCGAAAGCTGACACAACCCTAACCTTTTGTTGTCTTGTTCCTGTCAGAACAGCCCGTTATTGTAGGGAAAACACCGGCATCCCGGAGATGGATGCCTGAAACAACGTACAACCGGGACGACAGGACGAATGACCAGCAAGCTTGACCAACTCAAAACCATGACCACCGTGGTAGCCGACACCGGCGATATCGATGCTATCGCCAAGTGGCGCCCGGAAGATGCCACCACCAACCCGTCGCTGCTTCTGAAAGCAGCCGCCTCCGACGCCTATCGCCCGATGCTGGACAAGGCCGTGGCGGAAGCCCGGCGTCACGGTGGTTCCGACGCGGAGCAGCTGACGGTGGCCACCGACATGCTCGCGGTGCTGGCCGGCCGGGAAATCCTGAACCTGATCCCGGGGCTGGTATCCACGGAAGTGGATGCCCGGTTGTCTTTCGATACCGCCGGCACTCTGGAGCGGGCCCGTCGTCTGGTGGAGTTCTATGATCGTCAGGGCGTGGATACCAGCCGGGTGCTGATCAAGATCGCCTCCACCTGGGAAGGCATCCGTGCCGCCGAGCAGCTGGAGAAGGAAGGCATCCGCTGTAACCTGACCCTGCTGTTCTCCTTCATCCAGGCGGCCGCCTGTGCCCAGGCCGGGGCCCACCTGATTTCACCGTTTGTCGGCCGCATCCTGGACTGGCACCTGGCCAACAGTGGCCGTGACAGCTTCCCGGCGCACGAAGATCCGGGCGTTCTCTCCGTCAGCAGGATCTACAATTACTACAAGGCCAACGGCTTCGATACCGTGGTGATGGGCGCCAGTTTCCGCAACACCGGCGAGATCGAGATGCTGGCCGGTTGTGACAAACTGACCATCAGTCCTGCCCTGCTGCAGGAGCTGCAGGACGATGCCGGTGCCCTCGAGCGTCAGCTGCATCCGGACAACGCCAACACCAGCGACCGGTTCGGCTCCATCGATGAAAAGCTGTTCCGGTGGGAATCCAACGAGGACGCCATGGCCACCGAGAAGCTGGCTGACGGCATCCGCCGCTTTACGGCCGACCAGATCGAGCTGGAGAGCCGGGTGCGCCAGCTGGCCCGCGCGGCCTGAGTGATTCAACAACCGAAGTAACTGACCATGATCGAGCGCCTGAAGAAACTGTTTGCCGTTCCCGAATCCGAGCCGGTCAAACCGGACGCCCATCAGCTCGCGGTTGCCGCCACGGCGCTGATGGTGCAGCTGTCCCGGGTGGACAACCACGAGGATGAGCGGGAGCTGAAAACCATCGTGGACTGTGCCGTGAAAGCGCACCAGGTGACCCGTGAGGAAGCCGAGGAAATCCTGCAGGATGCCCTCGCCGATGCCGAGGATGCCACTTCCCTGTATGAGTTTACCGGCCAGATCAACGATCATCTGGACCAGGAGCAGAAACAGATTCTGTTGGAGAGTATCTGGCACGTGGCGCTGGCCGATGGGCGCATCGACAAATACGAAGAACACCTTATTCGCCGCATGGCAGACCTGCTGCATCTTAATCATCGGGAATACATGCAGGCGCGGCACCGGGCCGAGGGGGCCGGTTAATACAAGGAGATACCATGCTAGCCATTCTTCATCCCAATACCACGCTGGACAGCGAAGCCTACCGGCAGACCATGCACTACCTGGAAAACCTGCCCAATGTGTCCCTGCGTGTGCACGAGGTACAGGGTGCCAGCCAGCGGCTGACCGAGATCTACCTGCTGGGGGACACCAAATCACTGGACAAGGAAGAAATCGAAGCCCTGCCGGCGGTGGAACGGGCAATCCGAATTTCCGAGGACTACCGGATTCTGGGCCGGCACCGGGATGATCAGCGCCAGAGCGGTTTCACCTACAACGGTGTGGACTTCAACCAGCAGAACCTGAACGTATTTGCCGGCCTGTGCGCGGTGGATGTGCCTGAACATGTCGAGTTGATGATGCAGGCACTGGAGGAACATGGCGAAGTCTGTACCCGCATGGGCGCCTACAAGCCCCGGACCAACCCCTACTCGTTCCAGGGCCACGGCAAGGGCTGCCTGCCCTGGGTGTTTGAGAAGGCGGGCAAGCATGGTATCAAGGTGATCGCCATGGAGATCACCCACGAGAGCCACATTGAGGAAATCGACACCTGCCTGGAGAAGCTCGGCCGCCCTACTGGGGTGATGCTTCAGGTGGGTACCCGCAACACCCAGAATTTCGAGCTGCTCAAGGCCATCGGTCGCCAGAGTACCTACCCCGTTCTGCTCAAGCGGGGGTTCGGCATCACCCTGAATGAATCCCTGAACGCCGCGGAATACCTGGCCAGCGAAGGCAACTCCAATGTGATTTTCTGCCTGCGCGGCATGAAAACCGAGGCCGGCAATCCGCACCGTAACATGGTGGACTTTGCCCATGTGCCGGCCGTCAAGCGCCTGACCCGCATGCCGGTGTGCGTGGATCCTTCCCATTCGGTGGGCAGTCGGGATGCCTCACCGGACGGTATCCTGGATGTGGAACATGCCACCGCCCAGGGCGTGATCGCCGGAGCCAACATGGTGCTGGTGGATTTCCACCCGAAACCGGAAAAAGCCCTGGTGGATGGCCCCCAGGCCTTGCTCATGCACGAACTGCCGGCCTATCTTGAAGATATCCGCCTGTGCCATGAAACCTGGAAGAAGCGCCAGGCCATTTACCAACGACTGAAGGATTCAGCAGCAGAATGATCGTCTACGGGCACCGGGGCGCCAAGGGAGAAGCCCCGGAGAATACCCTCCCCGGATTCATTCACGCCTATCGCCATGGCATCCGGCATTTCGAGCTGGATGTCGTGCTATCCAAAGACGGCATCCCGGTGCTCGTCCATGATCTGACCGTGGACCGCACCACCGGCGCAAAGGGGGGCGTATGCAACTACACCGCTGCTGAACTGGCGGAGATGGATGCACGCCGGAATACCACCTCCTGGCCCCGGAAAGTGGGCATTCCGACTCTGGAGCAGCTGCTGGATCAGTTTGATGACCTGGAGCACCTGCAGCTTGAGGTCAAAAAGGATGCCCGCCAGCGTCTGAACATTCTGTGCAACCGACTGACTGAAATCATCCAGCGCCGGGACCTTTACCAGCGGGCCGCCGTTACCTCCAGCGACCCCTGGTTCCTGCGGGAAATCCGTCGCCGCGACAAGAACATCCGCACCGGGCTGGTGGCGGAGCGGAAGTTCCCCCGGCCGCTGAACATTGCCACCCGGCTGGGTTGTGAGTACTTCTGCGCCAACTGGAAAATCCTGAGCAAGGACATGGTCGAACTGGCGCACCGCCGGGGGATGCATGTGTCCACCTGGACGGTGAACCGTATCCACGACATGCTGCAGCTTGAGGAGTTGGGGGTGGATAGCATTATTACCGACTACCCGACGAGTACCAGGATGTTTTTCGATAACCGGGCCCGGGCGTTGCTGCAGTTGCCGGTCAGAGAAGAGGCAAGTCCGGAGGCCGGGAGTGACGTGAAGATGGGGTCAGATGAAGGCTTTCATCTGACCCCGGGAAGCGGCCGGGCCTGAGGAACTTCCTCAGAAAATCCGGTTAAGACCATTCAACGCCGCCACCCGATAGGCCTCGGCCATGGTCGGGTAGTTGAAGGTGGTGTTGATGAAGTAGTTCAGGGAGTTGGCCTCCCCTTCCTGGTTCATGATGGCCTGACCGATGTGGACGATCTCGGCAGCCTGGTCACCGAAGCAGTGGATGCCGAGGATCTCGCGGCTTTCCCGGTGGAACAGGATCTTCAGCATACCCACCGCTTCGCCGGTGATCTGGGCGCGGGCGAGGTCCTTGAAGAAGGCCTGACCCACTTCGTAGGGTACCTTGGCTTCGGTCAGTTCGCGCTCGGTCTTGCCCACGGAACTGATCTCCGGAATGGTGTAGATGCCGGTCGGCACATCCGACACGAACCGGAAGTATTCATCCTTGACGATGTCCGAGGACGCGGAACGGCCCTGATCGTAGGCGGCACTGGCCAGGCTGGGCCAGCCGATCACGTCACCCACGGCATAGATGTTTTCCGCCTCGGTCCGGTAATGCTCGTCCACCGCGAGCTGGCCGCGGCCGTTGGGAACCAGATCGATGTTCTCGAGGCTCAGGCTGTCGGTGTTGCCGGTACGGCCGTTACACCACAGGAAGGCATCGGCACGGATTTTCTTGCCGGACTGCAGCGACAGCACCACACCGTGGTCATCCCCCACCACAGACTCGTATTGCTCGTTGTGGCGCACCAGCACGCCGTTGTTACGCAGGTGATAACTCAGCGCGTCGGAGATCTCGTCATCCAGGAACGACAGCAGACGGCTGCCCGGGTTGATCAGGTCCACCTTGACACCCAGACCGGCAAAAATCGACGCATACTCGGAGCCGATGACACCCGCGCCATAGATAATCAGTGTCCTCGGGGTATGGGACAGGTTCAGAATGGTGTCGGAGTTGTAGATCCGATGATGGCGGAAATCCACATCCGGCGGCAGGTACGGACGGGAGCCGGTGGCAATGATAGCCTGCTTGAAGTGCAGGGTTTCGACCGACTTGTTACCACGCACCTCGAGCCGGTTCCGGTCCAGAAATGCGGCACGGCCGTTGATCAGATCTACCCGGTTGCGGGAATAGAACTGGGTACGCAGCTTGACCTGCTTGCCAATCACTTTCTGGGCATTCTGCAGAACCCTCGGGAAAGAGAACCAGCGCGGTTCGCCGATATCACGGAACATCTGATTGGTGTTGAACGTGATGATCTGCTTGACCGAGTGACGCAGCGCCTTGGACGGGATGGTGCCCCAGTGGGTGCAGTTACCACCAACCGTTGGCTTGTCTTCGATGATCGCGACACGTTTGCCGTGTTTGGTCGCATTCATCGCCGCGCCTTCGCCGGACGGACCAGCGCCGATAACGACGACGTCGTAATGATGTTCTGCCATGCGCGCAGTGACTCCTTATCTACGTCGTAGGAATTTGATTCTGATTATTGATTTTGTGGTCGGATCAGCCGTCTTTCGTCAGTGGCGGTCCCCGCTGGAGGCATCGTAGGCCAGGTCCTCAGCACCCTTGCCTTCGTTCTCCAACCGTTCATTCTCTTCCTTGCACTTCTGGGTATTACCGCCGCAGATGTCACAGGACGAACTGATACCCAGGGCACCGATGCCTCCACAGGTGCCGCTGATTGGTTTGCGCCCGAACATGACGCCGATGGACATCGCCGCCACCAGCAGAATCACAATGAACAAAACAAGAAGAAAGGTACCCATGTTGCCCTCCCTTTACTGGATCACATAGGAGGAAAAGGCCGGCGTCTGATGTGTTTCAAAGCCGTTTTCCATCCTGATAATAAAATAGGCGGGGATGTTCTCCCGCGTTGCCAGCTCCCGAGCCCGCTCAAAGCCCATCACGTTGAAGCCGGTGGCCAGTGCGTCCGCGGTCATGCAGTCTTCCGCCAATACCGTTACTGAGGCCAGGTTGTGGGTGATGGGTTTTCCAGTCTCAGGGTCAATTGTATGGGAGTAGCGCTGCCCTTCCGATTCGTAATAGTTACGATAATCCCCGGACGTCGCCATTGCCTCACGCTCAAGAGCAACCACACGGTTGACTTCACGGCCTTCCGATATGGGCTGTTCAATGGCCAGGCGCCAGGCATCACCACCCGGCTTGCGCCCCTGCACACGGACTTCACCGCCGATCTCTACAAGGTAAGCGTTCACACCTTCACTGTCGAGGTAGCGAGCGACCACATCGACCCCGTAACCTTTGGCAATCGCTGACAGATCAATGTATTGCGGCTTCTCCGCCCGAACTGCAGGCGGTTCCGCCCGAAGCTCGAGCTTTTCATAGCCGGTTTCGGACAGAACCCTGGCCAGCTTCTGTTCATCCGGAGCCTGTTCCGGCCTGGCCTGGGGACCGAACCCCCAGAGGTTGACCACCGGGCCCACGGTCACATCAAACGCACCGTCGGTGAGTTCCGACACTTCCAGCGCCTTTGCCAGCACTTCGTGCAGCGGCTCGGAGATACCGACCCATTCACTCTGGTCCGACATCCGGTTCAGTCGCGACAGCTCGGAATCCTCGCGCCAGGTCGACATGGCGGCATCCACCTTTTCCAGCTCTGCCTCGATGCCTTTGGCCAGATTCTCCAGACGTTGCTGGTCATCGGTCAATACGACATTGATGTGGTACGTGGTACCGAACACGCCACCGGAGATTTCCCAGACTTTTTCCTCGGGTTCAAACGAACAACCCGCCAGAGCGGCCAGGGCCAGCACCATGAAGGTGCTGACCAGGGCCACCCTGACGGGTCGTAACATGCAGGATGTCATCTGAGTAGATTAACCCCCGAAGTCATCCAGCATGATGTTTTCGTCCTCGACACCAAGATCCTTGAGCATCTTGATGACCGAGGCGTTCATGATGGGAGGCCCACACATGTAGTACTCGCAATCCTCGGGCGCCGGGTGGTCCTTCAGATAGTTTTCATACAACACGTTGTGGATAAAGCCGGTTGGTCCCTTCCAGTCGTCGGTCGGCAGCGGATCGGAAAGCGCCACGTGCCACTCGAAGTTGTCGTTCTCTTCCTGCAGCTTGTCGAAATCTTCCACGTAGAACATTTCGCGAACGCTCCGGGCACCGTACCAGAAGCTGATCTTGCGCTTGGATTTCAGGCGCTTGAGCTGGTCAAAGATGTGGGAACGCATCGGGGCCATGCCGGCACCCCCGCCGATGAACACCATTTCGGCGTCGGTTTTCTTGGCGAAGAACTCACCGAACGGTCCCATAACAGTGACCTTGTCACCCGGCTTCAGGTTGAACACGTAGCTGGACATGATGCCCGGTGGGTGATCGGTACCCGGAGGCGGCGTCGCGATACGGATGTTGAACTTGAGAACCCCCTTCTCTTCCGGGTAGTTCGCCATGGAATAGGCCCGGATGGTCTTTTCCTTGTTGATCGCCTTGTAACGCCAGATGTCGTGCTTGTCCCAGTCCTCGTGGAATTCTTCCTCGATATCGAAATCCTTGAAGTCGATTTCGTAGGGAGGACACTCCAGCTGCACGTAACCGCCGGCGCGGAAGTCCACTTCCTCGCCTTCCGGCAGCTTCAGGACCAGTTCCTTGATGAAGGTGGCAACGTTGTGGTTGGAGATAACCTCGCACTCCCACTTCTTGACGCCGAAGAACTCTTCCGGAACCTCGATCTTCATGTCCTGCTTAACCGGAACCTGGCACGAAAGGCGCCAGCCTTCCTTCTCTTCGCGGTTGGTGAAGTGAGTCTTTTCCGTAGGCAGCATGGCACCGCCACCCTCCAGAACCTTGCATTTACACTGGGCACAGGTACCGCCGCCACCGCAGGCTGAGGACAGGTAGATACCGCTGTTCGCCAATGTGCCAAGCAGCTTGCCGCCGGCACTGGTCTTGAGCGTATGCTCAGGATCGTCGTTGATCTCAATGGTCACGTCACCGGTGCTTACCAGCTTGGAGCGGGCCGCGAGGATAATCGCGACCAGCGCCAGAACGATAACGGTGAACATGACCACGCCGAGAATAATTTCTGTATTCATGGTCTCGCCTTTTCGTTAAACCGAATCACCGGGTGAATTACAGGGAGATACCGGAGAAGGACATGAAGCCCAGGGACATCAGACCAACGGTAATGAAGGTGATGCCCAGGCCACGCAGGCCTTCCGGAACGTCGCTGTACTTGAGTTTCTCACGGATACCCGCCAGTGCGATAATGGCCAGGGCCCAGCCGAGGCCGGCACCGAAGCCATACACCACACTCTCGCCAAAGGTGTAGTCACGCTCAACCATGAACAGTGACGCACCCAGGATGGCGCAGTTAACCGTGATCAACGGCAGGAACACACCCAGTGCGGCATAAAGCGCCGGGATGTACTTGTCCAGTACCATCTCCATGATCTGTACGATCGCCGCGATAACACCAATGTATGTCAGCAGGCCCAGGAAGCTCAGATCCACGTTGGGCAGACCGGCCCAGTCCAGGGCGCCTTCACGCAGGATGGTGTTATAAAGCAGGTTGTTCACCGGCACGGTGACGGTCAGTACCACCACAACGGCGATCCCCAGGCCAGTCGCTGCCTCGATCTTCTTGGAGATTGCCAGGAAGGTACACATCCCCAGGAAGAAAGCCAGCGCCATGTTCTCAACGAAGACGGCCTTAACCAGAAGGCTGATATAGTGTTCCATCAGAAGGCCTCCTTGGCTTTGTGACGAGACATTTTGTAGTCAGGCTCTTCAACCTGCTCCGGCTTCCAGACCCGCAGGCCCCAGATCGCCAGACCGATGATGAAGAACGCGCTCGGCGGCAGCAGCAGCAGGCCGTTCGGCACGTACCAGCCGCCTTCGTTCACGACCGGCAGCAGGCTGACGCCAAACAGCGAGCCGGCACCCAGCAGTTCCCGGAAGAAGGCCACGAACAGCAGGATCACGGAGTAACCCAGGCCGTTACCGATACCGTCCAGGAAGCTCAGGAGCGGCGGATTGTTCATGGCAAAACCTTCCGCTCGGCCCATAACGATACAGTTGGTGATGATCAGACCAACGAATACCGACAGCTGCTTGGAGATCTCATAGGCATAGGCCTTGAGGATCTGGTCGACCACGATTACCAGGGAGGCGATGATGGTCATCTGCACGATGATCCGGATGCTGCCCGGAATCTGGGCACGGACCAGGGAAACCGCCAGGTTGGAGAATGCGGTAACCGCGATAACCGCCAGACACATGACGATACTGACGCTCATGCTGGTGGTTACCGCCAGCGCCGAACAGATACCCAGGATCTGAAGGGCGATGGGGTTGTTACTGAAGATTGGTTCGAAGAGAACCTGTTTGGCTGTTGAACCGGCCATGATCAGACCTCCCCTTCACGAAGTTTTTGCAGGAACGGGGCGAACCCGCGCTCACCCATCCAGTAATTGACCAGCTGCTCGACACCTCGACTGGTGAGTGTCGCGCCGGAAAGAGCATCAATCTTGTGCTCTTTGTCGCGCGCGTCAGCGCTGACACCGCCCTTTACCAGTTTGATCTGTGGCTCGGTCCTGTCCTCACCATAGACCACCTTACCTTCCCATTGGGATTTCCAGCGCGGGTTATCAACCTCACCACCAAGGCCCGGTGTCTCGGCGTGGGAGTAGAAACCCAGACCTTCGACTGTGTTCAGATCACCCTTGAGCGAGATGAAACCGTACAGGGTAGACCACAGACCGTAGCCATGGATTGGCAATACCACACGCACCAGCTCACCGTTTTCGCTCAGGGTGTAGACCTTGGCGACATTGGGACGACGCTTGA
This sequence comes from Marinobacter sp., assembly GCA_018623515.1. Classification (GTDB taxonomy): domain Bacteria; phylum Pseudomonadota; class Gammaproteobacteria; order Pseudomonadales; family Oleiphilaceae; genus Marinobacter. Next base: position 23,296 of record JAAZVL010000012.1, read on the forward strand.
TGCCGGCCTTGTCTTCCGAGGCAGGAATGTTGGTAGACATCTGCGGATCAGAGGCCGCCTTGTACATGTCGTACTTCATGGGGTCTTCAACGCCAACGGCGGAAGGCTCCACGAACTCGCCGCTATCCAGGTCAACCAGTCGCACGTCGAAACGCTCGAATGTTTCCTCGATCTCCTGGGCACTTGCGCCCGGCTCAAGCATGCCGGCAGCGGACAGGATGTTGGTCTTGATATCCAGGTTCTGATTCTGGATCTGCGCCGGACGGAGCATCACGGCTGCGGTCGAAACCACAACCGAGAACACAATACTCAGCACCAGCGCAACCATCAGGGTTCTGGAGACAGTATCTTTAGCTTTAGCCACGAGCAAGCCTCCGTTTGATGTTGGCCTGAACCACATAGTGGTCCATCAGCGGTGCGAACAGGTTGGCAAACAGGATCGCCAGCATGATGCCTTCCGGGAACGCAGGATTGACCACGCGGATCAGCACCGTCATCACGCCCACCAGGATACCGAAGCACCAGCGACCGGTGTTGGTCATGGCGGCGGATACCGGATCGGTGGCCATGAACATCATACCGAAGGCAAAACCACCCATGACCAGGTGCCAGTGTGCCGGCACGGCAAACATCGGGTTGGTCTCGGAGCCCACCAGGTTCAGCAGCAGGGACATACCGATCATGCCGATCAGCACACCACCGACGATTCGGTAGGAGGCGATCTTCATCACCAGCAGAATGATACCGCCGATCAGAATGGCCAGAGTGGAGGTCTCACCCATGGAACCCTGGATGGTGCCCATGAACGCGTTCATCCAGCCGATCTGTTCCTTGAGTGCATCCAGGCCGCCAGAGGCTGCCCAGCTCAGGGCTGTGGCACCACTGAAGCCGTCAACCGCGGTCCAGACCGTGTCACCGGAGATCTGCGCCGGATAGGCGAAGTACAGGAACGCACGACCGGTCAGGGCCGGGTTCAGGAAGTTCTTGCCGGTACCGCCGAACACTTCCTTGCCGATCACCACACCAAAGGTGATACCCAGGGCCACCTGCCACAGCGGGATGGTGGGCGGGCAGATCAGGGCGAAGAGCACGGAGGTCACGAAGAAGCCTTCGTTCACCTCGTGGCGACGCACGGTGGCGAACAGCACTTCCCAGAAACCACCCACCACGAAGGTGACGAAGTAGATGGGCACGAAGTACGCCAGACCGTACACGAAGTTATCCCACATGCCGGCGCCGGCCCCGGTCACCGCCAGAGCCTGGATGAAGGCCGTGCGCAGACCGCCGTCAGCCACCATGGCATCCGGGTTGGCGGCCAGGAAACTGTTGGCCTGGTAGCCAATATTCCACATGCCGAAGAACATCGCCGGGAAAGTACACAACCACACCGTGATCATGATGCGCTTGAGGTCAACGCCGTCACGCACATGGGAGGTGGTGGAGGTTACACTCGAAGGCGAGTAGAAAATGGTATCGACGGCTTCATACAGCGCATACCAGCGCTCATACTTGCCGCCCTTTTCAAAGTGATGCTCGATTCCATCGAGAAACTGTCGGATTGCCATCGTATTAGCCCTCGATCTCGATTCGGGTCAGGTTCTCGCGGAGAATCGGACCGTATTCATATTTGCCGGGGCACACGAAGGTGCACAGCGCCAGATCTTCTTCGTCCAGCTCCAGGGCACCCAGTTTCTGTGCCATTTCGGTATCACCGACAATCAGCGAACGCAGCAGCTGGGTCGGCAGGATATCCAGGGGCATGACCTGCTCATACGCACCCACCGGCACCATGGCCCGCTCACTGCCGTTGGTGGTGGTGGTGAAGTTGAACAATTTGCCCGGGTTGAGCTTGGACAGATAGATGTTCAGCACAGAGAACTTGTTCGGACCCGGAGACAACCAGCCCATGAACTCGCGCTTGGTCTGTTCTTCCAACACGGAAACCTGGTTGGCGAAGCGGCCCAGGTACGCGCAGGGGCCATCGCCACGACGACCACCGAACACCGAACCGGAGATGGCACGGACTTCACAGTCTGTGGCAATTTCACCGTCCAGAAGTTCCTGAAGACTGGCTCCCAGACGAGTACGAACCAGGCGCGGTTTCAGAGCCTTCGGACCACCGATGGCAACGATGCGCTCAACCGGCACTTCACCGGTTTCAAACAACTTCGCGATATCGATCACGTCCTGGTAGTTGATCGACCAGACGGTCTTGCTGGCAGACACGGGATCCAGGTAATGAATGTGGGTACCCACATTGCCCGCCGGATGCACGCCGTCGAACTGCTGGATCTCGATATTATCCGCCTTGGGCACGGCCACGTCGGAACCGGGCTTACCGGTGACAAACACCTTGCCGCTGGTGAGCCTGGAGATGATGCTCAGCCCCTTCTCGAACGCCTTGGCGTTCTCGGCAATGATCACCGTCGGATCAGCCGCCAGGGGGTTGGTATCCATCACGGAGACGAAAATGGAGTGCGGAGCGGAATCGATTTCCGGCACCTTGCTGTAAGGACGCGTCTTGAACGCGGTCCACAGACCGGACTCAACCAGGTTATCAACAACCTGCTGACGCTCCAGACCGCCAAGGTCGGCATCGTTGTAGCGGGCGAAGGTCTCAGCCTCATCGCCATCGATCTCGATAACGATTGACTGGAACACGCGACGCTCACCGCGATTGACTTCTTTCACCACGCCGGCAGCGGGTGAGGTATAACGAACGCCTTCGGTCTTCTTGTCCGTGAACAGCAGCGACCCGCGCTTGACACGGTCTCCTTCTTTCACAGCCATTGTCGGCTTCATGCCGGTGTAGTCAAAACCGATCAATGCCACGTGGCGAATCGGATTGCCGTTTGTAATGGTCTGTTCGGGAGCGCCGCTGATGGGAAGATCCAGGCCTTTTTTGATCTTGATCATTAGCCTCGTCCAATCATCAGAAACTATCTAAGGATTTCCAACGCCCGGCCCCTGCGGCCCAGATTTCCTGGCGGGATTGCGCCAGAAGGCTGCACCATTTGACTCAAATACCGCAGCAAAGTCTGCTGCCGGGCATTTGACGCAGGAAAAGATGAGAAACGGGGTGCCAGACATACCCAAAATCGCGCCAATTATAGAGATTAAGGAATTCTATTTCCACCAGTAACCCAAATGGTTTTGTACCCCTAAAGCAGTAAAAAACCCCGGCAGCCAAGGCTACCGGGGTTCTTCAGAACACAGCGCGTCAGATCGACGCTACGACCTTAGTCGCGTGCGCGCTTCGGGAAGATCGGATAAGTCACACCCGCCATCTGGTTCACGCAACGAACCACCTGGGCGCTGTAACCGAACTCGTTGTCGTACCACACGTACAGGATCAGACGCTTGCCGCCGGCAATGGTGGCCTGGGCATCCACGATGCCCGCGTGGCGGGAGCCGACAAAGTCGGTTGAAACCACTTCCGGAGAGTTCACGAAGTCGATCTGCTTCTGCAGCTCGGAGTGCAGCGCCATGTCGCGCAGGTACTCGTTCACGCCTTCAACGGTTACATCCTTGTCCAGGTTCAGGTTCAGGATGGCCATGGACACGTTCGGGGTCGGTACCCGGATGGCGTTACCGGTCAGCTTGCCCTTCAGCTCCGGCAGAGCCTTGGCGACGGCCTTGGCAGCACCGGTCTCGGTGATAACCATGTTCAGGGGCGCACTGCGGCCACGACGACTACCCTTGTGGTAGTTATCGATCAGATTCTGGTCGTTGGTGTAGGAGTGTACCGTCTCCACGTGACCATCCTGGATGCCGTACTCGTCGTGAATCGCCTTCAGCACCGGCGTAATGGCGTTGGTGGTGCAGGAGGCCGCGGACAGGATCTTATCCTCGTCGGTGATCCAGTCGTTGTTGATGCCGTAGACGATGTTCTTGATGTCGCCCTTGCCCGGAGCAGTCAGGATAACCCGGCTGACGCCCTTGGACTTCAGGTGCAGGCCCAGGCCTTCCTCGTCACGCCACTTACCGGTGTTGTCGATAACAATGGCGTTGTGGATGTCGTACTGGGTGTAATCCACCTTGTCCGGACCGTCGGAGTAGATCACCTTGATGTAGTTGCCGTTGGCGATCAGGGCAGATTCTTTCTCGTCCACAGTGATGGTGCCGTCGAACGGGCCGTGGACAGAATCACGACGCAGCAGGCTGGCACGCTTCTCGAGGTCGTTCTCGGCGCCGCCCTGACGAACCACGATGGCACGCAGGCGCAGGTTGTTACCGCCACCGGCCTTCTCGATCAGGATCCGGGCCAGCAGACGACCGATACGGCCGAAACCGTAAAGCACAACGTCTTTGGTGTCGTTGTGGGCGTCTTCCTCGGACTGGGCCTGGTACTGACCAACCACCGGGCCGATTTCGCGCTTGAGGAATTCGGTCAGATCGCCACCTTCGGCCTTGAACTTCACAGCCAGCTTGCCAATGTCGACGTGGGCGCGGCCAAGATCCAGCTTGTCCATCGCTTCGAGGATCGGCAGGGTGTCGTGAACGGACAGCTCGCTGTCTTCCACCTGACGCACAAACCGGTGAGCGCGAATGATATCAATCACCGACTGGTTGATGATGGCGCGACCATAAACGGACGTAACCACGTTGTTCTTGCGGTAGAGACGACCGATCAGCGGAATCATGGCTTCCGCGGTGGATTCTCTTTCCGTCCAGTTAGACAGGTGCTGGTTGATCTGTTCGTGACTCACGGTTGGGACCTCTGTTAGCACTGGTAATAATTTCAGGGGCGCACATTATCCAACTTAAGGAAGCTCACGGCAAATACGATCGGCTCATCAATTCGTAAGGTTCGGGTTAAACTCGCGTGCACTCACCACCCTGCCATGACAGTGTCATTCCCGGGCGGTAGAATACGCCGCTCGCCATGCCCCGGATACCGATTGCAGGAGAATCCAACCGACCATGAGCCAAGGCCCCTCCAGAGCAGATGACAGGCTGATTGCACCGGAGTTTCCAACTCGCCCGGCGGACCACCGAACCTGGGGCGAGCTGCACGGCAGCAGCAATGCCCTGGCGATCTGCGAGAGCGCCCGCAAGCATCCGGGCCTGACGCTGGTTATCACCCGCAGCACCAGCGAAGCCATCCAGCTCGAGCAGGCCATGCGGTTTTTCCTGGGGCTCCCTGCCGATGAAGATGGCCATAACATCACGGCCGAAGGCATGGAACTGCTGTCTCTGCCAGACTGGGAAACCCTGCCCTACGACCTGTTCTCGCCGCACCAGGACATCACCTCCCGCCGGATCCGGACCCTGCACCGACTGCCCTCGACCCGGCACGGGCTGCTGGTGGTGCCGGCCCGCACACTAATGCACCGGCTGCCACCGGTCAGTTACCTGCAGGGCAACACCCTGATCCTGGAGGTTGGCCAGTCCCTGGATATCGACAAGTGGCGCCTGCAGCTGGAAGCCGCCGGTTACCGCTACTCCGAGAACGTCTACGAACATGGCGAGTACGCTGTGCGGGGCGCGATCCTGGACATCTTCCCCATGGGTGCCACCCAGCCCTACCGCATCGACCTGTTCGATGACGAGATCGAGACCCTGCGCACGTTCAATCCCGAGACCCAGCGATCGGTGGACCGGATCGACCGCATCGAGCTGTTGCCAGCCTACGAATTCCCCTGGCACAAGGAAGCCCGCTCCGGATTCCGCAACCGCTGGTTCGAGCAGTTCCCGGACGCAGACCGGGATGCGCCCATCTACCAGGATGTGAGCCACGGCATCACGCCGCCGGGCATCGAGTACTATCTGCCGCTGTTTTTTGACGAAACTGCCACCCTGTTTGACTACCTGCCCGGCGAAACCCTCGTGTTCACCGCCCAGGGCCTGAACGAAGCGGTTAACCAGTTTGACGCGGAAACCCGCAACCGTTATGAGGATCGCCGCCATGACCGGTTGCGGCCGATCATGCCGCCGGCCACCCTGTTCCTGCAGCAGGACGAGCTGTTTGGCCATCTGAAGACATTCCCCCGCATCACCACTACCCCGGACACCGTCGAAGGCAGCGGCGCCGTCAATTGCCCGAGCCAGGCCCTGCCCGATGTGGCAATGGACGGCCGGGCAGCGGATCCGGCAGCGCGGCTCAAGCGTTTTATCAGCGAATTCGGTGGCCGGGTGCTGATCGGTGCGGAATCTTCCGGCCGTCGCGAGGCACTGATCGAGAACCTGTCCGGTCATGACCTGAAACCCCGCAACCTGGACGACTGGCAGTCGTTCATTTCCGAAGCGGACTGCCAACTGGCCATCACCATTGCCCCCATGGAGCAGGGGCTGGTCCTGCCCGAGCAGCACCTGGCCCTGGTGACCGAGACCGCCCTGTTCGGGGAAAGGGTCCTGCAGCGGCGCCGCCGTGAAAAGCCGACCGAACTGGACGATGGCGGCTACCGGGACCTCTCGGAGTTGCGGATCGGGGCGCCGGTCGTCCACATCGATCATGGTGTCGGCCGCTACCTCGGATTGGAGACCATTACCGTCGGCGACGAGTCAAACGAGTTCCTGATGCTCGAATACGCCGGCGGCTCGAAACTGTATGTCCCTGTCTCCAGCCTGCATCTGATTTCCCGGTATGCCGGCACCGATGCCGAGCACGCACCGCTGCACAAGCTGGGTACCGAGCGCTGGAGCCACGCCAAGCAGAAAGCGCTCGAGAAGATCCGCGATACCGCGGCGGAACTGCTGGATGTGTACGCCCGCCGGGAGGCCCGCAAGGGCTTCCAGTTCGAGGACCCGAAAGAGGCTTACCGCGCCTTTGCCTCCGAGTTTCCGTTCGAGGAAACCCCGGACCAGGAGGTGGCCATCCAGGCCGTGTTCGAGGACATGACCGGCGAGCGCCCCATGGACCGGCTGGTCTGTGGAGACGTCGGCTTCGGCAAGACGGAAGTGGCCATGCGTGCCGCTTTCCTGGCGACCTGGTCCGGCAAGCAGGTGGCAGTACTGGTACCCACCACCCTGCTGGCACAGCAGCATTACGAGTCCTTCCGGGACCGCTTTTCCGGCACCCCGGTCCAGGTGGAGCTGCTGAGCCGGTTCCGCAGTGGCAGCCAGACCACCAAGGCCCTGGACGCCATCGAGAATGGCAAGGCCGACATCGTCATCGGCACCCATAAGCTGTTGCAGAGTGATATCCGGTTCAAGAATCTGGGCCTGGTCATTATCGATGAAGAACACCGGTTCGGGGTCCAGCAAAAGGAAAAACTCAAGGCCCTGCGGGCCGAAGTGGACATGCTGACACTGACGGCCACACCGATTCCCCGGACGCTGAATATGGCCATGGGCCACCTGAGGGACCTGTCCATCATTGCCACCCCGCCCGCCCGACGGTTGTCGGTAAAAACCTTTGTCCGGCAGCGGGATGACGCCATGACCAAGGAGGCGATCCTGCGGGAAATCCTGCGGGGCGGTCAGGTGTATTACCTGCACAATGACGTGGCGACCATCGAAAAGACCGCCGAAGACCTGCGCCGGATGATTCCCGAGGCGCGGGTGGGCGTGGCCCACGGCCAGATGCGCGAGCGGGAACTCGAGCAGATCATGTCCGATTTCTACCACAAGCGCTTCAACGTGCTGGTGTGCACCACCATCATCGAGACCGGCATCGACATCCCCAGCGCCAACACCATCATCATCGAACGCGCGGACAAGTTCGGTCTGGCCCAGCTGCACCAGCTCCGGGGCCGGGTCGGCCGCTCACACCACCAGGCCTACGCCTACCTGCTGACTCCGCCGCCACGGGCCATGACCTCAGACGCCAAAAAACGCCTGGATGCCATCTCCGAATCCCAGGATCTGGGCGCGGGCTTCATGCTGGCCACCCACGACCTGGAAATCCGGGGCGCCGGCGAGTTGCTCGGCGAGGAGCAGAGCGGGCAGATCGAGACCATCGGCTTCACCCTGTACATGCAGCTGCTGGACGAAGCCGTGAAGGCCATCAAGGAAGGCCGTACACCGAACGCGGACCTGCCGCTGAGCCACGGCACCGAGATGAACCTGCGGATTCCGGCGCTGATTCCCGAGGACTACCTGCCCGATGTCCATAACCGGCTGATGCTGTACAAACGCATTGCCAGCGTGGATAACGCCGAAGCATTAAAAGAACTTCAGGTTGAGATGATCGACCGGTTCGGATTGTTACCGGAACCGGCAAAGAACCTGATTCGTCAGACCGAACTGAGGCTCAAGGCCGAGGCACTGGGCATCGTGAAAATCGACGCCGGCAAGGAATGGACCCGCCTGGAGTTCGGTGGCTCGACGCCGGTGGATCCGCTGGTTCTGGTTAAAAAAGTGCAATCCGGGCCGGACCAGTACCGGCTTGAGGGGGCCAACAGCTTCCGTTTCAGGCTGAAGGACACCTCCACCGGTGGTAAACTCGATGGCATTTCGCAAATGCTGGATGAGCTGACACCGGCTGACGGCAAATCCAGGCACTGACGCTCGCATGATTCGGGGAGAGAATCCGTTGCAACCAACCGCCCTTTCAAGCAGTACCAAGGCAGCCCGCATCCTGGCCACAACCGCGCTGGCAATGCTGGCCCTGACCGCCCATGCCCAGGATTCTGGTTCGATTCCGGAGGATTACTACCGTGCCGAATTTGTCATTCTCGAACGCATCGTCGATCCCTCTGCCGTTGAGGAGCGCATGGGGGACCGAGAGGTGGAACCGCCCATTCAGACCGATGAGGCACTCTGGGTCGTCGATAGCGGCGGCAATGCCCAGACCACGCTCGATCTGGCGCCGCGCGGGGACCTTTACCTCAACTCGGCAGCCCAACGTCTGACCAACAGCGGCAATTACCGGGTACTGATGACCGCAGGCTGGTATGAGGCGTTCCCGCCCAACTACAAGGGCGAGCCCCTGAGAATCGAAATCGGCGACTGGATTGAAGGCGCGCAGCAGCGGGAAATCGAAGGGCACATCACCATTGACCGCCAGCGCTACCTGCACGTGGACGTCCATCTAAATCACTGGCAGCGGGGCAGCAATTCGTTTGCCGGCCAGCCCGCCTCAGCTCCCGCCGATGACGAGGCGCAAGAGGCCGATACCGACAGCTTCGTATCCCTGCAACCACAGATGAACCAGCCTGCTACGAGGCCGCTGGAACTGGTGACCTGGATCCGCGAGACCCGCAGAATGCGCAGTGAGGAAGTCCACTTCCTGGACTCCCCCACCATCGGTGTACTGGTGTTCTTCAGGAAGGTCGAGGCAACGAACTGAGCCGTCCAAGCTGAGTCATCGAGCTGACAAGAATGGACTTCACTCCGGACATTCCCTGCTCGATGGCCTCTTCAATCTCTTCCATGGTGATAATGTGGTCGGACTTGCCCGCGGCCCAGTTCACCACCAGCCCCAGGCACACGTAACGCATCCCCAGCTCGGCAGCCAGTGCTGCCTCCGGCATGCCGGTCATGCCCACCAGGTCGCAACCATCCCGCTCCATGCGCCGGATCTCCGCAGCCGTCTCCAGCCTCGGGCCCTGGGTTGCGCCGTACACGCCAAAATCCGAAAACGGCACTGACTCCTGTTTTGCAGCATTGATCAGTGCCTGCCGGGCGTCGGCGTCGTAGGGAAAGGTGAAATCGATGTGGGTGACTGATTCCAGGTCACCCTCGAAAAAGGTACTGCCCCGGCCCCAGGTGTAATCAATGATCTGGTCCGGAACGACGACGTGGGCCGGCCCCATGTCCCGGTGAATGCCGCCGACGGCATTCACGCCAACCACCGTTCGCACACCCGCTTCATACAAGGCGAGGATATTCGCCCGGTAATTGACCTGGTGTGGCGGTATCCGGTGCGGGTTGCCATGTCGCGACAGGAAAATCACGGACTGCTCGCCCAGCCTGCCCTCTACCAGGGGCGCCGAAGGCTCACCCCACGGCGTTGAAGCGCCGGACTCGCCCGTGATGGTCAGACCCGAAAGTGTGGTCAGGCCGGTACCCCCAATGATACCGACCGGCGGGGTGCTGGAAGCTGCGGTCATTCTGACTTTCCTTCGGATGATTCGTTGCCGCCACTGGAGGAAGACTGCTCACCTTCTCGTTCGCCACTCTCTCGTTCGCCCTTCTTCCGGTCGCCATCGTCCTGGCCGGAGAGACGTACACCTTCGGGCAAATGCAGCGTACGGGTCGGGAAGGCCACCTCGGCGCCATAGCCTTCGATAATGTCGCTGATCCGCAACAACACATCCTGCTTGATCTCGTGGAAGCGGACCCACTCGGTGGTCTTGGTAAAGGTGTATACCATGATGTCGAGGGACGAGCTGTTGAAGGCCACGAAATTGACGATCAGGGTGCGCTGGGTCTCGATCTCCTCGTGATTCTCCAGCATGGAGCGGATATCGGACACGATATCGGCCATCTGGCTGACATCGGCATAACGGATCCCGATGGTTTCATAGATCCGGCGGTTGTACATGCGCGACGGGTTCTCCACGGCGATGGTGGTGAACGCCGCATTGGGCACGTACAGCGGGCGCTGGTCAAAGGTACGGATCGTCGTTACCCGCCAACCGATATGTTCGACCGTGCCCTCGATGTTCCTGTCCGGTGAGCGGACCCAGTCCCCCACCTTGAAGGGCCGGTCCAGGTGGACAATCATGCCGCCGAAAAAGTTGGCCAGCAGGTCCTTGGCCGCAAAACCCACGGCAATGCCGCCCACACCACCGAAGGCCAGTACGCCGGAAATGCTGTAACCGAGAGTCTGCATGACAATCAGCACGGCGGTGATAATGACCACGGCCCGGGACAGCTTGCTCACCGCGTTCACGGTGGTGTAGTCCATGGGCTTTTTCATCTTGACCGGCGAGACCAGGATCTGCTCGGCCTCCTTGATCATGCGCAACAGCGCCCACACCACGATCCAGATAAAGCCCAGCTCCAGCACTTTCTGGTTGGCCTTGAAAATCTCGGCTTCGGAATAGTGATGGGCAACTTCCGCGGCCCAGTACACGCCCTGGAGCCAGACAAAGGCAACCAGAGGTTTTCGGGCAGCGTGCAGCAGGGCGTCATCCCAGAGGTTGCGGGTATTGCTGAACTTGTTCTCCAGAGCCCGGATGATGTGGCTAACCACATAGGCCACAAAGGCCGTACCAAAAACCAGCGCAAACACAATGATGCCGGTGCGCCAGCCCTGGGACAGCAGCCCGTAGCCCTTGATCCACTCGTTGATTGTTGCCAGCAGCTCTCCGATCATCGGCTCCCTCGGATGAAAGATGGTTAAAGGATGACGACCCGCAGTCCGGCGTGCGCCCGTTCGAACAGCGCCATCACATCCTGATTGCGCATGCGGATGCAGCCGTGAGACCTGGGCACGCCCATGGGCTCGGTATCCGGTGTGCCGTGAATGTATATGAAGCGGCGGAAAGTATCGACCCCGGGACCCCGGTTTTTACCCGGCTCCCGGCCGCATAACCAGAGAATACGACTGAGGATCCAGTCCCGGCCGGGATGCTCCTGCGCCAGTTCCGGGCTGTAGATTTCGCCGGTGGGGCGGCGGGCCCGAAACACGGTATTCGCCGGCAAACCCTTACCAACCATGGCGCGGATGTAGTGTTCACCCCGGGGAGTACAGCCACTGCCGTCCTGCTCCCCTGGCCCGTTCAGGGCTGTGGATACCGGATAACAGGCAAGGATATCGCCCTGGTCGCTCACCAGTGAGAGGGTCTGGGCAGCGATGGAGACTGCCAGATGATCAACGTGCTGAAGGGATAGGCTCAAAACCGGTCGGGCTCCGTATCCGGACTATTCCAGACCGGAAGCCTAACCGAGGGAGCCGAACTCAGGCAACCGAGACCTTGCTGCCTTTGGGCGGAACCAGCATGGTGTCCCCGGCCTGCATGCCGGCCGCGAGGAAGGGTACCAGGCGCATGGCGATCTCCTGAACCGAGGTTTCCACGCCGGTCTTGTTCTGCAGGATATCGCGCAGGGCATCCGAACTGGACATGGTAAAGGCGGTGGCGCCAAGCATGAACTGGATGCGCCAGTAGCGATCCACGGCCGACAGTTGCGGGGTTGCGGCCTTGAGCAGGCGCATGAACCGGCTGAACGGATCACCGTACTCTTGCTCGAGGAACTTGCGCAGGTGCCCCTGGGACTGGGTATAGGCCAGCCCGAGCAGGCGCATGAAGATGGAGATGCCCTTCTCGTTCCTCTGGGGCATCCGCACGGCACTCTCGGTCAGGGCCCAGAGGGTCTGGTTCAGGGTGGGCGGCTGATCGCCGCAGCTTTCCTCGAGTTCATCGAACGCTTTTTCCAGGGTTGCGGAAAACGGCGTGAGGAAACGGGCAAAGACCGCATGGATAAGCGCGTTCTTCGAGCCAAAGTGGTAATTGACAGCGGCGAGGTTTACTTTAGCCTTACTGGTGATCATCCGGAGGGAAGTTTCGGAAAACCCGCGCTCGGCAAACAGCTCCTCGGCTGCATCAAGAATCCGGTCTACGGTATCAGATTGCGCCATCTTGTTATCGGTGCCTCTAGCGTACGTCTGTTTTAAACATACGTTTGAAGCCAATTTATGTCAAGTTTGTTATCCTTCCCCTTCCCGCCGCACGGCACAGGTCTCAAAGCCACGAGGTAGTCTATGTTCACAGGTATTGTCCAGGGTATTGCCACCATCGACGAGGTCACTGCGCGTCCGGGACTGAGCACCCTGGCCGTCCGCTTTCCTGAAGACAAGGTCGAGGGCGTCACTATCGGGGCTTCGGTCGCTATCAACGGCACCTGCCTGACTGTGACCCGCCAGGACGGCGCAACCCTGTACTTCGACGCCATGCAGGAAACCCTGCGACTGACCACACTGGGCGGCCTCGAGGCAGGTGACGAAGTCAACTTCGAACGGGCAGCGCGCATCGGTGACGAGATCGGTGGCCACCTGCTCTCGGGGCATGTACACACCACCGCCAGCATCGTGGAAATCGAGCGCCCCGAAAACAATGTCACCCTCTGGTTTGAAGTGCCACAGGAATGGACCCGTTACATCTTTTCCAAGGGCTACATTGCCATCAACGGAGCCAGCCTGACCATTGGCGAGGTCCGGGATAACCGCTTCAACGTGCACCTGATTCCGGAAACCCTCAGGGCCACCACGTTTGGCAAGGCGGAGATTGGCGACCAGGTCAATATCGAAATCGACAGCCAGACCCAGACCATCGTCGACACCCTGGCACGCCTGGGTTACGACCGGCCGGCCTGAAACACCACAAACTTCGGATCGGCATCCAGCTGACAGACCTTTGAGAAATCGCGCCTGAGGGTCCGGTGGTACCCCAGGTGCCGGTTGCCCACCATCAGCAAACGACCACCAGGGGCCAGATGTCGGGAAGCCTGCCGGAACAACCGAAGGGCAATATGGTCTCCGACCACGCCACCCTCGTGGAACGGAGGATTGAGCAGGATCAGGTCAAACGGTCCGGACTCTTCGGGGATACCGTCAGCGTGATAAAAGGTGGGCCTACTGTCCGGAAATGCCCGGCTGACGTTATGCCGGGCGCTTAGCACTGCCTGGCTGGACACATCGGCAAAGGTCAGGCTCAGTTCCGGCCTCACCGACAGGGCCTGCAGCCCGAGCACGCCGTTGCCGCAGGCAAGATCCAGCACCCGGGCACCGGCACCGAGCGCCGTCACGGCTTCGGTGACATGAGACAACAGCAGCCGGGTGCCGATGTCCAGCTTCTCCCGGGCAAACACCGCCGGCAGCGCGTCCACCCGGACGCCATTGGCCAGGACATAACCTTTCCATAAAGCCGGCCAGTCACTCAGGCTTGCCGCGCCCCGGCTGCACACCACCACCCGCGCTTTCTTGCGGGCGGGCAGCACCTCTTCGGTCACCACTGCCTCGGCAAAGACATCGACGCTTCGATCCGGCAGGTGCTTGATCATGCCACCGGCCAGGATTCTGCCCTGCCCTGCCAGTACTCCGTTGAGCCAGCGCAGCAGCCACGCCAGATAGTCCGCCTGGCGCGGGATCCGCAACACCACGAGATCAAAGGGGCCGGCAGGTGGATCCTGCCAATTGGCAGGCTGCGGCAAACCGTTTGCGGACGCGTTGGCGCTGGCGTTCAGTGCCAGTGCTTCAGAAAGTCCGGCATTATCCGCCACCAGTTCAGGGGAGCATCGGGCAAGACCCAGGGACAGGGCGCCGAACTGGTCGTCGACAATGAGAACCCTGGCATCTGGCAGATCCTGGAGGATCGTACCGGCGGTTTCGAGCAACAGCTCGTCGGCCGCATCCCAGGCCCTGAGCGACTTGTCGCCGCCGCCGGGGCGGGCAAGGAACAATGGACCATCGGGCGTCTTGAGCTTTGCGCTTGTCATTTCGGGCTATCCGGAGCGGCGTTTCATGGGGGTGCCTATTCTAGGCTGTTTATTCTAGAAATTAACCGTAGAGTTCGAAGCGTTCATGCCATTTGCCTTTTGCCCCTCACCCCAGGGGCTTTTTTTATTTTTCAGCGGCGAAAAGCGCGATAGACCGTAAACCGGCGGGTTTGCTCCAGTCGCTCCACGGTGCCGACATGGCGCTGGATCAGTTCC
>JAAZVL010000082.1 GCA_018623515.1 Marinobacter sp.
GTCAATGGCAGACTGCAGGAGGAAACCGGCAACCAGGTCACCGAAGAGGAAAAGGGGGTGGCGGCCACGGTGGCCGGCCCGGTGAGTGTGAAGCCCAAAACCGACAATGACCGCCGGGAAGTGCAGGTAGAGGGTGACATTAAGCACCAGAGCTTCCTCAACGAGGGCTTCACGTTCGAGACCTTCGTGGAAGGTAAATCGAACCAATTGGCGCGGGCGGCGTCGATGCAGGTAGCGGAGAACCCCGGTGGTGCCTATAACCCGCTGTTTTTGTATGGCGGAGTAGGTCTGGGTAAGACCCACCTGATGCACGCCATTGGTAATGAAATCGTGCGGCGAAATCCCCGGGCCAAGGTGGCCTATTTGCGCTCTGAACGGTTCGTGGCGGATATGGTCAAGGCGCTGCAGCTGAACGCCATCAACGAGTTCAAGCGCTATTACCGCTCGGTGGATGCCCTCCTGATTGATGATATCCAGTTCTTCGCCCGCAAGGAGCGTTCCCAGGAAGAGTTTTTCCACACCTTTAACGCCTTGCTTGAGGGCGGCCAGCAAGTCATTGTGACCTGTGACCGTTTCCCGAAAGAAATCTCCGATATGGAAGAGCGGTTGAAGTCCCGGTTCGGCTGGGGCCTGACCGTGATGGTGGAGCCACCGGAACTGGAAACCCGGGTCGCGATCCTGATGAAAAAGGCGGAACAGGCGAACGTCAAACTCAGCAGCGAGGCGGCTTTTTTTATTGCCCAGAAGATCCGTTCTAATGTTCGGGAGCTTGAAGGCGCACTGCGTCTGGTGATAGCGAACGCTCACTTCACTGGCTCGGAGATTACGCCGCCGTTCATTCGTGAGAGCCTGAAAGACCTCCTGGCCTTGCATGAAAAGCAGGTGAGCATCGACAACATACAGCGCACCGTGGCGGAGTATTACAAGATCAAGGTAGCGGACTTGCTGTCCAAGCGGCGGACCCGGACGGTAACCCGGCCGCGGCAGGTTGCCATGTCGCTGGCCAAGGAACTGACCAACCACAGTCTGCCGGAAATCGGCGATGCCTTCGGCGGGCGGGACCACACAACGGTGCTGCACGCCTGCAAGAAGATCCTGGAGCTGCAGGATACGGATCCGGGTATCCGTGAGGATTATCAGAACTTTATGAGACTGCTGACCACCTGATGCCGGGCGTTAGCGACAACATTCACCCTTCCAACACCAAAGAAAGCTGAGTGCCATGAAACTGACGATCAGCCGTGAATCCCTGCTCACCCCGCTGCAAAGTATTGCCGGCGTGGTGGAGAAGAAACAGACAATGCCCGTGCTTTCCAACGTTCTGCTGGTGGCCGAGGACAATACGCTGACCCTGACCGGGACCAATATGGAGGTTGAACTGGTGGGCCGGGTGACGCCGGTGCACGTGGATCAGTCTGGCCGGATCACGGTGCCGGCCCGCAAGCTGGCCGACATCTGTCGGGCCCTGGGCGACGAGTCACCGATCGAGTTGTCGCTGGAAGGAGACCGGCTCCATCTGCGTTCCGGTAACAGTCATTTCACCCTGTCCACGCTGCCGGCGGAACACTTCCCCAACGTGGAAGACGAAGATGAGAGCTTCCGTCTGGAGCTGCCCCAGAAAGAACTCGGCCGGATGCTGGACGCCACCGCGTTTGCCATGGCCCAACAGGACGTGCGGTATTACCTGAACGGTCTGTTGCTGGAAGTGTCGGCGGAACACGTACGCACGGTAGCCACCGATGGCCACCGTCTGGCGATGGCCCATGTCGACATGCAGACGGGGTGCCCGGATCTGCGTCAGGTGATTGTGCCGAGAAAAGGCGTGCTGGAACTGGCCCGTCTGCTGGATGACGTGGAAACACCGGTGACCCTGGTGATCGGGGATAATCACCTGCGGGCGACCGTGGGTGCGTACACCTTCACCTCCAAGCTGATCGAAGGCAAATTCCCGGACTACAACCGGGTTATCCCCAGGGGCGGCGACAAAGTTGTGCTGGCTGACCGGTCCACCCTGAAAAACACCCTTCAGCGCGCGGGGATTCTTTCCCATGAAAATATCCGGGGTGTCCGGCTGAATCTGGGACCGAACCAGCTTCAGGTGTTCGCCAACAACCCGGACCAGGAACAGGCCGAAGACGCGCTGCCGGTGGAGTATCAGGGCGAATCACTCCAGATCGGCTTTAATGTAGGCTACCTGGTGGATGTGATGAACGCGCTGGATGACGATCAGGTAAAAATCACCCTGTCCAACCCAAACAGCAGCGCATTGATTGAATCGGAGAACGACAACCGGTGCCTGTACGTGGTCATGCCGATGCGGCTGTAACCGGGGTGCCGGGTAAGGGAGACATACCATGGGTACCGTGACAAACGGAATCAAAGGCGCATTCAGGATTGGCCAGACACTGTCGGTACTTGGCCGTACGGGCGTTAACTGGGTTCGGGGGGAACGGCCCCCTGCCCCGCGCCTGCTTCGGCAAACGTTTGAATCCCTGGGTGCCACCTACATCAAGCTCGGCCAGTTCATAGCCAGCTCCCCGACATTTTTCCCCAAGGAATATGTCGAGGAGTTTCAGTATTGCCTGGATAAAACACCGAGTCTCCCGTTCCCGGTGATCAGGAAGATTATCCGTGAGGAGCTGGGCCGTCCAATCGAGGAAGTCTTTTCCGAAATCGATCCGGTGGCGCTGGCTTCTGCCTCCATTGCCCAGGTCCATGCCGCGCGCCTGGTGACCGGCGAAGACGTGGTGATCAAGGTCCAGAAGCCGGGTGTGGAAAACATCTTGCTCACCGACCTCAACTTCCTGTATCTGTCGGCCCGTATTCTCGAGACCCTGGCGCCGAAACTGTCCTGGACATCAATGTCCGGGATTGTGGAAGAAATCCAGCGCACCATGATGGAGGAATGTGACTTCATCAAGGAAGCGAACAATCTGAAGGTGTTCCGGAACTTCCTCCACGATACCCATAATGAAGAGGCCACCTGCCCGCGGGTGTATGAGCACTGCAGCACCCGCCGTATCCTGACCATGGAAAGATTTTATGGTGTGCCTCTGACGGATCTCGAGAGTATTCGAGGTTATGCCCGGGATCCGGAGCACACGCTGATTACTGCCATGAACACCTGGTTTGCCAGTCTGACCCAGTGCGAGTTTTTCCATGCGGACGTCCATGCGGGCAATCTGATGGTCTTGCGGGATGGTCGAGTCGGTTTCATCGATTTCGGTATTGTCGGTCGGATCAAACCGGACACCTGGCAGGCAGTGAGTGACTTCATTTCCGCGATCATGGTTGGCAATTTTGATGGCATGGCGGACGCCATGATCCGTATCGGGGTTACGCATCAGACCGTGAAGGTATCGGACCTGGCGGCGGACCTGCGCCGACTGTACCAGCAGATGGATAGGATGGTCCCGGACCATGTGCCCTATGAAGCAGACCAGGCCGAGGATGATGTGAACAACATCCTGATGGATATGGTAAAGATCGGTGAAAGTCACGGGCTGCATTTCCCCAGGGAGTTTGCCCTTTTGCTGAAACAGTTCCTCTACTTCGATCGATACGTGCACATCCTTGCACCGGAGATGGATGTCTTCATGGATGAACGATTGAACATGTTGCACTGAGCTGGTCGCCATCGCCGGACAGCTTTTGTACACTAAGGCAGCGCTCGGATAATCCGGCGCTGCCTTTTTTCATGGCCGAATTCGTCTCGCCGGAAAGCCCACCCTTCTATGGCCCTTGTCAGACTCCAGACTGAGCACTTCCGTAATCTCGCGCCCGAACCGGTGTCGTTTTCGCCGGCGTTCAATTTGCTTTACGGTGCCAACGGCAGCGGCAAAACCAGCGTGCTTGAGGCGATTGGTTACCTGGGGCTGGGGCGCTCCTTCCGGGTCAGTCGGCATCAGGCAGTGGTCAGTCACGGGCAAAACCGGTTCACCGTGTTTGGTGGTCTGGACCGGGGTGCGGACGATGGCGTTTTACCGGGTGATGGCAGTGGGCTCCTCGCCCACCGGCTTGGCATTTCCCGGGATGTGAGTGCGAAGGAAACATCCTTGCGGGTCGATGGCGAAAATGTCCGGAGCCTGTCTTCGATGGCCAAGCATCTACCGGTCTCGGTGATCGACCCGGGGGTTTTCGATATCGTGGCGGGCGGCCCCGGAAAACGTCGGCAATTTCTCGACTGGTTGGTGTTCCACGTGGAACCTTCTTTTGCATCGGTCTGGCAACAATGTCAGAGAGTCACATCACAGCGGAATCAGACGCTCAGAAATGGTAGAATAGATGAATCCCTGTTGCGGGTCTGGGACAGCCAGTACGCCGCTCTCAGCGAGCGTCTGAGCGATTCGAGACAGGCCACCTTTGAGCGCTTCAAGGAAGCGTTCGAACTGCTCGTTGAGCAGGTGGACGTACCCTGGACGCTGGGCTTGAAGATAGAGTTCTTTCCCGGTTGGGACCGGGCGAACCCGCTGACCGAGATTCTCCGGAATCACCGGGAACAGGAAATCAAGATGGGGCATACCCTGTATGGTCCCAATCGCGCGGATATACGCCTGAAGTTTCAGGGGCGGCCGGTTGCGGAGACCTTCTCCCGGGGGCAGCAGAAAACCCTTGTTATCTTGATGAAGATTGCCCAGGGAATGGTATTGAGCGACATGGGTCGGCAGGTCACGTTTTTGCTCGACGACATCAACGCGGAATTGGACGTGGATCATCGGGCGATGCTGGCCCAGAAACTCCGGGCCCTGGGCAGTCAGGTATTTATAACATCGATCGAACATCCGGATCCCGGGTCCCTCTGGGGCGCTGACGATACTCCGGATTACAGAATGTTCCACGTGGAACATGGAAAATTGACGGAAGAATAGAGCCGGCGATGCCGACCTGAGGAACCAAGCCCGTGGGGTACTCAGGCGAGCACCGGTTATCACCCTTCAGGAGTCACCTTAATGAGTGAATCGAACTACAATTCCTCCAGTATCAAAGTCTTGAAAGGACTGGATGCGGTGCGCAAACGGCCCGGCATGTACATCGGTGACACCGATGATGGCACTGGCCTGCATCACATGGTCTTTGAGTTGGTGGACAACTCCATCGATGAGGCTCTGGCTGGTTACTGCTCCGAAATCGGGGTGATCATCCACCCGGACGAGTCCGTGACCGTCAAGGATAACGGGCGTGGTATCCCCACCGACCTCCATGAGGAGGAAGGGGTATCCGCCGCCGAGGTGATCATGACGGTTCTTCACGCCGGTGGTAAGTTCGATGACAACAGCTACAAGGTGTCCGGAGGCCTGCACGGGGTTGGCGTCTCCGTGGTGAACGCCCTCTCCTCAAACCTGACCCTGACCATCCGTCGGGATGGCAAGGTCTGGGAGCAGACCTATGCTCACGGTGTACCGAAAGCACCGCTTTCCGTGGTTGGCGACACCGATGCCTCAGGGACCAAGGTCCATTTCGTTCCGTCTCCGGAAACCTTTTCGAGCATACAGTTCCACTATGACATCCTCGCCAAGCGCCTGCGGGAACTGGCGTTCCTGAACAGTGGCGTCCGGATCCGGCTGACCGATGAGCGCTCGGGCAAGGAAGAAGTGTTCGAATATGAAGGCGGTCTGCGCGCCTTCGTGGAGCATTTGAATTCCACCAAGACCCCGATCAACCGCGTGTTCCATTTTAACCGGGAGCGCGAAGACGGGATCGCGGTGGAAGTGGCAATGCAGTGGAACGACGCGTTCCAGGAAAACCTCTATTGCTTCACCAACAACATCCCCCAGCGGGATGGCGGTACCCACCTTGCCGGCTTCCGGGCCGCACTGACCCGCTCACTCAACAACTACATCGAGCATGAAGGGCTGGGCAAGAAGGCCAAGGTAGCCACCTCCGGTGACGATGCCCGGGAAGGCCTCACCGCGATCATTTCGGTGAAGGTACCGGATCCGAAATTCTCCTCCCAGACCAAGGACAAGCTGGTGTCCTCGGAAGTGAAAACCGCCGTAGAGCAGGAGCTTTACCAGAGCTTCAGCGACTTCCTGCAGGAGCAGCCGAACGAGGCCAAGCTGATCGTCAACAAGATGATCGAGGCGGCCCGTGCCCGTGAAGCGGCCCGTAAGGCCCGGGATATGACCCGACGCAAGGGTGCCCTGGACATTGCCGGCCTGCCCGGCAAACTGGCCGATTGCCAGGAAAAAGATCCCGCCCTGTCCGAACTGTTCATTGTGGAGGGTGACTCCGCGGGTGGCAGCGCCAAGCAGGGCCGGGATCGCAAGACTCAGGCCATCCTGCCGTTGAAGGGCAAGATCCTGAACGTGGAGAAGGCCCGGTTCGACAAGATGCTGTCTTCGGCGGAAGTGGGTACCCTGATCACGGCCCTCGGCTGTGGTATCGGCCGCGAGGAGTTCAATCCGGACAAGCTCCGTTACCACTCCATTATCATCATGACCGATGCCGACGTGGACGGATCCCACATCCGGACACTGCTGCTGACCTTCCTGTTCCGGCAGATGCGCGAAATCATCGAGCGTGGCCACGTCTTCATCGCCATGCCGCCCCTTTACAAGGTCAAGCGCGGCAAACAGGAACAGTACCTGAAGGACGAGAAGGCCAAGGAAGCCTATCTGACCCAGACCGCACTCGAAGGTGCCCAGCTGTTCGTGAACCCCGATGCACCGGCCATCAAGGACTCCGCTCTCGAGACCATGGTCAAGGATTACCAGGCTGTGATGGCGATGATTGATCGTCTGTCCCGGGCCTATCCCGCCAAGGTCCTGGAGCAGATGCTGCATAACGTCACGCTCAAGATGGACGATCTGAAGGACGAAGAGGCGGTCGCCCGCTGGGTCGGCCGTCTGGGCGAGGGTCTGAACCTGGATACCCGCACCGGCACCAAGTACACCTTCTCGGTCACCCGGGACGAAGAGCGCGGCCTGTTCCTGCCCAAGGTCACCATCTACGTGCACGGCATTCCCCATGAGCACGTGTTCAGTCACGATTTCTTCGAGTCCTCCTCCTATGCCGCCATTGCCCGCATGGGCGAGACCCTGGAGGGACTGATTGAGGAAGGCGCCTATATCCAGCGTGGCGAGCGTAAGCAGGCGGTGTTGTCGTTCGAGGGCGCCCTGGCCTGGCTGATGAAAGAGGCCCAGCGGGGGCTCAACATCCAGCGCTACAAGGGCCTGGGCGAGATGAACCCGGAGCAGCTGTGGGAAACCACCATGGACCCGGAAACCCGCCGGATGATGAAAGTCACCATCGAGGACGCCATCGCCGCGGACCAGATCTTCACCACCCTGATGGGGGATGATGTGGAGCCGCGCCGTGACTTCATCCAGACCAACGCCCTGGAAGTGACCAATCTGGACGTGTAAGTGTCCGGAACCAAGGCATAAAAAAGGCGGGAAGTGAGAGCTTCCCGCCTTTTCATTTTAAAAAAATTCTGTTTATTTCCCAGAGCGTTAAAACTTTACTTGCCGGACGTCTGCTCCCCGGACCTTGCTTTCTCTTTCTCCCGTTCCTTTTCCAGCAGATGCGGCGCCATGACGTCCTCGAGGCTGTAGCCGGTCAGCCGGCGGATGGTGCGCCACAGATACCAGAAGATCAGCAACATCATCACCATCGACGGGATGGCAATCATCGGGTAACTCACCAGGGTCATCCGCCCGAGTTCCTCGTTGAATGCCTGGGTCCCTGACGGACTGGTGACGATCCATTTCGCCAGCACGTAGTTCATGATCGAAGAGAACAGGAAGGTACCGGCGAAGAAGTAACTGGCCTTGAGCAGCCGTGCCTCGAATTCTCTTTCCCTGCCCTCCTGCACCAGGCGTTCCTGGATCTTGTCGACATCCAGCACCGATGGGTTGTACAGCAGAGTCCGCACCAGTGGATACCGGGTTCGGGTGGAGATCAGCACGGCCAGACCGATGATGGCCGGCACCGCCGCTTCCTTGATAGCCAACCACTGGGAATTGAGCTCGAGCAGACCGATGCCTCCAGTCAGTCCCACACTGATCAGGCCAAGCAGGGCAATAAAGTTCTTCTTGTGGTAACGCACCAGCTCGAACAGGCCCCAGCCCAGGGGGAAGGCCAGGCCGATGATCAGGGCGTTCACGCTGCCCAGATGTTCGTCCCCGCTGAACTTCATGAGGATGACCGAGGGAATGATGATACTGACCAGCAGATCAATCCAGGGGCGGGGCTTGTGATCGGGAACGGATCGGGAAGTGTCCGGAGTCATTGAATTACCTGGTTGAACAGCCTGTGTGAACAGGCCCGGTGAATAAACGTGTTCAGGCAGTATACGATGATTCCGGAGGTATTCGAAGAGAGGTGTGGCCGGGCCCCGGGGGCCCGGCTGGCAGACATCGTTTGGCTATCAGGCGCCTGCCTCTTTCAGGCTTTCCTCGACAATCGCCAGGCCTTCTTCGAGAACATCATCCTCGATGGTGACCGGCATGAGGAAACGCAGCGTGTTGCCATACATGCCGCAGCTCAGCAGGATGAGACCTTTCTCCTTGGCTTTCCTGGTGACCGCAGCCGCCAGTTCGGGCATCGGCTTGTGGGAATCCTTGCTTTCCACCAGCTCGATCGCCGCCATGGGGCCGAGATTCCGCACGTTATCCACATGCTCGAACTGCTCCTCCCACTGGGCGAACCGCGCCTTCAGCTTCTCGCCCAGACGCTGGCTCTTGCCCAGGATGTCCTCCTCCTTGAACACGTCAAATACTGCGAGGGCTGCAGCACATGCTGTCGGGCTGCCGGTGTAGGTGCCGCCCAGGGAGTTCGGGCCGGAGGAATCCATGACCTTGTCGGTGCCGACAATCGCGGAGATCGGCATACCGTCTGCCATGGACTTGGCCATGGTCATGATGTCCGGCTCGATACCGCTGTGCTCGATGGCGAACATCTTGCCGGTACGGCCAAAGCCGCTCTGGACCTCATCGACGATCATCAGGATGTCGTTGTCATCGCAGATCTTGCGGACCTTTTCCAGGAAGCTCTTCGGCGCCGGATAGAAACCGCCCTCACCCAGCACCGGTTCGAGCACGATGGCGGCGGTGTTGCGGGCCGGAGAGTCGGCCTTCATGGTCATCGCCAGTCCGCGCAGCGCTTCGTCCTCGGATACGCCGTGGTACGGCACCGGATAGGGTGCGCGATAAACCATGCCCGGCATGGGACCGAAATCGGTCTGGTAGGGCGCGGCCTTGCCGTTCATGGCCATGGTCATAAATGTGCGGCCATGGTAACCACCGTCGAAACAGATGACGTTGGTCTTGCCGGTGGCGGCACGGGCGATCTTGACCGCATTCTCCAGGGCTTCGGCCCCGGAGTTGGCGAGCATGACCTTGCCATGGCCACGTACCGGCACAACTTCGCTCAGCTTCTGGGCGAGCTTCACATAGCCCTCATAGGGCATCACCGTCTGGCAGGTGTGCATCAGCTTGTCCAGCTGGGCCTTGACGGCCTCCACCACCTTCGGATGACGGTGGCCGATGTTCAACACACCAATGCCACCGGCGAAATCAATCATGCGCTTGCCGTCGGCATCCCAGAGCTCGGCGTTCAGGGCGTGATCAGCAAACTGTTCATTGGGACTTGCCGCGCCTGCTGCCACGTAACGTTCTTTGAGTGCCTGCAATTCTTGATTGCTCACTTTGCGATCCTCCTGTTGGGGAGTCAGTAGGTTTGACTACCAGTGTAAGGAGTACGGGCGCCAGCCACAAACCGACCACTGTCTCATTTTTCATGGTCCCGGAATTGCAGACGGGCAAGGCGTTGGTATAAGGGGTTGGTTTCCATGAGTTTCCGGTGACTGCCGATGGCCAGCAACCGGCCGTCCTGCAGCACGGCAATCCGGTCGGCATCGCGCACGGTGGCCAGCCGATGGGCGATCACCAGGGTGGTCCGGCCACGGGTGAGGGCGGGCATTGCCTGCTGGATCAGGTGCTCACTTTCCGCATCCAGGGCACTGGTGGCCTCGTCCAGCAACAGCACCGGGGCGTCAGCCAGCAGAGCCCGGGCCAGGGCCAGACGCTGTTTCTGGCCACCGGACAGGCCCAGGCCATTGTCGCCGAGCCGGGTGTCGTAGCCTTCAGGTAGCCTGTGGATAAATTCGTGGGCATGGGCAACGCGCGCGACCTGTTCAACTTCCGCCTGGCTGGCATTCGGCCGGGCATAGCGGATATTCTCGGCCACCGAACCGTTGAACAACGCCGGATTCTGCGGCACCAGGGCAAAGCACCGCCGCAGATCAGCAAGATCGAGCGTGCCGGTGTCGATGCCATCGATCCGGATACTGCCCGCCTGCGGTCGATAGAAATTCAGCAGAAGGTCAAACAGGGTGGATTTGCCGGCACCCGATGGTCCCACCAGGGCAAGGGTTTCGCCGGGCTCGATCGTGAGGCAAAGATCATCGAGCGCAGGCGTATCAGGCCGGCTCGGGTAACAGAACCGCAGATGGTCGATTTCGATTCGACCGGTCACCTGCTCAGGCAGTTGGCCCGTTATCGTCCTGCCCTGCCCGAACTCCGACCGGGTTTCCAGCAATTCGAACAGCCGCGCCGCGGACCCTGCGGCCCGTTGCAGTTCGCCGATCACCTCGCTGATGGCGCCGGCAGCCACGCCCACCAACAGGCTGTAGAACACGAAGGCAGCCAGCTCACCGGGGCTGATGCGGCCCTCGATGACATCGAGGCCGCCAATCCAGATCACGATGCCCACGGCCCCCATCACCAGAGAAATAGCCAGGGTGGTCAGCCATGCCCGCTGTCGGATCCGGGCCCGGGCAATGTCGAATGCCCGTTCCGACACTTCCCCGAAGTACCGGCGATCCTGCGGCTGGTGATTGAACGCCTGCACGGTCTTGATCTGGGTAAGGCTCTCGCCCACATAACTGCCGACATCGGCCACCCGGTCCTGGCTCAGGCGGGACAGCTGCCGGACCCGACGACCGAAGAACAGGATGGGGGCAATCACCAGCGGGAAGCCGAGCAGGATGATGCTGGCCAGCTTGGGATTGGTGACGAACAGCAGAATCAGCCCGCCCACCAGCATCAGGAGATTACGCAGGGCAATGGATACCGTCGAGCCGATCACCGATTGCAGCACGGTGGTATCGGCAGTGAACCGGGACTGGATTTCCAGTGCGCGGTTCTGTTCAAAGAAGCCCGGGTGCAGGTCGATGAGGTGGTTGAAAACCCGTTTGCGGATATCCGCCACCACCCGCTCCCCGATCCAGGACACCAGGTAGAACCGGGCAAAGGAGCCGAAGGCCAGGCCCAGTACCAGTACGAAGAACAGGCCGATGGCGCGGGCCAGGTTGGCCGGCGATTCGGTGGCCAGGCCCTGGTCCACCAGAATCCGCAGGCCCTGCCCCAGACTCAGGGTGATGCCGGCGGTGATCACCAATGCTACCAGAGCGCCGGCGACCGCCCGCCGGTAGGGGCTGATAAACTCACAGACCAGTTTCAGGGCTTTACGGTGACGGGTGTTGATAGTCGGCCTCCGGATATCCACAGGAAGTGCTGTACACTTTGTTCGCTGTCCATCATACGGCTGAAACGATGATTTTGCCCTGACCGAGAAGGAAAACCCGTGCGCGCCTACGCCGACAACGATTACCCCGCCGACCACAAGCCCGACTGGAAAGTGATTGCCGGGCTCTGGCCCTACCTGACCGAGTTCCGTGGCCGGGTGATCCTGGCGTTATCGTTGCTGGTGCTGGCGAAACTGGCCACGGTGGCCACGCCAGTCGCCCTCAAGTACATCGTCGATTACCTGGACCAGAATCGGGGCGCAGAGATGGTGCTGTGGATCCCGGTAGTGCTGGTGATTGCCTATGGTGCCCTCCGGTTTGGCAGCACGTTGTTCAGCGAGCTGCGGGACGCGGTCTTTGCCCGGGTGGCGGAGCGCGCCATGCGCCGGGTGTCCCTGCTGGTATTCCGTCATCTGCATCAACGGGAACTGGCTTTTCACCTGGATCGCAAAACCGGTGGCCTGGCCCGGGACATTGAGCGCGGTACCAACGGCATCAGTTTCCTGCTGCGTTTTACGCTGTTCAACATCGTCCCCACCCTGCTGGAGATTCTGCTGGTCGCCGGTATCCTGCTGGTGGTGTTCA
>JAAZVL010000271.1 GCA_018623515.1 Marinobacter sp.
GCATGCAGGCCGGGCATGGCCCAGCGGGTGACCTTGCCGGTTTCCGGGTTCAGGGTGTGGCCCATCCAGTCAGCAACGGCGGCCTCGGTCAGGGCTGAGGCGATGTAGGGTTCGAACACCGGATCGCGGGCGATGACGCCAATGTTGCTATGGTCGCCCTTGTCGCCGCTGCGGGCCCAGGCCAGTTCGATCAGGGGGACGACCAGGTCGGTTTCCAGGCCGGAGTCGGACTCGGCGGGCGCCGGCAGCCGGTCCGGATCGAAACCGCCATCCGTGAGAATCTGGACCGGCGTATTTCTTCCGTCCAGGTCCACGGTCACCGACACATCCGTCTTCGGGACCAGACAGGACCACAGCCGGATCTTGGGCCAGACAGTGGGTCGCCCGCCGACAATGCCGGTAATTCCCGGCGCCATGCCGGTAGCGGCCTGGGCAATCTCCCGGGAGAACAGCACCAGGGCCTCTTTCTTCGGGTGGGCGGTACTGATTTTCACCACCACTTCCCGGCAGTCCTGTCCCCGGCCATGGGCCCCGTAGGTGGTTTCGGTGCCCAGCAGCTCGATACTGGTTTCCGAGTAATCCGGCAGGCCCCGCTCGCTGAACAGCCGGGACGTCTTGGCGAGAATCGCCTTGGCTACGGTCTGCGCCTTGTTGCGGGCCTCAAGGCCGGCCAGCAGGAAGGTGACAGTGCACTTGAATCCGTCTGGCCAGGTGCCGGAGACCTTGTAGCTGTCTGTAGGAGGCTGGCCCCGGGCGCCTCTGACCGTTACCCGGTCAGGCCCGGCTTCTTCGAGGCTGACCCCGGTGAAATCACAAACCACATCGGGCAACAGGTAGGCGCGGGGATCGCCGATCTCATAGACCAGCTGCTCGGCCACGGTTCCCCGGCTGACCATACCGCCTGTACCGTCCGGTTTGGTAATTTCAAATTCCCCTGAAGCACTGACCTCAGCAATGGGAAAGCCCATGTCGGCATAACCGTCCGCGACATCCTGCCAGTCCGTGAAATTGCCGCCGGTTGCCTGGGCGCCGCACTCCAGTAAGTGGCCAGCGAGGCTGCCCTGGGCCAGTTTGTCGTAATCGTCCCACTGCCAGCCGAATTCGTGCACCAGCGGCGCCAGTACCAGGGCGCTGTCCGCCACGCGGCCGGTGATAATGATATCGGCGCCCTGTTCCAGGGCCGCTACGAGGCCCGGTGCGCCCAGGTAAGCGTTGAGGCTGACCATCATGCCCGGTACGGGCTGGCCGGTGGTCATCTCCGTGATGCCGGCTTCGCTGAGTTTTTTCTTTTTCATCAGCAGGTCATCGCCGAGGACCAGGGCAATCTTCAGATCGACACCCGCTTTGTCGCACAGGCCCTGGAGAGCATCGCGGCAGGCCACGGGGTTCACCCCGCCGGCATTGGCCAGTACCCGGATGCCTTTCTCCTTGATCTCGCCCAGCAAGGGGCCCATCACGGTCTGGACAAAATCCCGGGCATACCCCTGGGTCGGGTCCTTCATCTTCTGGCCGGCCATGATCGACATGGTGATCTCGGCCAGGTAGTCCGCCACCAGGTAATCGATCTTGCCTTTCCTGACCAGCTGCGCGGCGGCAGTCTCGGTGTCGCCCCAGAAGGCGGCGGAACAGCCGATACGCACGGTCTTGCGGTTGGAATCTGACATCTTCTCTGCCTTGTTTTTGTCGCCCGCATGCGGCGGGTTTATCGGAGGATGGAAATGACAATACCAAGCAAGCGCTTGGTTTGTAAACAGGCAAATTTGAGGTAGTATTAAAGGCCTCATCAGCCAACCGGACAGCCGTAGTGAGCCAGAACCAGATCCTCCAGTCCCTGATTGCCGAAAACCTCGTTTCCGACCCCCAAGGCGCCCGCGGCCGGTTACTGACGGAAGCAGCGCGGTTGTTCCGGGAAAAGGGATATGAACGCACCACTGTCCGGGATCTCGCCGCCGCTGTGGGCATACAGTCCGGCAGCCTGTTCCACCATTTCCGCACCAAGGAGGAAATCCTAAAGGCGGTGATGGTGGAGACAATCCGGCTGAACACTGCCCTGATGCAGGCGGCCATGGAAGCGGCAGAAACACCGAAAGACAAGCTTCGGGCCCTGGTGCGGGCTGAACTGGAATCGATCAATGGCCAGACCGGGGAGGCGATGGCGGTTCTGGTTTTCGAATGGCGCAGCCTGTCCGAGGATTCGCAGGCAGAAGTCCTGGAGTTGCGGGATATCTATGAAGCGCTCTGGCTGGATGTGCTCCGAACGTTGCGTGAGCAAAAGCGTCTGCTGGCGGACCCGTTCGTGGTTCGCCGAATGCTGACCGGAGCGCTGAGCTGGACCGTCACCTGGTACCGGCCGGAGCGGGGTGGTTTGACCCTGGATGGCCTGACTGATCAGGTTATGGCCATGCTCGGATTCCCGGCCGTTGCCTGATTAAATTCTGTATTTGCCAGAAAACTAAATTTCCGCATTCAATGAAACTGTTTTTCCGAATTCTTTGATTTGTGTCAAAAAATCCGGTTGACAGCCCTTTCCATGAGGGCCATTGGCCTCATCGGCATATCCGTTTCGGCATTCGAGCCATTTTTGTCTGACAGTTTTGGTCGCATCCTTGCAGCCGTGGACAACGAGGGTAGGGAAACCTTTCCAATTTATAAAAACAATGCAAAGCAGGGCGAATTATGATTTCCAATCTGGCTACCTTGTACCGCCGCAGTCGCGTGGCTTTTTCGAAACTTCTGACCGCCGGGGCTCTGATCATGCTTGCCGGCTGTTCTGCAAACCCCATTTACACGACCACAGGTGTGGTGCTCTCGAACTACTCCGAAGGCGAGGCCACTCCTTACGTGTTGCAGATGTCCGATCCCAAGATGGCCTGTGCGCTGGGTGAGGGCATTGACCCGCTGCTCTATTCCTTCTCCCGCGTGACCGACGCGCCGGACAGCACCGGCTCGTTGCTGATGCTGCTGGCAGGCAACTGCGCCGAGTACAAGGCCTGGGAAGCCGAGCTGGCCTATTTGCGGGCGGACTACCAGGGGAATGTCGCGGCCGCCAAGGACGCCCGGGAAGAGGCCAAGCGCCTGAACGCCCTGACCGCCAAGCGCCGTTATGCCTCCTTCCAGCGGGCGATGGCCGCCTATGAATTTGATCCCGCAGCCGAGCCGCTGGAATGCCCGTTCCTGTTCAGTGAGCAGGATGAACTGACGTTCCTGCTGGGGCTGCTGACCGGCATGCAGGCCATCGTGAACGATGCCAACTCCGGCGCCATGGCGGGCGTGCCGAAGAATATTGCGCCCCAGGCCGAGCGCGCTGCCA
>JAAZVL010000013.1 GCA_018623515.1 Marinobacter sp.
ATCAAAACACGCTGGCAGCTCCTATTGATGTTTGCAGGCGCTTTTGCGGACCATTTCATGTTTCGTTTCTGGATGTTCTGCGCCATTGCCACTTTCTTCGCTGTAGCGATTCAGGCCGGGATTGTGGCTGCGCTCACTCACGCCACATTTCCAATAATTGCCATAGTCTGTCTTCACCTCTTCTTCCGCTACCCCTTCACCTGGTTCCTCGAACGCCACCCCGACTTCATCGTCAAGGACCTGGGCTGCGGCTTTTTCCGACCGACCGGCATGGTGAAGTTCCGTACCTGGCGGGAGGAAACCTTTGAGGCACCCTTCATCGAGTTCGATCCCTACATCTCCTTTCATGTGAACCCCAAAGGCCCCACCAGTTGCAAGCTGCAGCTGCGTCACCGTTACACCGGCTGGCAGACGGCCGTGGCGTCTGTGCACTCAACGCTCAAGCATGAACTCTATGCCCATTGGGACGAGCTGCAACGTTATATGGATGTGAGCCAGCCATTGCCGGATATTCCGGCTCTGGAGCCGTATCGGCATCTGGATCCAACCACCGCAGAGTATGATGCCGCTGGCAAACGCGGTCGGGCGGCAGACTACTGGGCTACGCTGGACCTGGAATGGTGGGAGAAGGAAGGCTATCCGGCCCAGCTCAAGGCCATCCAGGAGTTCCCATGGAATCAGTTGCGGGACCGGATGCAGGACAGTGTTCCGAATCTGAACGCCGGAGCCATGGTGTGAGAACTGTTGCAATCCTGTGCCTGCTGTTGATCCTTGTGGCAGGCCACGCCTACCCGGAGTCTCATCCCCTGCCTCTGGCGAATGTTTATCAACCGGGTACCGATCTCTTCGACTATTGGGTCAGCGAAAAACTCGATGGTGTCCGGGCCTTCTGGGATGGTGAAAAGTTGTGGTCCCGGGGAGGGCACATTTACCAATCCCCTGCATGGTTCACGGAGGAGTTTCCGACACATCCGCTTGATGGAGAATTGTGGATGGGCCGGGGCCGGTTTGCCGAGCTGTCCGGCATTGTGCGAACCGCCAGGCCGGACAATGCAGAATGGAGGCAGGTGGCTTTTCACGTTTTTGATCTTCCGGCCCCCCATGTCCCTTTCTTCAAACGCTATGCAAAGCTGAAGCGGCTGGTCGGGGCCGCGAAGTCACCTTATCTCCGGCTGGTGGAACAGCACCCGATATCCAGCCATCAGGCACTGGTCGTGGAGTTGAATAGAATCGTGGCTGCCGGCGGCGAAGGTCTGATGCTTAAACGCAGGGCCAGCTTCTATCTGGCAGGCCGGTCGGATGACCTGTTGAAAGTGAAAACCTTCCAGGATGCCGAGGCAGTGGTAGTGGACCACATAGAGGGTCAGGGTAAATACGAAGGGGTGATGGGGTCATTGCTGGTCGAATTGCCGGATGGTCGCCGCTTCCGTATCGGTACCGGGTTCTCGGACGAGGAACGTGGCAATCCACCAGAACCGGGGCAGCAGATCACCTTCAAGCATCAGGGCTACACGGCGACCGGGCTTCCCCGCTTTGCCAGTTTTCTGAGGGTTCGTCGGGATGAGCCGGAAGGGGACTCCGAACAGTGATGTTGACCAGCGTCAAGATGGCATGACCACGGGTTTTCTAGACTGAATTAGAGAACTTCATTCCATCCTGGCAGGAGCCACCATGTCCCTCGAAAAACACGACCTGATCCATGAACTGCCCGAGTCACGGGAAGCGATCCACATGCTCAAGACCGGCAGCACGCACTTTGCCAAGCTGTTCGATGAGTACCATGAGCTGGACCATGAAATTCATCGCATTGAAAGTGGTGCCGAGAACACCTCCGATGAATACCTGGAGGACAAAAAGAAGCAGCGCCTGCATCTGAAGGATGAGCTGTACTCGATGATTCGGGAGTATGAGGCTTCCTTGGCCAGCTGAATCGAGCGGCGCTGAAGCGGCCCAGACATGGGGTCAGAAGAATGCTTTCTTCTGACCCCGTTTTCGTATCAGGACTGGTTCGAATTTCTGGCATGAAGGTGGAGTCAGATGAAGGTTTTCATCTGACCCCGGGGGTGGCATCTGTCCTTGGGTGCACCTGAACCCGTGCACTTGCCCCCTAGTCTAATTTTCCCGTTCTTTCTATGACTCCAGAACATACATGGCCAGGTTATCCGCCACGCAGGCGGGCTTGTCCTCGCCGCGAATTTCGATGGTGGTGTGGTAGGTTGCCAGCACTCGTCTGGCGTCGATCTGCGCCAGCTCCTTCAGCTCGACCTTGCTGCGGATTTCTGCTCCAGCTTTCACCGCAGACGGGAACCGAAGCTTGTCCAGACCGTAGTTAATGGTTGCGGCGGTTCCGGTAACCTTCAGGACCTGGCTGTTGAGCATGGGAATGAGGGAGGCGGTGAGGTAGCCATGAGCCACCGGACTCTTCCAGGGCGACTCCCGCTTCGCCCGCTCGACATCCACGTGGATCCACTGATGATCACCGGTGGCATCGGCGAACGCATTGATCATGTCCTGGCTGATGGTGGTCCAGGGGCTGTGGCCGATGACCACGCCTTTGTAGCTCTCCAGATCGTTGATCGCGACTGAAACCATTGGGCTCTCCTGGCAATCGGTTGAGGGTCGGGCTTACACCCCGTAGCCGGGATTCTTGCTGTCCAGCAATCGCACCAGCGCCGGCCAGGTCAGGCGGGCGGCCATGCCCAGGGACTGGGATTGTTCGGCCGTGGTCCGGATTGCTGCTTCCGAGGGCAGGTGAACCGGTCCGCAGCTTTGGGTCTTGACCTGGATCTCGCAGGCTTTCATCAGAAAATACAGATACGTAAAGGTCTCGGGTACGTCCTTGCCGGCAGTGAGCACGCCGTGGTTGCGCAGGAGCATCATGGATTTGTCGCCCAGGTCCCGGATCAGGCGTTCCCGTTCGTCCAGGTTGAGTGCAACGCCTTCGTAGTCGTGATAGCTCAGATGCTCCAGGCACAGCATGGCAGTCTGACTCAGCGGCAGCAGTCCATCGCGGTGCGCCGAGACGGCGACACCATCGGCGGCGTGCAGGTGCATGACGGCACCGGCGTCCTTACGGCCCATGTGAACAGCACTGTGAATGGTGAAGCCCGCCGGATTGACACGGCTGATGCTGCCGGATTCCAGCACCTCGCCATTCTGATCGACCTTGACCAGAGACGAAGCGGTGATTTCGTGGAACAGCAGGCCGTAGGGGTTGATCAGGAAGTGGTGGTCGGGGCCGGGTACCCGTGCGGACAGATGGGTAAACACCAGGTCATCCCAGCCAAACAGGGCAACCAGCCGGTAGGCGGCGGCCAGCTCGGTTCTTACCTTCCATTCGGCTTTTTTCAGGTCTTCGGTGTCCTGGTTTGTGGTGTCTGTTGTCATGGTTATCACCTTTGCACAAGGACAGGACGCAGGGACGCCGCCGCCCGGAAACAAAAAAAGGGGATGGCTGTTGGGCCACCCCCGGAAAAGGCCTCTGACTGGTGGAAAGAGGCCCCAGGCTCACTGATGAAGGGGGTTAGCTGGCCTGTAACAGGGTGGCGTAACGCTCCAGGTGGAAATCGTCATCGCCGAGCTGGTGGTTGATCATGATCAGGCGCTTGGCGTAGTGGGCAAAGTTGTATTCCCAGGTCATGCCGATGCCGCCGTGAGACTGGATGCCCTGCTCGGAAATGAACTGGCCACTGCGGCCGATCACGTTCTTGGCGGCTGCCAGGATGCGACGCCGCTCGTCGCTCTGGGGCTCATCGGCCACGCTGGCGGCCAGGATGGCCATGGAGCGGGCCTGTTCCAGTTCGGACATCATGTCCACCATGCGATGCTGGAGGACCTGGAACCGACCGATGGGCACGCCGAACTGCTTGCGCTGTTTCAGGTACTCCAGGGTCAGGTCACAGGCCACTTCCATCACGCCCACGGCCTCGCCACACAGGGCAGCGATGGCGCGACCGGCCTGATACTCGATTACCTCTGCGGCTTTGCCTTCCGCGCCCAGCAGGGCATCCGCGCCAACCGTAACGTTGTTCAGAAACAGATCGCACCCTTTGGCACCATCGATGGTCGGATAGGTGCGACGCTCAAGCCCTTCGGCATCGGCCCGGACCAGGAACAGGCTGATGCCGTCGGCATCCTGGGTGTCGCCACCGATGCGGGCGGAGACCACCAGCACGTCGGCGCAATGGCCGCCAATCACCACCGACTTCCGGCCGTTGAGCACGTAGCCATCGCCGGATTTTTCAGCGCGGGTTTCCACGTTGTTGAGGTCGTAGAAGCTCTGGGGTTCCTGCAGACCAACGGCGGCCCGGGTTTCACCACTGGCGATGCCGCCCAGCCACTGCTCTTTCTGCTGGTCGTTGCCCGCCTGGCTGATCAGCCCGCCACCCAGGACGACCGACTGCAGGTAGGGCTCGATGCACAGGCCGCGGCCCAGTTCGGTCATGACGCTCTGGACTTCAACACCGGTGCCGCCAAAGCCGCCGAGTTCTTCGGGGAAGGGAACCGCGGTGAGGCCCAGTTCGCCCAGCTGCTTCCAGAAGTGCTCACTGAAACCCAGATCGGATTCACTGAACTCCAGGCGTTTTTCGAAACTGTATTCACCGCGTACCAGGCGGGCCACGGTGTCCTGCAGCATCTGCTGCTCTTCGTTGAGTCGGAAATCCATGGTCGCCTCCTTAAAGCCCGAGAATCATTTTCGACACGATGTTCTTCTGGATCTCGTTGGATCCGCCGAAAATCGACAGCTTGCGGTTGTTGAAGTACTGGGCGGCCAGCGGTGCGGCGTTCTCGTCTGAGAGGTAGTCGCCGTCGTAGTCCAGATCCAGTTCCTCCTCCACGAAAGGAATCGCGTAGGGGCCGATTGCGCGGCGGGCTAGGTCGTTGATGGACTGGCGAATTTCGGTGCCACGCACCTTGAGCATGGAGCTCTCCGCTCCCGGAACCCCGCCACCCTCGACTGAAGCAATGATGCGCAGGTTGCTGATCGCTGCGGCCATCAGATCGATTTCCACCTTGGCAATACGCTGGCTGAAGGCCGTATCTTCGATCAGTGGCTTGCCGTTCTTCAGGCGGCGGGATGCCAATTCCTTGAGGTGCTGCAAGGCAGCTTTGGACAGACCGATTCCGGCCAGGCCGGTGCGCTCGTAGGTCAGCAGGTACTTGGCGTAGGTCCAGCCCTTGTCCTCCTCGCCCACCAGGTTTTCCACCGGCACTTTCACGTCTTCGAAGAACACCTCGTTCACTTCGTGCTCGCCGTCCAGGGTAATGATCGGACGCACGGTGATACCCGGTGTGTTCATGTCGATCAGCAGGAAGGATATCCCTTCCTGGGCTTTCACCTCGGTGTTGGTGCGCACCAGGCAAAAAATCATGTTGGCGTGCTGGCCCAGGGTGGTCCAGGTCTTCTGGCCATTAACGATGTAATGGTCGCCCTCGCGTACGGCGCGGGTCTTCAGAGACGCCAGGTCAGAACCAGCGCCCGGCTCGGAGTAACCCTGACACCACCAGTCTTCGCCACTCAGAATTCGCGGAAGGTATCGCTGCTTCTGTTCTTCGTTGCCGAACTTGATGATGACCGGGGCCACCATGTTGACGCCGAACGGAATTGAGCGGGGCACGCCGTAACGGCAGGATTCCTCGTCCCAGATGTGCTTCTGAACCGGGGTCCACTTCACCCCACCGTACTCCTCCGGCCAGTGGGTGGCATACCAGCCCTGCTCACTCAGAATCTTCTGCCACCGCTGGTGGTCTTCTTTGGACAGCCGGCGAAAGCCCTTCACCTTGGCGGCAATATCCGCCGGCAGCTTCTTATCCAGGAACGCGCGCACTTCGTCGCGAAAAGCGAGTTCCTCGGCCGTGTAGTTCATGTTCATGAGACAACCTCGTTTTGGCGTTTCAGCGAAAAGTTATACCGCATAGCAGAATTACTCAATGATCCTCCAATCAGTCTGGAACTGTCAATAAAAATGAAACCCGATAACCGATTCTGGATGCGCATTTCGTAAAAAATTGGTTTCACGGACTTGTTCGGTCGGAAATGATTGTCTATATTCGCAAACTCGGAAACTGGTACTGCTAAGCGGAACATAAAATAATGAAAATACCGCACAGCGAAATATCGTAATGAATCGGTGCCCGAGGCAGCCAGTGCCGGAGATCTACAACAAATAAAGCAACACACTCCGCTACGAGGTCAAAAGATGACAACAATAACTCGCTTTAATCCCCGCTCGCTTGTCCGTGCCATTGCCCTTACCGGGGCTCCCTTGCTCGTTCTGGCATCAACACCGGCAGCTGCCCAGAGCGGCAGTGAACTGGAAGATCTGCGCCAGCGGGTGCAGATACTGGAGGAGAAGCTTGCCGGGGCCGTGTCCACGGCGCCGGAGCTGCAGGAAGACAACACCTACCTGCTCCGGGATGGAGACGGCATCAAGATTGGCGACACCACCATTTCCTTCGGTGGTTTTATCAAGGCGGACGCAATTTTCGGGTCCGGCGGAAACGGCTCCCTGAATAACTACTCCATCGGCCTGCCGCGGACCTTTGCCAAGGCCGCCGCCGGAGAAGACAGCGACTGGAAATCAGGTTTCAGTGCCCGGGAATCGAGAATCAGCATTGGCACTAAAACCGGGGATGTCGTAGGCCATGATCTGACCACGTACATCGAGATGGATTTCAACCAGGACCTGAACGACGGCTTCAGCGAGACCGGTAACGAGATCGTTTCCAACAGTTATTCGCCTCGGCTGCGGCAGGCCTATGCGTCCTGGAACGGGTGGGATGCCGGCCAGACCTACACAACCTTCACCGACCTGGCTGCCATGCCGGAAATCCTGAACCAGGGCAAGCAGGCAGCGTTCATCTATGTGACCCAGCCCATGCTGCGATACAACATGGCGGCGCCGGGTGGCAAGTTGATGGTGGCACTGGAGAACCCGGAAGACGGCTACTATGGCAACTCCTATGATGACCAGTCATATCCGGACCTGACGGCTCGCTACCAGATCCGCGGCAATTATGGCTTCTATTCCATTGCCGGTGTCCTGCGTAACATCGAAGATGACGCCGCCGATGAAACCAGGCTGACCGGTGCCGTGTCCCTGAGCGCACGTATCCCCACCGTTGGGCGTGACGACCTCCGTCTGCAGTACAGCTACGGTGCACTGGGTCGGTACATGGGGCTGCTGACCTATCCGGACGTGGACCTTGGCGCCCTGGCGGCAGGTGAGGTAGAGCCACTGAAAACCTATGGTGCCACCGCTGCCTACCGCCACTTCTGGTCGCCGACGTGGCGTTCGTCCCTGACGGTCTCCCATACCGAGATTGTGGATGACCTGGAGTTTTCCCCGAAGGGCACGCTCAGCTACTTCGACAGCTCTACCTCCGTCCACGCCAACCTGCTCTGGTCTGCTCACAAGAACCTGACCCTGGGTATCGAGTATGCATACTGGGACTTTGGCGAGATCGCCACCACGGGCAGTGAGCAGTACGAGCAGGTCATGGCTTCGGCGAAGCTGAGCTTCTGATCTGGCCTTCTTCTTGATGAGTTAGATAACTTCAGGTGCATTGCACTCTCTTGCCCCGGCTCACACTCCCCCGAGCCGGGGCTTTTTTCTTGTACTTGCCCGGGCTTTCGGATGGAGCAACGAGACCTGGTCGGGTAATTAATCGAAAAAATCGATGTTTTGGGCCCAAAAACCCGTATTGAAGACGAGCTTCGCACACGTGAAACTACGTACGACTTTCGTCATATCAAAGGACGCCCATGCAGGACGCCCCAATGTAACGTGAGATTGCCCGCACCACCCTCGGGCCTGACGGCCAACCCTCGGGTGGTGCCTCTGCTGCCTAACCCCATCGCTTGAAATGAACGACTTCCACCATCTGGAGGATATTCCATGGCTATACGGAAGCTGCTGATCGCCAATCGCGGAGAGATTGCGGTCAGGATTGCCCGGGCCTGTAGTGAACTGGGCATCCGCTCAGTCGCTATTCATTCGGAAGCCGACGAGTACTCGCTGCACGTCAAGAAGGCGGATGAGTCCTATCTCATCAGCAAGGATCCGCTATCGGGATACCTGAACCCGCATCACATCGTCAATCTGGCGGTAGAGACCGGCTGTGATGCGCTCCACCCCGGATACGGATTCCTGTCCGAGAATGCGGAATTGCCGGCGATCTGCCGGGAACGGGGCATTACCTTTGTCGGGCCTTCCGCGGAAGCCATTGCCTCCATGGGGGACAAAACCCAGGCGCGGCAAACGGCAGTCGCCGCAGGTGTGCCGGTGACACCGGGCTCCGAGGGCAACCTTGAGGGCGTCGAAGATGCGGTTGCCCAGGCAACAGACATCGGTTACCCGGTCATGCTGAAGGCCACCTCCGGCGGTGGCGGGCGTGGCATTCGCCGCTGTGATAACGAAAAGGAACTGCGCCAGAACTACGAGCGCGTGATTTCCGAGGCCACCAAGGCGTTCGGCAGTGCCGAGGTGTTCCTGGAGAAATGCATCATCGAGCCGCGCCACATCGAGGTCCAGATCCTGGCGGATACCCATGGCAACGTGGTTCATCTGTATGAACGGGACTGCTCGATCCAGCGCCGCAACCAGAAGCTGATCGAGCTGGCGCCGTCGCCTCAACTGGAGGAAAGTCAGCGGGAGTACATTGGCGACCTGGCGAAACGGGTGGCGAAGCAGTGTGGCTATGTCAACGCG
This sequence comes from Marinobacter sp., assembly GCA_018623515.1. Lineage (GTDB taxonomy): Bacteria > Pseudomonadota > Gammaproteobacteria > Pseudomonadales > Oleiphilaceae > Marinobacter. The sequence continues at coordinate 8,712 of JAAZVL010000013.1, forward strand.
GGGACCGTGGAGTTTCTCCTGGACCATGATGGCAGTTTCTACTTCATGGAGATGAACACCCGGGTGCAGGTGGAGCACACCATCACCGAAGAAATCACCGGGGTCGACATCATCAAGGCCCAGATCCGCATTGCCGCCGGCGAGCCCCTGGGACTGAAACAGGAAGACATCAGCTATCGCGGTTTTGCGGCCCAGTTCCGGATCAACGCCGAGGATCCGAAGAACGGCTTCCTGCCCAGCTTCGGCCGGATCAGCCGTTATTATTCTGCCGGCGGTCCGGGCGTGCGCACCGACGCTAACATGTACACCGGCTACGAGATTCCGCCTTATTACGACTCCATGTGCGCCAAGCTGATTGTCTGGGCCATGGACTGGCCGGAGCTGATCGAACGCTCCCGGCGAGCCCTGGGCGACATGGGTATCTATGGGGTCCAGACCACCATTCCCTATTACAAGCAGATTCTGGAGCACCCGGAGTTCCGGGCCGCTGACTTCAACACCGGCTTTGTCGAGCGGAATCCGCAGTTGCTGGAATACAGCACCAAGACCCGTCCTGAATCCATCGCCACTGCCATCGCTGCGGCCATCGCAGCCCAGGCGGGCCTGTAAAAGATTATCGGAGAGATCCCATGACCAAGCGCAAGATTCATATTACCGACGTCATCCTGCGAGATGCTCACCAGTCCCTGATCGCCACGCGGCTACGTACCGAGGACATGCTGCCGGCCTGTGAATGGCTGGATCAGGCCGGGTACTGGTCTCTGGAATGCTGGGGCGGCGCGACGTTCGATGCCTGCGTGCGCTTCCTGAAAGAAGATCCCTGGGAGCGCCTGCGCACCCTGCGCAAGGCGCTGCCTAATACCCGTTTGCAGATGCTGCTCCGCGGCCAGAACCTGCTGGGTTATCGTCATTACGGCGATGATGTGGTCGAAGCCTTTGTTGCCAAGGCAGCGGAAAATGGCATGGACGTCTTCCGCATCTTCGATGCGCTGAACGACGTTCGCAACCTCGAAACCAGCATCAAGGCGGTGAAAAAGGCCGGCAAGCATGCCCAGGGCACCATTTGTTATACCGTCAGTCCGGTGCACAGCACCGACGCCTACCTGGAGCAGGCCAAAGCCATGGCGGAGATGGGTGCAGACAGCATTGCCATCAAGGACATGGCCGGTCTGCTGACCCCGGCGGTGACCGCCGAACTGGTGGGCAAGCTGAAGCAGACCCTGAACCTGCCGGTGTTTCTGCACTCTCACGCCACATCGGGCATGGCGCCCATGTGCCAGTGGGCGGCCATGGAGGCCGGAGTCGATCACATCGACACCGCCCTGTCGGCCTTCGCCGGCGGCACCAGTCATCCGCCCACCGAATCCCTGGTGGCTTCATTGCATGATGCCGGTTTCGAGACCGGCCTGAACCTGGAATTGCTCGATAAGGCCACTCGCCACTTCCGGGAGGTGCGCAAGAAGTACCACCAGTTCGAGAGCGACTACAACGGTGTGGATACGTCCGTGCTGCTCTCGCAGGTGCCGGGAGGCATGATGTCCAACCTGGCCAACCAGCTGAAGGAGCAGGGTGCCCTGGACCGCATCCAGGATGTGTTCGAGGAAATTCCTCGGGTCCGCAAGGATCTGGGTTATCCGCCGCTGGTCACCCCGACCTCCCAGATCGTGGGCACCCAGGCGGTCATCAACGTGCTGGCGGGCAAGCGTTACGACTCCATCACCAACGAGGTGAAGAAATACCTGCAGGGCTGGTACGGCAAGGCGCCGGCGGCGGTGGATAAGGAGCTGCAGCGTCGCGCGGTCGGCAGGGAGGAGCTGGTGGAAGAGCGTCCGGCCAACCTGATCCCGCGGGAGCTGAATGAACTGCGCGAGCAGGTGGGTGAACTGGCGAACAGTGAGGAAGATGTCCTGACCTACGCCATGTTCCCGGACCAGGCCCGGAGCTACCTCGAACAGCGGCGGGATGGCACGCTCCAGCCGGAGCCTCTGGAGCCGATGCCGGCCAAAAGCAATAGCGGTCCGGTGGATACCCGATTCAAGATCACCGTGCATGGCGAGAGCTATGATATCCACGTGACCGGCGCCAATCCGGTCAGCGACAGCGAACGCCGGTTCTATATGACAGTGGATGGTGTGCCCGAAGAAATTCACCTGGAGTCCCACGGAGATGGAAACGAGGGCAGTGCCAGGAGCGGTGGCCGTGCCAGTGCCACCAAAGAGGGTGATGTCACCACCAGCATGCCCGGTAACATCGTGGATGTGCTGGTCAATGAGGGTGACGAGGTGCAGGCCGGCGATCCCGTGCTGATCATCGAAGCCATGAAGATGGAAACCGAGGTGAAGGCGACCATTTCCGGATCGGTCAAGGGCGTGTTTATCGCCAAGGGAGATCGGGTCGTGCCCGGTGAGGTGTTGGTGGAGATCGAGTAAAGAGACGACGGTCAGATAGAGAGCAGCCCCACATTGCGAGGGGCTGCTTTGTTCAAGGCCTGAGTTGCCGGCGAAAGATCAGCCGAACGCCTGAATGCCGGTCTGGCCGCGACCCAGAATCAGGGCGTGGACATCGTGGGTACCCTCGTAGGTGTTCATCGCCAACGCTGGCATTGATCATGCCGCCCGGGTCGGAACCACTATCCGACCCGGGATCTTCCAGTTATAAGTCGACATCCAGCAGGCGATTCCAGACTGCGAAAGCCATTCGTGTTCCCCGACAGGCAAAGGGCGGGAGGTTCGATCATCAAATTCCCCGTCAATGTGTGCTACCATGGTTTCGTTGGGCGAAATACAGTTTTGTAATCGAATGGCAAAAGGCTGATCCGGGTGTGATGGAAAAGCAGGCAGTGATCAATCGTTATGAGTCGGGCCGGTAATGAGCGGGGTTCTGCAATGGCTGGTGTCGCTGGCGGTACTGACTGAGCTGGTTGCCATCTGCCTTGGCACTCAGTGGTTGAGTGCATTTGCCGGATGCCTCTTTGTTGCGGTCTTCCTTGCCGGCGGCGGAGGCCTGCAGGTCTATGCCCGTATGCTGTTTCTGCTTTCCCTTGCCGTGCTTGGCGGGCTTGCGGGCTATGGAGTCCTGGGTGCCGGACAGTTGGTGAAGGCAGCATCGGATGCGGCTTTCTATTCGGCGTTCCTGGGCAGCCTCGGGATGATGCAGTGCCTCGTGCGCCGGTTCGAGGTGTTGCGCCGGATCCATGATGTCCTGCTCGGTGGGCGGCCCCTATGGCTATACCCCAAGTATGCGGCGGTGAGTTGCGGCATCGCGTCTGTACTCAGTTTTGGCATGATGAGTCTGCTTTGCGGAACCCTGTCGGAAACCCTTCGGGAGAGGGGTATAACCGGAGAGTCTCGTCTTCAGTGGCTGCGCAGCGTTCTGATCAGTGCGCTGAGAGGGTTTGCCCTGGTGCCTCTGGTCGCGCCGACCAGCGTGGCGGTTGCGATCCTGACCCGGGAACTGCCCCAGTTGAGCTGGTCCCTGCTGTTACCGTTCGGGTTGATCGCCGCCGGCTTGTTGATACTGGTGGGCTGGATGCTGGAGCAGCGTCGTTTCCGAAAGGTCAGTAGTGAGCGGATGGCTCTGGAAGGCTGGCCGGCCGGCACCGGCCGTCTGTTGCTGATCATACTGGTGGTCTTTGTGGCTATGGCGGCCCTGGTGGGGACGATGGGGGTCAAGGTCTCGGTGGCGGCCATGCTGGCGGTTCCCTCGGTGACCCTGCTTTACATGCTGTGGCAGGCGCGGCGCCTGATGCCGGTTCTGAAGGAAGGGACCGAACAGATCTGGACCATGAATAATGAGATGGCCATCTTCGCCGCTTCGGCGATTCTGGGGGTGGCGTTATCTGCGGTGATACCGGCCGATGCACTGACCGGTCTGGTGACAAGCGGTGGCGGGGTGTTCCTGCTGGCGATGCTGGGCATGCTGATCATGCCCCTGTTTTCCATGATCGGGATCATCCCCATCACCGTCCTGAGCGTTCAGGCCGGTTTTTTGCCGCAACTGGTGGCCGCTGGCCTGAATCCGCTACCGGTTGCCGTAGCCCTGGTGATCGGGTTCTCCCTCGCCATGATGCTGTCGCCGTTCGGTCCCTCGGTGATGCTGCTTTCCCGGTTCGGGCAGGTGTCGCGGTGGGTGGTGGCGTTTCGCTGGAACGGACGGTTCGTGTTGATTGCCGTTCCGCTAATGCTGGTCCTGACAGCCCTGGTGGCCTGGCTGGCACCGACCGCGTGACCGGTGCCTGGTTACTCGGGGCTCAATAACCCCGGTTGGTATCGACAATCCCGGTGATGGGGCGGCCCTGTGAATGATCCCGGATTTTACCGGTGATCTGCTCCAGGGTGGCATCCCGGAGTGTTCGGGCGGAGATGTGCGGAGTGATAGTGATTTCATTGCGTTGCCAGAACGGATGGCCTTCCGGAAGCGGTTCCTTGCGGAACACATCCAGTGAAGCCCGCACCAGCTTGCCTTCGTCCAGGGCCCTTAACAGGTCCTCCTCGACCAGATGCTCACCACGGCCGACGTTGATCAGCACAGCGCCGGGCTGCAGCTGGCTCAGCAGTTCGTAGTTGATAATGTCCCGGGTCTCATCGGTCAGGGGCAGGGTGTTGACCAGAACCCGGGTGGATTTCAGGAAGTCACCCAACTGGTCCGGTCCGGCATAGGTGCTGACACCCTCAAGGTCGTGCTCGCCCCGGGCCCAGCCATTCACCCGGTAATCCAGATCCGCCAGAGTGCGGGCCACCCGCTTGCCGATGTGTCCGAGCCCCATGACGCCCACCGGCCATTCGCTGCGCTTGATCGGACGGTGGATTTTCCAGATGCCCCGGCGTTGCTGCTCCCGGTAGGTTTCCATGCCTCGGCTGGCCTCGAGAAGCTGGTGCAGAACATATTCCGCCATCTGCACGGACATGCCCGCGTCCTCAAGCCTGACAACGGTCAGGTCCTCAGGAAGGTTTGGGACCTTCAGCAGCCCGTCGATGCCGGCCCCGAGATTGAAGACCGCTTTGAGATGCTTCTCACGCTCGAACAGCTCCGCCGGCGGCTGCCAGACGATGGCGTAGTCGGCATCGACAGCCGGGCCCTCGGGGTCCCAGACGTGGACCTCCGCCTCTGGCAACAGTTCCTTGATGGGCACCGTCCAGCGTTCCGGCTTGGGGTCACCTGCGACAAAAAGAACCTTCATTCCACCTCCCGGGTCGTAACTGGCAATTTACACTGCTATGTTGTTTTGCAATGCAGAATAAAATATCGATCAGATCTGGTAAAGGCGGTACTGGGTATCGCCCTGCGAGTTTTGTTTTGATACATAACCGGAGAGTGTTTCACATTTGGCACGGGTTTTGAAAAGACTTTCTGGTACTTGATTTGTTCAGCGATTAAAATGGCGCATCTTTGGTCATTCATCAGATTGATATCCCGGACACCGGAGCAGGCGACGCGGTTGGAGGACGCCCGATTATGGCAAGAACAAAACAGAGTTCACCGGAACTGAAAGTGGCATCCGGTGATGGCGAGCCCGTCAAGCCGGAAAAGGATCGCAAGTTTGTCGAGGCCCTGTCCCGCGGCCTGGATGTGCTCCGCGCCTTCAGCCAGGGCTCGGTTATTCTCGGTAACCAGGACATTGCCCGCATCACCGGCCTGCCCAAGCCGACTGTGTCCCGGATGACCTACACCCTCACCAAGCTCGGTTACCTGAGCTACAACACCCAGCTGGAAAAGTACCAGCTCAGCTCCGGGGTGCTGGCGTTGGGTTACGCCTACGTATCCAACCTCAAGGTACGCCAGCTGGCCAAGCCGTACATGGATGAGTTTGCCCGCCAGACCAACATGTCTGTGGGCCTGACCTGCCGGGACCGCCTGCACATGATTTACGTGGAAAACCGGCTGCCGCCGGAGGCCTCCCTGCTGCGTATGGAAATCGGCCTGAAGTTGCCGATGGCCACGACTTCTGCCGGCCGCGCCTATTATTGCGCCATCAGTGACAAGGCCCGTGATTTGATCGATGAGGCCATGGCCGACAAGTACGGCGATGCCTGGCCCGAAAAGAAGGAAGGTCTGGAGCAGGCCATGAAGGACTACAAGGAGCACGGTTTCTGCCTGTCCCTGGGCGAGTGGGACCGAAACATCAACTCCGCCGGTGTGCCCATCCACCTGCAGGACGGCACCATCATGGCCCTGACCTGCGCGGCCCCGTCCTATCTGGTCTCCGGCGAGAAGCTTCGTGGCTCCATTGCCCATCAGCTGGCCATGCTGGCGGGTGATATTGAATCGCTGGGTGTCTAACTGCCAGACCTTGGGGGAGGAGCCGGCGGGCAGGGCAATCCGAAACACGCTGTGAATACGTCCCTGTACGCTCTGCTCCGCCATCCCTGGCTCCGCAAGGTTTCGGATTGCCCTGCCCGCCGCCTCCCATAACTGGCGGGTTGATGCTTCCCAGGTCCGGAAAAAACAGAAAACCGCAGAAGAAATTCTGCGGTTTTTTTGTGTCTGTAGTTTAATTGACGGTTGAAACCGTCCGGAAACTTGTATTAAATCGTACGCATGTTTCGCTAGTTAAAATCACATTTCAATTAAGGCGAGGAGAGATTATGTCTGAGGTCGTAAGCTATAACCGGGAAGGCAGTATCGGCGTTATCACCGTGAACTATCCGCCGGTCAATGCCCTCGGCCACGCTGTTCGCTCCGGGCTGCTGGAAGCCCTCGAGCGAGGCCAGAAGGACACAGACGCCAAGGTGCTGCTGCTGGTGTGCGAAGGGCGCACCTTTATTGCCGGCGCCGATATCCGGGAATTCGGCAAGCCGATGCAGGAGCCGTCACTGCCGACCGTCGTCAACACCTATGAAAACAGCGACAAGCCCCTGGTTGCCGCGATTCATGGCACCGCTCTGGGTGGTGGCCTGGAAACCGCGTTGAGCTGCCACTATCGGGTGGCCCTGAGCAGCGCGAAGGTGGGCCTGCCGGAAGTGAAGCTGGGGCTGTTGCCCGGTGCCGGTGGTACCCAGCGTCTGCCGCGCCTGACCGGTGCCCAGAAGGCGCTGGAAATGATCACCACCGGTGAATTCGTCGGTGCCAAAGATGCCCTGGCGTTGGGCATTCTGGATGCGGTGGAAGGCGGCGACGATATCCGCGCCGTGGGTCTGGCGTTTGCCCAGAAGATCGCGGATGAAGGCAAGCCGGTGCGCCGGGTTCGTGACATTACCGACAAGATCGACGCGGAAAAGGGTAGTGATGTTTTCGACCAGTTCCGCGAAGGCTTGAAAAAGCGCGCTCGCGGTCTGTTCTCCCCGTTCAAGTGTGTCGATGCCGTGGAAGCCGCCTTCAACCTGCCCTTCGAGGAAGGGATGAAGCGCGAGCGTGAACTGTTCATGGAGTGCATGGAATCGCCCCAGCGCGCGGGCCTGATCCACTCCTTCTTTGGCGAGCGCGAGGCCTCCAAGGTCAAGGGTCTGCCCAAGGACACTCCGGTTCGTGACGTGAAGAGCGTGGGCATCATTGGCGCCGGCACCATGGGTGGCGGTATCGCCATGAACTTCGCCAACGTGGGCATTCCGGTCACCATCGTCGAGGTGAAGCAGGAAGCGCTGGACAAGGGTCTGGCGATCATCCGCCGCAACTACGAGAACTCTGCGAAGAAAGGCAAGCTCACCCAGGAGCAGGTGGAGCAGCGCATGGCCCTGATCACGCCGAGCCTGACCTACGATGATTTCCGGGATGCTGACCTGGTCATCGAGGCGGTGTTCGAGAACATGGCGATCAAGAAAGAGATTTTCGCCAAGCTGGATGAGGTCTGCAAACCGGGTGCGATCCTGGCTTCCAACACCTCGACTCTCGACATTGACGAGATCGCTTCCGCCACCAAGCGCCCCGAAGACGTGGTAGGCATGCACTTCTTCAGCCCGGCCAACGTCATGAAACTGCTGGAGAATGTCCGTGGCAGCAAGACCTCCGACGAGGTGAAGGCAACGGTCATGGCGGTCGCCAAGAAGATCAAGAAGGTCGGCGTCATGGTCGGTAACTGCTACGGCTTCGTCGGCAACCGGATGCTGCACAAGCGCGGCACCGAGGCCATGTCCCTGGTGGACGAGGGCGCGACGCCGCAACAGGTGGACAAGGTCCTGACCGATCTGGGCTTCCCCATGGGGCAGTTCGCCATGTCCGACCTGGCCGGGATCGATGTCGGTTACCGGATCCGCGAAGAACGTCGCAAGGCCGGCGAGGACATCCCGGCCAGCTGGATGGACAAACTCGCCGAGCAGGGCCGTCTGGGCCAGAAGACCCAGGCGGGTGTCTACAAATACGAGGAAGGCAGCCGCAAGCCGATTCCGGACCCGGAGGTGGAGCAGCTGATCGAGGAGTTCCGCAAGGAGCAGGGCATTACCCCGCGCGAGATCACCGATCAGGAAATCCTTGAGCGCTGCATGTACGTGATGATCAACGAGGGCGCCAAGATCCTGGAAGAGGGCATCGCTGATCGCTCCATCGACATCGACATCGTCTGGATCTACGGCTACGGCTTCCCGGCCTACCGTGGTGGCCCCATGTTCTGGGCCGATCAGGAAGGCCTGGACAACATCCTTGCGGCCGTCAAAAAGTACCAGGATACCGTTGGCGGTGAGCAGTGGAAGCCGGCAGCGCTGCTGGAGAAGCTGGTCAGCGAGGGCAAGAAATTCGGCGACCTTTGATGTGAGTGTGGGGTCAGATGAACGCCTTCATCTGACCCCACCTTCACCAGCGTTCAAACCAAACTCCGGGGTCTGAAGAAAGCCTTCTTCTGACCCCTTCTTCAAGGGAACACAACCATGTCCGAAGCAGTCATCGTCTCCACCGCCCGCACCGGGCTCGGCAAGTCCTATCGCGGTGCCCTCAACAACACCCACAGTGTCGATATGGCCGGTCATGTCATTGAGCAGGCGGTCAGACGTGCCGGTATCGATCCGGCCATCGTCGAGGACGTCATCCTCGGTGCCACCTTCCACGAAGGCGCCCAGGGCAAGAACATGGCGCGCCTGGCGGCCATTCGTGCCGGTCTGCCGGTCACGACCGCGGGTCTCTCCATCAACCGGTTCTGCAGCTCCGGGCTTCAGTCCATTGCCATCGCCGCCCAGCGGGTAGTGTCCGAGAAGGTGCCCGCCATGGTGGCCGGCGGGGTTGAGTCCATTTCCCTGGTGCAGAACGACAAGATCAACAGTTTCCACGCCACCAACGACTGGCTGATGAAGAACAAGCCCGAGCTGTATTTGTCCATGATCGAGACCGCCGATATTGTGGCCAAGCGCTATAACGTCAGCCGGGAAGCCCAGGACGAGTACGCCCTGATTTCCCAACAGCGTACGGCGGCCGCTCAGGAAGCCGGCAAGTTCGATGACGAGATCGTGCCTTTCGACACCACCATGCTGGTCAAGAACAAGGAAACCGGCGAAGTCAGCGAGAAACAGGTAACCCTGGACCGGGACGAGTGCAACCGCCCTAACACCACCCTCGAGGGTCTCGCCGGCCTGGATCCGGTGCGCGGTCCGGACCAGTTCATCACCGCCGGTAACGCCAGTCAGCTGTCCGACGGCGCCTCGGTGTGCACAGTGATGAACAGCACCTACGCCGAGAAGCACAACATCGAGCCCATGGGTATCTTCCGCGGCTTCGCGGTCGCCGGTTGCGAGCCGGACGAGATGGGTATCGGCCCGGTGTTCGCGATTCCGCGGCTGCTGGAGCGCACCGGCCTGACCATGGACGACATCGATCTGTGGGAACTGAACGAAGCGTTTGCCTCCCAGGTGGTGTACTGCCGTGACCGGCTCGGTATCCCCATGGAGAAGCTGAACGTGAATGGCGGCTCCATTGCGGTCGGTCACCCCTACGGTGTCACCGGCTCTCGCCTGACCGGCCATGCCCTGATTGAAGGCAAGCGTCGCGGTGCCAAATACGTGGTCGTGACCATGTGTATCGGTGGTGGCCAGGGCGCCGCCGGCCTGTTCGAAGTGGTGTAAACCGGGGAGGCGTCGCCATGCAGCAGAAGATCATCAACCCTCGCGATCTGGCATTCCAGCTCTATGAGCTGCACGACGTGGAGCAGGTGCTGCGGTTCGAGCGCTACTCGGAACACAATCGCGAAACCCTGCAGGCGGCGCTGGACCTCGCTCTGAAAGTGGCGGCGGAGGAATTTGCGCCGCACGCCCGCCTGGTGGACGAGGAAGAGCCCACCTTCGAGAACGGGCGGGTGGAGATGCGGCCGGAAGTCCGCAAGGCCCTGGATGTGCTCAAGGGCACCGGCCTGATGGCGGCCAGCCAGGATTACGACCGGGGCGGGATGCAACTGCCGGCGGCGGTGGCGCAGATGTGTGTGGGCCTGCTCAAGGGCGCCAACGTGGGTACCCAGGGCTACGCCGGCCTGACCATCGCAGCTGCCAACCTGATCCTGGCCCATGGCAGCGAGGAGCAGAAGAGCCGGTACGCGGACCAGATGCTGGCGGGCCGGTTCTTCGGCACCATGTGCCTGACCGAACCCCACGCCGGCTCCTCGCTAGGGGATCTCCGCACCCGCGCCGAACCCCGGGCGGATGGCAGCTACCGGTTGTTTGGCAATAAGATCTACATCTCCGGCGGCGACCATGAACTGAGCGAGAACATCATCCACATGGTGCTCGCCCGCTTGCCGGATGCACCACCGGGCGTGAAGGGCATTTCCCTGTTCCTGGTGCCCAAGATCCTGGTGAACGAGGACGGCTCTCTGGGCGAGCGTAACGACGTGGCCCTGGCCGGCCTCATCCACAAGATGGGTTATCGTGGTACTACCTCAACCATGCTCAATTTCGGTGAGCAGGACGGTGCCGTCGGTTATCTGGTCGGCAAACCCCATCAGGGGCTTGCCGCCATGTTCCATATGATGAATGAAGCCCGGATCGGCGTCGGCCTGGGCTCGGTGATGCTGGGTTATACCGGCTACCTGCATGCCCTGGAGTATGCCCGGGAGCGGCGGCAGGGTCGCCCGATTGGCGAGAAGGACCCGCAAAGCCCTCAGGTACCGCTGATTCGTCATGCCGATATCCGGCGCATGCTGCTGGCTCAGAAGGCCTATGTCGAAGGTGGGCTGGCCCTGTGCCTGCAGGGCGCGATGCTGGTGGACGAGAAGAAATTTGCAGAAACCGCGGAGCAGCGTGATCTGGCCGCCGGCCTGCTGGATCTGCTGACGCCGGTCATCAAGTCCTGGCCGTCCCGCTATTGCCTGGAAGCCAACAGCCTGGCCATTCAGGTGCATGGCGGCTATGGCTATACCCGGGAGTATCCGGTGGAGCAGTTCTACCGGGATAACCGGCTGAACCCGATCCACGAGGGTACCCACGGGATTCAGGGTCTGGACCTGCTTGGCCGAAAGGTTTCCATGGCTGGCGGCGAGTTCTACCAGGAGCTGATGGCCCGCATCGAGGCGACCGTTGGCGAGGCTCGTGCACATTCGCGACTAGCCGAAAGCGCCGAACGTCTCCAGAAGGCCGCCCGGGCCATCTCCGGCGCCACCGAGGCCATTAATGCGGTCAAGGTCAGCGGTGATAAGGAAAAGGCCCTGGCCAATGCCACCCTGTACCTGGATGCGTTCGGGCAGGTGGTGGTTGGCTGGTTGTGGCTTCGACAGGGACTGAGAGCCGTAGAGGGTCTGGCAAGATCAGAGGGGCAGGACGATGCTTTCTATGAGGGCAAGCTCAGGGCCTGTGAGTATTTTGCACGGTATGAGTTGTCGGGTGTGGTGAGTGTGGCCGAGTTGCTGAAAACGGTCGACGACACTGCACTGGGCATGGCCGATGCTGCATTCTGACCCCTCCTTTAACAAAAAAGGGGAGTAAAAAATGGACAGACAAGCCAAAGCCGTGGTCTGCCGGGAATGGGGCCAGCCCGTTCAGGTCGAGACCATCACTGTGGAAGGCCCCAAGCGGGGCGAGATCACCATCAAGATTGCGGCCTGTGGTGTGTGCCACAGCGATCTGTCCGCCACCACCGGCAAGATTCCCTATCCGCCACCCCTGGTTCTGGGCCACGAAGCCGCCGGTGTCGTGGTGGAAGTGGGTGAAGGGGTGACCGAGTTCAAGGAAGGGGACCACGTAGTCAGCTCCTTCATCTCCATGTGCGGTAAGTGCCGCCAGTGTGTTCGCGGCCGGCCGGTGTTGTGTGAGAACGCCCGCAAGGCCATGTTCACTCTGCCGGACGGCACCGTCCGTACCCGGGATGCCAACGGCGAGCCGCTGAACGTGTTCGGGGCCTGTGGCGTGATGGCCGAATACGCCACCATGCACGTGGACAATTGCGTGAAAGTGGATGATACCGTACCCATGAAGAACGCGGCTCTGGTCGGTTGCGCGGTGATGACCGGTGTTGGCGCCGTCTTCAATACGGCCCGACTGGAGCCCGGTTCCCGGGCGGCGGTGTTCGGGATCGGCGGTGTGGGTCTCAACGCCATCCAGGGCTGTGCCACCGCCGGTGCCGAGATGATCGTGGCAGTCGATAGCAATCCGAAGAAGCTGGAGATGGCGATGGAATTCGGGGCCACCCACACGGTCAATATCAACGAGGTCGAAGATGCGGCCAAGGCCGTGAAGAAGCTGACCGGTGGCGTGGATTACGCCTTTGAATGCGTGGGCGCCGGTGCGGTGGTCGAGCAGGCTTACAAGTGTCTCGGCCGCGGTGGTACCGCCGTGGTGGTGGGCGTTGCCGACCCGAAGGACAAGACGTCACTGACCACCCTGACGCTGCCGGCGGATGAACGCACCCTGAAAGGCAGCTGGCTGGGGTCAGCCCGGCCGCAGCACGATTTCCCCAGAATCCTGGGGCTTTACAAGGCCGGTAAACTCAAGTTGGATGAACTGATTACCCGGACCTACCCCATTGAAGAGGCTGCCCAGGCTTTCGATGATATGGTGGCTGGCAAAAACGCCCGTGGCGTGATCGTATTTGATTAAGGGGGATAGCATGAACGAATTGAGCAAGAACTACATCAACGGCCAGTGGGTCGACTGGAATGGCGAGCTGATCGACGTCCATGAAGCGGGTACCGGTGACGTTATTGCCCGGGTGCCGGCCTCCGGTCGTGAGGAAATGGAGCAGGCGATCGCCGCGGCGGATGCCGCATTCGAGAGCTGGTCCGAAAGCAGCCTGGAGCAGCGGCTGAAAGTTCTGGAGCAGCTGCACGCAGGCCTCAAGGAGCGGGCGCCGGAAATTGCCGAGACGGTGAGCCGGGAAGTGGGCATGCCGATCAAACTGGCCACTCCCATCCAGGCTGGCATGCCGGCGGCGGTCACCAAGACCTACCTGAAGATGCTGCCGGAGTTCCCGTTCACCGAGCAGTCCGGCAACTCGGAGGTGCAGTATGCACCGGTGGGTGTGGTCGGCTGTATCACCCCCTGGAACTATCCGCTGCACCAGGTGATCCTGAAAATCGTACCGGCCATTGCCGCCGGTTGTACCGTGGTCCTGAAGCCGTCGGAAATTGCTCCGCAGACGGCTTACATCCTGGCGGAGATCCTGGATGGCACCGATCTGCCCAAGGGCGTGTTCAACATGGTGTGTGGACTGGGCCAGACCGTGGGCGACACCCTGATCAAGCATCCGGACGTGCGCATGGTGTCCTTCACCGGCTCCACCCGCACCGGTCACCTGATCGCCCATGCCGCCGCAGACGACTTCAAGCGCATTGCCCTGGAGATGGGTGGCAAGTCAGCCTCGGTCATCCTCCCGGACGCCGACCTCGCCGGCGCAGTCAAGGGCACGGTGAATAACTGCCTGCTGAACTCGGGTCAGACCTGCACCGCGCTGACCCGTATGCTGGTGCCGGCGGACAAGCATGATGAGGCCTGTGAACTGGCAGCGGCCGCCGTGGCCAAGATGACTCCGGGTAACCCGCTCGAGGAAACCACCCGTCTGGGCCCGTTATCCTCCGCCCAGCAGCGTGACCGGGTGATCGATTACATCAAGCTCGGTATCGAGGAAGGCGCCACCCTGGTGGCGGGCGGCCCGGAAGCGCCGGAGGGCTGCGAGAAGGGCTACTTCGTGAAGGCCACGGTCTTCGGCAACGTCCGTCCGGACAGCCGCATCGCCCAGGAAGAGATCTTCGGTCCGGTGTTGTGCGTCATTCCCTACAACGACGAGGCCGAGGCGATCCGCATTGCCAACGGCACACAGTATGGTCTGTCCGGCGCTGTCTGGTCTGCTGATGACGACCATGCCAGGAAGGTGGCGGGCAAACTGCGCACCGGGCAGGTGACTGTCAACGGCGGTGCCTTCAACCCGCTGGCGCCGTTCGGCGGCTTCGGTCACTCCGGCCTCGGCCGCGAGTTCGGCAAGTGGGGCCTGGAGGAGTTCCTGGAGGTGCGGTCGCTGCAGCTGTGAGGCGCCCGCGGGGTCTGAAGAAAGCCTTCTTCTGACCCCAACTTCACCTCAGGCCTTGCCCCCCAGCAGAATCCTCACCGCCGTACAGGCATCCTCCAGCTCCTCATCCCGGGGTTCACGGCCCCCGAGGATGTCGCTGTAGAGGCAGGATTCCGCGAGCCGGACCATGAATGACGACAGGCTCTCTATATTCATCGGGGGCGTGATATAGCCCTTGGCGACCTGGTCCCTGAGGAGGCGGGTATTCGCCTCGACCGTCCGGCTGCGCAAGGTGGATTTTGATGAAGTCAGAATCTTGAGCGCGTACTCCGGATCCTCATTGATAAAACGGCGCAGGGGTTCGAAATGCATGACGGTGGAGTTGATGTGACGGTAGACCCCGACGACAAACTCCACACCGTGGCCGGGAGTAACAGCCAGAGCTTCCTGTCGCACTGGCTCATAGAGCGACCAGAGAACTTCACCGATCAGAAGGTCTTTGTTGCCCACCCAGCGGAACAGGGTAGCCCGGCCGATATTGAGTTCGTCCGACAGGGACGCAAGGTGGATGCGCTCGCCCTTCAGCCACATCCGCCTTGCCCGTTTGAAGGCATCGGCCGGTGTTGCTTTCGTTGTTGTTCTGGCTGTCACTGGAACCTCTTATCCAAATTCGATTTCATTCTAACGACAAAAAGAGAACGCCGCTATGAAGACACGAATTACCGAACTGTTTGGCATTGAACATCCCATCATCCAGGGCGGTATGCACTGGGTGGGTTACGCAGAGCTGGCAGCGGCAGTCTCCAATGCCGGTGGCCTGGGCATCCTGACCGCCCTGACTCAACCAACGCCCGAGGATCTTGCGCGCGAAATTGCCCGTTGCCGGGAGATGACGGACAAGCCGTTCGGCGTCAATCTGACCTTTTTGCCCTCGTTCAAGGAACCACCCTATCCGGAGTACATCCAGGCGATCATCGACGGCGGTGTGAAAATCGTGGAAACCGCGGGCCGCAGCCCGGAAAAGTACATGGAGCAGCTGAAAAGCGCCGACATCAAGGTCATTCACAAATGCACCTCGGTGCGTCACGCCCTGAAGGCCGAGCGGATCGGCTGTGACGCGGTCAGCGTCGACGGCTTTGAATGCGCCGGCCACCCCGGCGAGGATGATATTCCCAATTTCATCCTGTTGCCGCGGGCGGCGGAGGAACTGACCATTCCGTTCGTGGCCTCCGGCGGCATGGCCGATGGTCGCAGCCTTGTGGCGGCCATGGCGCTGGGTGCCGAAGGCATGAACATGGGCACCCGCTTTCTGGCCACGCGGGAGGCCCCGATCCACGATCGGGTCAAACAGACCATTGTCGATTCGGACGAATTGCAGACCCGACTGATCATGCGCCCGCTACGCAATACGGAGCGGGTCCTCCGTAACCGGGCGGTGGATGAAATCATCCGCATCGAGGCCGAGAAGGGCGGCGATACCACCATCGATGACATCCGGCACCTGGTAACCGGCGCCAAGGGCAAGCTGGTGCTCCACGAAGGCCGCATGGATGAGGCGGCCTGGAGTTGCGGCATGGTGGCCGGTCTGATCCACGACGTGCCCAGCTGCGACGAACTGATCGACCGAATCATGAGGGAAGCTGATGCGATTATCCGTGAGCGACTGGCAGGCTTTCTGAAAGATTGAGGCTGAAGCCCCTCCCGTGAAGGTTTTGTGAAGTCTTGGCGCTACACTGGTAGTCATGAAACGAAAGGACCAGGCCGAGATGACACGAACCGTACTGATCATTGAGGATAACCCCGGTATCGGCGAGCTGGTGCGCATGCAGGTGTCGGACCTGGGCATGCGTGCCATTCTCGTCGGTCGGGGTGATGAGGGTCTGGAGCGTTTTCACCAGGGTGGGATCGACCTGGTGATTCTGGATCTGATGCTCCCCGGGATGGATGGCCTGGCGGTGTGCCGGGAAATCCGGTCGGGCGCCGGGTATGTACCGGTGCTGATGCTGACTGCCAAGAGTTCCGAGCTGGACCGTGTCCTGGGTCTGGAGATGGGCGCGGATGATTACCTCACCAAGCCGTTCAGCGTCGCGGAGCTGGCGGCCCGCATCAAGGCGCTGTTCCGACGCGTCGATGCCATGTCCTCCGGAATGTCAGAGCAACCCGAGGCGGAGGAGCTGGTTGTCGAGGAGCTCCGCATTGATCCGGTCCGACACCGGGTGTTTGTAAGGGACCGCGAGGTTGATCTGACCGCCCGTGAATTTGACCTGCTCTGGCATTTTGCCAGCCACCGGGGCCGGGTCTTCAGCCGCGCCCAGCTGCTGGATGCCGTCTGGGGCTACAACCATGAGGGCTACGAGCACACCGTCAACACCCATATCAACCGCCTCCGGAACAAGGTCGAGGCTGACCCCTCGGCGCCCCGGTATATCCAGACGGTATGGGGTGTCGGATACCGGTTTATGGACTGACCCATGGCTCTGTCACTGTTCCGTACGCTCTACGCCCGGCTCGCGCTGGGGCTGTTTCTGCTGCTGGTCATAGTTGGCGGCCTGTTCACGGTCCTCAGTCTCTATTCGGTGCGCGAGTACACTGCCGCAGTCAATCAGGAACTCAATCGTGACCTCGCCCGGAATCTGGTCGCCGACCGTAACCTCGTGACCGACGGTCAGCTGGACCAGCAAGCCCTGAAAAGACTGTTCGACCTGTACATGACCATCAATCCCGGCATTGAGATCTACCTGCTGGGGCCAGATGGCCGGATCCTGTCCTACTCCGCTGACCCGGACAAGATCAAGCGTAACCGGGTCTCGCTGGAGCCGATCCGGACACTGCTTGCACAACCCGACGCCTTTCCACTGCCGGGGGATGATCCCCGCAGTCATGACCGTCGGAAAGTGTTCTCGGTAACCACGGTACCGTTTGACAATGACCGTTCGGGGTATCTGTACGTGGTGCTCCGGGGCGAGGAATACGATCTTGCCGAGAGCATGGTGCACAGCAATCAGTTGCTGCAGATGGGGGCAGGGGCGCTGGGCATCAGTCTGGTTGTTGGCCTGCTCGCGGGGCTGGTGTTCTTTCATCTGCTGACCCGGAGACTGTCGCGGCTGACCGAGCGGGTGGAGAATTTCGAGATCGGCGGCCAGGTCCTGGTTCCGGAGAATCGGGAAACGCCGGTTTCTCCCGGGGACGATATCGATTACCTGGCGGCACGGTTTGACCAGATGGCCAGTCGGATCGCCGCTCAGGTTGACCTTCTGAAAGAAAAGGATCACCAGCGCCGCCAGATGGTGGCCCAGGTTTCCCACGACCTGCGCACGCCGTTGGCGTCAATCCAGGGTTACCTGGAGGCCCTGAAGATGAAACAGGCGGATCTGGGGCCCGTCGAGCGCGCCCGGTTCCTTGATGTGGCGTTGGCGGAAACCTGGCGGTTGGGCCGTCTGGTGGAGGAATTGTTTGAACTGGCGGCGCTTGAAGCCCGGGAGAAACAACCGTCGCCGGAACCTTTCATGTTGGCTGAGTTGCTGCACGATGTGGTGCAGAAACACCAGCCCGAAGCGGAACAGTCTTCCGTACGGCTCCGTATCACCGATGCGGACGAAGTGATGGCGCTGGCGGACATCGCCATGACCGAGCGCATCCTCGATAATCTGATCAGCAACGCGATTGCCCATTCTCCCGTCAACACCGACGTCAGACTGGCCGTCCGCCAGGATGGAGACGCTGTCCTGATGACCGTGGCAGATTCCGGGGCCGGCATCCACCCGCAAGACCGGGCCCACCTGTTCGAGCCCTTTTACCAGGGTACCGGGGCGGCCAATACCGGACATGCGGGCCTCGGTCTGGCCATTGCCCGGCGTATGGTGGAACTGCAGCGAGGCCGCATCGAGGTGGAAAACCTCGAGCCAACCGGTGCCGAGTTCCGGGTCTGGCTGCCGCCCGCAGGCGCCCGCTAGCGCCTGAAAAATCCGCACCGTTATAGATTCGTAATACTCTGTGAACGGTTTCGTGAAACCACAGGTTCAGACTGACAGCATGGCATCGTGTACAGGAGAAATACCATGAAACGTCGTATTCCAGGTTTTGCCTTCGTGCTGTCGCTGGTTTTGGCAGGAGCGGCTTACACGTCTCTTGCCACTGCCGACAAGCACGATTCCAAGTTTGCCCCCGACGATCCGGACCTGGCCGTGGCCACGTTCGCCGGCGGCTGTTTCTGGTGCGTGGAGGCGGGTTACGAAAAGATTCCGGGTGTCGTCGAGGCGGTCTCCGGTTATGCCGGCGGCAGTGTCGAAAATCCTACCTATGAGCAGGTCTCTTCCGGCCGCACCGGGCATACCGAAGCGGTCCAGGTCTACTACGACCCGGAGAAAATGACCTACGAGGGCCTGCTGCAGGGTTTGTGGCGGATGATGGATCCCACTGACGCCAACGGACAGTTTGTGGACCGCGGCAAACAGTACCGGCCGGCAATCTTCTACCATAATGCCGAGCAGAAGCGTCTGGCCGAAGCCGCTAAACAGGAACTGGAAGCAGCGGGCATCTATGAAAAGCCTGTGGTGATTGAAATTGTCCCGTTGGACACCTTCTATCCTGCGGAGAAGTATCACCAGGATTACTACAAGAAGAATCCCCTGCGGTATAAGTTCTATACCTTCAATTCCGGACGCTATCAGTTCATCGAGAAGGTCTATGGCGAGGACTACGAGCTGGATTTTTCCGGGTTCCGGCCCGCAGCCATGGAATCCGAAGAGCCGAGCAAAGGGTTTGACCCGCAAGCGTTCGTGAAGCCGGATCAGGACACCCTGAAAAAGCGGCTCACCGATATCCAGTACGAGGTCACTCAGGAGGACGGCACCGAGCGCGCCTATGACAACCCGTATTGGGACAACAAGGAACCGGGTCTTTACGTGGATGTTGTGTCAGGGGAGCCGTTGTTTTCCTCCCGGGACAAGTACAAGTCCGGAACCGGGTGGCCCAGCTTTACCCGGCCTATCCGGGAGGATGCGGTGGTCGAGCGGGAAGACAATACGCTGTGGATGACCCGCACTGAAATCCGGAGCCGGTACGCCGACTCGCATCTGGGGCACGTTTTCAACGATGGCCCCGCGCCCACCGGGCTTCGTTATTGCATGAACTCGGCCGCGCTGCGGTTCATTCCCCTTGAGCAGATGGAAGCCGAGGGCTACGGGGCCTATATCGACGATGTCACCGGCGGAAACTCCTGAACCGCGGGTCAGAGCCACAGATCCTTGATCGGAGTGTTCGGGCTGAAATGATGATAAATCTGGGCCTGGAGAAGTTCCGCGGTGGCAATGGCATCAATCAGCGCATTGTGGGAAGCGTAATGGGGCAGACCGTAGCGCTGCCGGCTGTCGGCCAGTCGAATCGATACCGGTTTCTTGCCCAGCAAGCGTTGCCAGCGGCCCGGCCGCCGGTCAGGATGCAGGTGGGCTTCGATGGCCATGGTGTCGATGACCGGAAACCGGATGCCTTCGCCCAGCCGCCACTGCAGCGCCACGTTGAGGAACGGCCGCTCGATGTCCCGGTAATGGACTACTGGAATGCGGCCATTCAGGTAACTGAACAGCTTATCCATCACCTCAGCAAGGTCCGGAGCATTGTCGATGTCGGAATGGGTGATGCCATGCACTTCGATGGAGGTCTGGTGCAGTGGCAACTGCGGGCGCACCACCTGATGCCAGCACCGTCCCAGCTGGATACCGCTCAGAGTGAAGGGCACGAGTCCGACGCTGACGATGGAGTGTTCATTCGGGTCAAGCCCCGTTGTCTCGAAATCCAGAGCTAACAGGGGAACGTCCGATATCGGCATGTCCGGGTCGACGCAGCCGGCCTCGTAGAAGGCCTTGAGTAGTGGTGATGTCGCCTGGTGGGCGAGTTCTCGATATTGCTCAGGCCAGGTCAGTTTGGCGCCTGGCGCGTCCTCACGCTCGGGATTACTGGGCATTGCGGCCTACCTGGGCGTTATAGCGGAAACGCAGGAATTTCTGGGCGTTGCTGACCACCTGGAAGGCGTCTTTGAGGTGGCTGCGTTCGAAGGGCGAGAGATCCTCGGGCCGGACGTTATTATCGGGAGTCCGGCCATCCTCGATGGCCAGGGCCTGGTGCCGGATACGAACGATGGAGATGAACTCCAGGGCATCCCGGAGGTTGCCGAGGTCGTCTTCCAGCAGCAGCTTGGTCTGACCGATGGCCTTGAGGCGCTCGAAGGAGTTCTGGGCCCGGGAGCCGCAGGCCAGGGCATGGATCCGGATCAGGTCGGAAAGCGGTGCCGTGCCACGGCGTTTCAGGTTGAAGGTCTTGCGGTGCTGGCCGTCCTCCTCCAGCACGAAGGTGCGGAAAAAGCCCAGGGGCGGAGTCCGGTTCAGGGCATTGCGCGCCATCAGGGTAAGGAAGCGCTGACTGTGGCTGGCCTTCTCCGCCACCAACGCCTTCAGTTCTTCAGCAAATTCGATGTTGCCGTGGATGCCGTCCAGGTCAAAAAAGATGTTGCTGTTCAGCAGCGCCTCGGCCCTGGGGTTTTCGATCCAGTCCGTGAAATAGCCCTTCCACACACGCAGCGGCTGGCGCCATTTCGGATTGGTGGCCATGATCTCGCCAGTGCAGTATTTGTAGCCGCATTCGGCCAGGCCATCGCTGACGAACTTTGCCAGCGCCAGGAAATACTCGTCGTGTTCCTCGGGTACAAAACTGTCGTCCAGGATCATGGCGTTGTCCTGGTCGGTCACCACCAGCTGCTCATCCCGGGCCATGGAACCCAGCGCCATGAAACAGTAGGGAATCGGGGGTGGCCCCAGCTTTTCTTCGCCCAGCTCCAGCAGTCGCTGGGTGAAGCTCCGACCGATCCCTGCCATGGCACTGCCGATCATGTGGGAGTTGGCGTCCTCATTGACCATGCGCACGAAGGTGTCCGGCACATCCCGGCTGATTTTCTTGAGACCTTTGACGTCGTTCTGGTGGTAAATGTTGCTCACCAGGTACAGGCTGCTCTGGCTTTCGTACTTGACGATGTCAGACAGGGCGATAACGCCACGCACCTCATCTTTATCCATCACGGGCAGGTGATGGACGTTGTTATGCAGCATCATGAGCATGGCTTCAAAAATGTAGGCGCTGGCACGAATGGTGATCAGACCCTCGGACATGATGTCGCTGATGGGGGTTTCCGAGGGCAGGGCTTCGGTAACGGCCCGGGTCCGCAGGTCCCGGTCGGTGATGATGCCCTTGAGCCTGGAATTTTCGCCGCTTTCGTCCATCAGCAGCAGTGCGGAGACACCCTGGTCGGTCATGATCCGGGCCGCCTCCTGCAGCCGGACCGTGCAGGGCGCTGATACCGGGGCACGGGAAATCAGCCGGGTGACCTTGGAGGTCATCAGATCATTGGATTTCTCCCGCCGGGACAGCGCCGAGCGCAGGCGGCTCCGGTCCTCGGTCTCAACGAAGTCGGCGAAGCCGTCATCGTTCTCGAACAGGTACTGGAAAGTGGCCTCGGGGATCCGGTAGACGAGGGTATCTTCGAGTGCCCTGGCGGGAAAACGCACGGTCTTGTTCATCAGCAGGCCGAACTGGCCAAAGATGTCACCCTCTCCGATCCGGTTATAGAGTTCACCGGAGCGCCGGTAGATCTCCACGGCGCCACTGCGAATATAGTAGAGCCAGGAGTTGTCCTGGCCGAATTCCAGGATCTGCGTGCCGGCCCGGAAATACTGCACTTCAACGCCACCAACCACCTGATCAAGCAGTTCCTCCGGCATTTCATCAAACGGAGGGAACTGGGCCATGTGGTTCCGGATATCAATGAGTTCCGCCTGCATATCGCTCCCTGGTGCGCCCTGGCTAACGTCTGGAAATTATTGTTAATAAAGGACTATAGCAACCGGAGGGAGAACTGGCCACGGCCGGGAATGAATGGCGGCCCGAGGGCCGCCATTGTTGGTGCAGAGGTAGGGTTTACTGGTTCAGGGACTGGAAGATGCTCTGGTTGCCGCAGGCATCGCCGTTTTCATAGTCGGCAGTTACCACGTTGTTTATCCAGTGGTTGAGCAGCTCCACCCCTTCGGTGTGGGCCACGCTGCGGGCGATGGGTGGCATGCGCCGCTGGGGATCGCTGTCATCCGCCAGTCGGCAGGACACGATCGAGCTGTCGGCATCCCCGGGCACGACGATGTGCTGACGGCCGCAGGAACCGCCACCGGTGGCCGTTGGCTTCTTGCAGATCCCGTAGCCGGCGTCCACCTGACGGTAGTGGTCGAGGTAATAGCCGGTATTGGAGGCCGCCCCCCGGTCGTTATGGCAGTGCTGACAGTTCACCTCCAGGTACGCCCGCAGACGGGCCTCCACATCGGCGTCGGAGCCGGCAGTTTCACCGCTGTCACCGGGAAGGTTCCAGTGGGGCAGGCGCTCGATGTTGGTGGCCACGCCCCGGCCGTCAATCTGAAGATCCGGTACATTGGTGAGAATGCCCTGATCCTGCCAGTACTTGAGCTGGTTGACCCGGGGGAAGCCCCCCTGTCCCCGGGTACCCATGAAAGCGGATTCCGGCGCGTAGGCACGGTTCAGGTTGCGGGGCTTCGGACCGATGGGCGCGCTGCCGGATTCCATGTCATCGTTGCTGTGGCAGGTAATGCACTGGTTGGCATTGGGAATGGCATAGGAATCCGAGCTTCCCGTGAGCAGCTGGCCTGTGGTCGGGTCCTGGTAATGCCAGCTCACGGCCCGGGTACCGCCACCGAGGGCCAGTTTTGCCACGGGATTGCCTTCGCTGTCCTTTTCCCAGATATAGGTGGGCCCATCCCAGAATGCTTTGCCGCTCTCGCTCACCCGTTTGATCAGCAAGCGGGTTTCCACCAGTTCCTCGGTACCCTGGCTTTCATCGGTAAAGGCAAAGGTCTTGGCAATCACCGTGCCGGTGGGGAAGTGGATCGTGCCGTTCACGTTATCCCCGTCCTGGCCGTCCATGTAGACCGCCTTGGTGCCCGGCGGTACGAATGCGACCCGGTACTTGGTGGCGTAGTCGGAGAACAGCTTGCTGTTGAGCACGAACGGGACGCCACCGTCATTGGGCATGCTGCGCGGATCGTGAGGATCGGCAAACAGGTTGTACTGGTCGAGCCTGGGACAATTCACTGCCAGGGCTTCGCGGTTAACGCTGCCGGGTTTGCCTCTTTTGGTGCAGAGCTTATTGATGTAGTCCTCACTCGGTGCCGGGTCAATGGTGCCGCTGGGTTCAAACGGCGGGATTTCCACGCGGGGCAGCGCTGGCAGCAATTTCCCGAAGCGCGCCTGGCAGTCGTGGACCGACTTGTCGGTATCGGCCACTACACCGTCCAGTCCCGCCAGCACTGATTGCAGGCCTTCGAGGGTGAGGATGCCGGTGTCCTGCTCGGCCGCCGCCAGAACCAGCTCCAGGCCTTCGGTACCATGGAAATTCATGTAGGCCTGGCTGTCGGCAGACAGGTCGTTGTCATGGAAGCAGGAGCCCCACTGGGGCAGTTTGCGCTCGCCCTGGTCGTTGAACTTGTAGGCGTTGTAATGGCAGGACGGGTTCGGGTGCTCGTTGGTGTGGATCGGCTTGCCGTTTTCATCAGCGGGCACCGGCTGGCCGTCGGCATCAACCGGGTAGGGGCAGTCTGCGTCCAGCTCGTCCAGCAAGCCGTCCCAGACAATGTGGGCGCCCTTGCCGGGATTGGTGACGTTTTTCAGACCGATCAGGGTGGGCAGTACGGTTTCCACCTGACCTTCCAGCAGCACTTTTTCGAAGTTGGGCGGCGGCAGGTCGTAGCCGGAGTTACGCATCACGTTGTTGTGGATATGCAGGCCTTCGGTGTACGGGTCCAGCTTCTTGTCCGAGGTCTTGCCTTTGCCGTCGATCAGCTCGTAGCTGGTGTAGATCACCGCAGCGGTACTGTGGTCCTCGAAGGTGTTATTGAAGACCTCGATGTTGTCGTAGCCCAGGGTGATGAAGCCGGTACCCCGGGGTACGGCGGATACCAGGCCGCTGTGGGCGAAGTTGTAGGTGTTGTTGTTGCGGGCCACGTTGTTGAGCATCACCGAGGTATCGCCATACTGGGTGATGTTCTCCAGATCGTAGATCAGGAAGCCACCGGTGTTGCACTCCGCCAGGTTGCTGTCGTATTCACCGCCCTGGACGTTCTCGATCTCGAAGCCCATGACGTTGTACACCGCCCGGCTGTTGCGGATGATCGCGGTATTGGTCTGGCCCACGTAGATGCCCGCATCCGAGGCACCCACGGATTCGGAGTTATCCACCAGGATGTTCTCCGATTCCACCGGGTAGATGCCGTAGCGACCACTGGCGGAGCTGGGAATGTAATCCGGTGTGGGGTCGCCCTCGTTCAGCGGCGGGTTGGTGCACTGCACGTGCAGCCGATCGGTGAAGTTGCTGGCGGTGATCGGTTCACCGCCGCCAGACCAGATCGCCCGCACGTTCAGCAGCGTGCCCCATTTCACGCCTTTGAGCTTGAAGGCATCGCCGGGGGAATCGGCAATGGTCAGGTCGCGCACGGTGATGCCGCGAACGTTGAGGGCTTCCAGGCCGGTGACGTTGTCGCTGTCGCGGAACGACAGCACGGTTTTGTCCTTGCCGCAGCCCTTGATCAGGACATCTTCGGTGGCCTGGATCAGCAGGCCGTGTTTCAGTTCGAAGAAGCCGCAGCCGAACTCCAGGGTGTCCCCCGGACGCAGCTGGATCATGGCACTGACCATCTCGTGCGTGGCCTCTGGCCCCGGGTTCACCAGGAAGGTGCGCCCATCGCTGAAGCGTTCCACCTGGTTACCGGCGACGCTGCTGTTGTCGTCCGCACTCTCACTGGTCGGTGTTGAATCCGATGAGCCACTGCCACCGAAGCAACCGCTGAGCAGGAAAGTGGCAGCCAGTGCCAGAAAAAGGCCGTGGTACCCGTGTCGCAGGTGGTTCCGGGTCTTTGCAAAAGTCATGGCTTGCTCCTCTCCTTACAACGGGGCATTTTCAATTCGTTCCCACATCCGCAGGTAGGCTTCGGCGGAGGTGAAAAGCTGGTTGATGGCATCGTCGATCTGTTCCGGATCGGCGTCGCTGTTGCGGATCATGTCCTCAATCTGATCCGGGTACAGGCCGTAGTGGGCCACCCCGCGTCCGTCGTAGAGGCTGAATTCCCGGTCACCGGTGCGCTGAATATCGAACCGGACCCGGCCATCGATGGAAGTGAACGGGTAGAGTGCGGCCTCATCCTCGGCGGTGCCGGGATTGGCGGCCAGTTGCGCAATACCGTTCACGTCGGAGGCAAAGCCGGCACCACCGAAGGGGCCGACCTTCTGGTCATTGCTCCGGGGCCGGTTGCCATCCCGGGTGAGCTTGCGGACCCAGTCTTCCCGGGTGCCGCCGAAGGAGGCGGTTATCCCGCCCTGGGAAGCAATGCGGTCACGGAGCGCCTCGGTGCCGCCCCAGCCGCCATGGCTGTTGATCACCGGGTAGTCCAGCGGTCGTGTGATTTCCAGGATCCGGGCCGCCGCCTTGCGGCTGATGTGGTCGGTCTCGATCATCATCTTGCGACGCACCAGCTCCTTGATCAGGAAGTCGCCCAGATCACTCAGCCCGCGCCGGTTACAGAGCTCGTCGGTGCCCCGGCGAGGGTCGAGTGCGGTCAGTTCCTCGGGCGTCTCCGGGAAGCGCTCCCCCAGGTAGTCCATCTGGTACAACAGCTGGTCGATCAGGCCGAACGGTTGGAGCGTGGCATTCTGATCCGGCTCACCGCCGGTGTATTCGACGTTCTCGGGGCATTGCTCGAACTCGACGGGATGGCCGGTTTCCAGCAGGTTGCCGGCATAAAGGATCGGGCCGATACCAATGCCGGTTGAAAGGTCCGGCAGGTGACCCCCGAAGGCGTTATCAAACTTGTGGACCGGGAAGATGTTGCGTACCCCCAGCTGGTACAGCTGATCCAGCCGCTCCACGATGTCCTCCCGTGTGCATTCTGCGATTCCGAGGAACTCGCCACACTTGAATACCTTGGACATCTCGATGCCGAGCACCACGGCCAGCTTGCCCTCGTCGATAACCTCACGGGCCTCCCCCGGGCTGGTGACAATCCGGAACCAGCCTTCACCCGGGCCACCGTGCTGGGCATCGATGTAATCCTGCATCTCGTACATGCGCTGGATCTGCAGCAGGATCGATTCCATCGGATCGCAATCGTTCTGTTTCTGGGGGTTGATGCGGCACAGAATCTCGTTATGGACGAGGTGGTTGACGAGGATCTTCATGCCGGCCAGATGAGCCCGCTCCAGCCAACGGTAGTAGCTCTGATGATGCTGCAGGGAGTTGTACCGGGGCCAGTCGTTGAAGGTGGGCCAGCCCTGGGTGTCGTGCAGCCCGATGCCGCTGGTCGCCAGTTCGACAAAACCGGTCGCACCCCAGGGGCCGTGGACGGCCTCGCAGTCATGCAGGGCGTGGGTGACGCCAAAGCGGTGGAAAGGCGCACCGTAGTTGACCCGGCCGCCGATGAATTCATAGGCGGAGATATGGGAATGGGTGTCGACGAAGCCGAACACATCGTCCTTGTCGATGCCCTGCACATTACGGAAGCGATCCACTTCTTTCAGGTAGTTGGCCGGTCCTTTCTCATCAAGGATGTCGGCGTTCAGCTCCGCTTCGGGGTACTGCTGACACCCTTCCGCCTCCTGCAGGGTGAAAATACCGGAGGCATCGATCGTGGACGGTGACGCGAGTGCCAGGCCGTCCTCGGTGGTGGTCAGCATCAGTCCGGTGACATCGGATGCCAGCGTGAAGCCCGGTTCAGCGCCTGAGCGCTGCAGTTGCCAGACCGCCAGGTCGCTTGGCTGGTCGACCATGGCCAGGGCCGGACGGACCGTCACATCACCGATCTGGTCACCGGAGAACTCCAGACTCTCGCCAATGGAACGCAGGGCATCGCCAAGGGGCGCAACCGGATCCAGGATGAGGTTGGTGGTATCCCCGAGTCCGGCCACCAGGTAGCTGATCTCACCGATGAAGTTGCCGGTTTCGTCGAGGAATTCCCCTGCCGGGTCGCTGATGCCGAGCAGATCAAAGCTGCCCACCTCTCCGGTAGTGCGCTGGTAATCCGACATCAACAGGTAGGCACCCAGGCGAGTGGGGCGCAACCTGAAAGCGGTGGCCTGGGCGGTGTCACGGGTGACGGAATACTGGCCGGATTGCGCGTCGGCCCGGAGATACCGACCGTCGGCCTCCAGAGTGTAGCAGCCGTTGGCAAAATCGTACCGGTCGAGTGTGGTGGCCTGTTTGAACGTGTCGTTGTCGGGGGCAACGGCAGACTCTTCAGGCGGTGTTGCGGATTCCTGGCCGGAGCTTGCGGTCGGGCTGTCATCGGAGCCGCCGCAGCCACTGATCAGCAGGGCACCTGCGAGCGCCCATGCCTTGCCGGCGGGCCATTTGTTGTTATGCATGTGGACCTCTCATTCCCTTTCCCTGCCGGCTTGGCCGGCAACATGTTTTTGTTTTTGGGATGGTCTCGGGCACCGGCAGGCGCCTCAGACCAAACGTGAGAGGTTGTAGCATATGGCGAAAGGTGTGACGGACATCACATCAGGCCATTTTTTGACCGGCTGGATAATTGACGGATTCCGTTGACCACTTTGCGGAGGGTTGCTAGCCTTGCCGCACTTTTTCAGGTGCCCGTCGCAAAGCGCGACGGGTGAAACGGGAAATCGGTGAGCCTGGTCTACCAGTGCAATTCCGATGCTGCCCCCGCAACGGTAAGCAGGAAAACGGCAATCAAGTGCGCCACTGTGCCTCTGGCATGGGAAGGTGATTGTCCGGGAACCGCCAGGGTTCCGCCTGCAAGCCCGGAGACCGGCCTGGAAAAACACCCGGAGTTGCGGTGGGCGACTTGGGTGGGCGAATTCCGGTAGCTCCAGCCCCAGTCCGTCTCCGCCTGCCCCCCTGTCTTTTCCGCAACCGAAACCTGATTCCCGTGCGGGTGCGCGCGGTTTGCGGAGAAAGCCCTATGTTGAAGTTTCCTTTTCCTGTCGTGATGGCCGGTGTGTCCATCGCTGCTCTGCCACTGGCTGTGGCCGCCCAGTCCTCGGAAGATGAGGCCCTTGATCCGATTGTGGTAACGGCGCCCCTTGGGCCGAAAACCGTTGGGGAGAGTTTGTCCTCGGTGACTGAGATCAGGCAGCAAGAAATAGATCGGAAACAGCCCCGTGAGTTAAGTGATCTTCTGCAATCCCAACCTGGAGTTTCAGTTCAGACCGCTGGCGGAATTGGTCAGCAGACCTCCGTCTACCTGCGTGGCCACGAATCAGATGCCACGGTTCTTCTGGTAAATGGCATCCGCATTCGATCAGCGACTGCGGGAATTCCGGCGTGGGAATTTGTGCCGCCGGAACTGGTTAATCGTGTAGAAATCATCAGAGGTGGACGAAGCAGCCTCTATGGTGCAGATGCCATGGGAGGCGTAGTGCATGTGTTCACAACACCCCAGGAGAAAGGCAGGACAGGATGGCTGGAGTCAGG
>JAAZVL010000272.1 GCA_018623515.1 Marinobacter sp.
AGATGACTCCGCGATAATTGGAGGGAGACCAACGTGATACCTCGAAAAATGTTCTTGTCAATGGTCCTGAGCACTTTGGCGCTGCTCTTACCGCTCCAGGTTTTGGCTAGCGACGAAAACGCTGAAGCTTGGGAGGCTCTCAGAGAGGGCCGCGCCATCCTCATTCTCCGCCATGCCCTGGCCCCCGGAACAGGCGACCCCGCCAACTTTGATCTGAACGACTGCAGCACCCAACGAAACCTGAACGAGACTGGCCGGGAACAGGCTAGGTCGTGGAAGCCGTTCCTGGCGAAACACGGGATTGAGGAGGCCCGGGTTTATACCAGTCAGTGGTGCCGGTGTCGGGATACGGCTACGGAGATGAACGTGGGGGAGGTGACGGAGTGGCCATCGTTGAATTCGTTTTTTCAGGGCCGGGGTGATGGGCCAACCCAGACTCGGCAGACGATTGCCCTGGTTAATGAGCTGGAACCGGGGTTGCCGGTGGTGATGGTGTCGCATCAGGTGAATATTACCCGGTTGGCGGGAATCTATCCTTCGTCAAATGAAGGGGTGATTCTGGCGTTGCCGCTGTCGGAGGATCCGACGGTGCTGGCGCGGGTGGCGCCGGGGCGTTAGCGGAACCGGGGGCAAGGGTTTCTGGTATAATCCGGTTCTCATTCAATTAACAGGAAATGATAATGTCCCAGCTTCCTCCTTGCCCGCAGTGTGGTTCCGAATTCAGCTATGAGGATGGTGTTCAATTGGTTTGTCCCGAGTGTGGGCATGAGTGGTCGGAGGCTGAGCAGGCTGAAGCTGAGGCCGGTAAGGTGGTTCGGGATGCCAATGGCAATGAGCTCCAGGACGGCGATACGGTCACTGTGATCAAGGACTTGAAGGTCAAGGGCTCAAGTTCGGTGGTGAAGGTTGGCACCAAGGTGAAGAACATACGCCTGGTGGACGGTGATCACGATATTGACTGCAAGATTGATGGCATCGGCGCCATGAAGCTGAAATCCGAATTTGTGAAGAAAGTCTGAAACCTTCCCGATTGAGAGGCGGCACTGGCCCGGTTGCCAGTGCCGTGTCGGAGGCGGGTGTCAACTCGCCGTCAGTACCTGCTGTTCCAGTTCTTTTGCCAGGCTCGGTTCGATGTTAAGGGCCGCGGCCAGCTGGTCGAGCCATGCCCGTTCCATAGGGTTCTGTTCGTTGATGATGACGGCGCTGACGACGTAGATTTCCCGGCTGGCCTGGGGTGAATCCGCGCTCGTTGCCAGGGTCCGGGCGTCCAGTGGGGCGTCGAACTGTCGCTGGATCCAGGCCTGGAGTTCGTCGTCCGGGCCGAGCTTTTCAATCTCCTGGGACAACAGGGCACGTTCGTTAGCGTCGATATGCCCATCTGCCCTTGCGGCCATGATCATGGCTTGCAGGATTTCCAGGCCCCGCCGTTCCTGCTCGGCACCTTGGAGCTCCTCCAGGGGCCGGCCCTGTTGTGTCGGTGTGTTCGGGTCAGCGTTGCCGGAGTTACTCTGGTAATTCTGATAGGCCTTCCAGGCCAGCATGCCAACCCCGGCGAGCGCACCGTATTTGAGGGCCTTGCCGCCCATTTTACGGCCTCGTTTGGAGCCCAGCATCAGGCCAAGCGCGCCCCCGCCCAGCAGGCTTTTGGCATCGATGCCGCTGCCGCCTCCGCTGCCAGACAATTGGCTACCAACGGTCTCCATCATGCGCTTGATGTCCGTTCCTCCGCCCTGACGGGACTGGCCGCCCTGGGCCTGGTTCATGATCTGGTTCAGGACCGACATGACATTCATTGTCCAGCTCCTTTGAAGGCTTGGTTGACTGGTATTAGCCCGAGAATGAGTTCCCTAGGATGCATCTCGGTTGAACAGATTGTCTCGAAACTGCTCGGAAAGTTCCTTTGATCATTACCGGCGCATCGTCTAAAGATTAATGGGAGTACTGATGTACTCGCTCAGCTCCCAATGCGTGTAACCCGCGCCACAAAAAAAGGACAGGTGCCTCCACACCGCCATCGTGCCCGCCATAAGCGGGCATGTTTTGCGGTTCTGTGCCAATCTACGGGCCGGGGGTAAGGAGTACGGGATGAGACAACGCCAAGAATTTCATGTGGATAGCACCCGCTATCTGGATGACCACGGCAAACCACTGGATGGCTTGCCAGCCCTCGCCGGAGACACCGACCGTGTGTTGGCCGCCTACCGCAACATGGTGCTGACCCGCACCTTCGATGCCAAAGCCATTGCCCTGCAGCGTACCGGTAAATGCGGCACCTATCCGTCCGTGCTGGGGCACGAGGTGATTGGCACCGCCATTGGTCAGAGCATGGTAAAAACCGATGTGTTTGTGCCCTATTACCGGGATCAGGCGGTGCACATGCTGCGGGGCGTTGGCCTTCGGGAAATGCTGCTGTATTGGGGCGGTGACGAGCGAGGCAGTGCAAACTGGGAGAATTGCCCGGAAGACCTGCCGATTGCTGTTCCCATTGCCACCCAGTGTTGTCACGCCGTGGGTGTGGCTTCGGCCATGAGGATTCGAGGCGAGGAGCGGGCCGTGGTCTGCTGCGTGGGTGACGGCGGCACCTCGAAAGGGGATTTCCTGGAAAGTATCAACCTGGCTGGCGCCTGGCATCTTCCGGTGGTGTTTGTCGCCATCAACAATCAGTGGGCGATCTCCACGCCCCGCAGTCTGCAGACCGGTGCCGAGACCATAGCCCAGAAGGCCATCAGCGCCGGGCTGCCCGGGCATGCTGTGGACGGCAATGACTACTTTGCCGCCTCGGAGGCTCTGGATATTGCTCTGGAGCGGGCTCGCGGCGGCAAGGGCGCGACTCTGATCGAAGCTGTGACCTACCGCCTCGGTGACCACACCACTGCCGACGATGCGACCCGCTACCGCACCGCCGAGGATCTCAAACGCGCCTGGGAGAAAGATGGCGTCAAACGCCTGCAGAACTGGCTGCACGATAATGGAATCTGGGATGCCGAAAAGGAAAAGGCCCTGCAAGCCGAAAGCAAAGACAAAGTCGAGAAGGCGGTTGAGGAATACCTGGCCACTGAACCCCAGCCACCTACTGCGATGGTCGATTACCTGTTCGAGACACTTCCCGTGGCCCTTCAGGCCCAGCGCGAGCGGATTGCCGCTAAATACCGGGGAGGTGAGTCATGAGCAAGGGCGAGCTGCGTGACGTGACCCTGGTGGAGGCGGTCAACATGGCCCTGCACTGGGAAATGGAGCACGA
>JAAZVL010000273.1 GCA_018623515.1 Marinobacter sp.
AACGATACCGCCGACGTCCTTGAGGGGCTGAGTGAAACCCTTTTTGATGCCGGCGTCATGCCCTACTACCTGCATGCTTTTGATCCGGTAGCCGGTGCACATCACTTCGATGTGGGCGATAATGAGGCGCGCGAGTTGATGCGGGAGTTGCTCAGACGATTGCCGGGATTCCTGGTTCCGAAACTGGTGCGGGAGGTTCCGGGCGAGGAAAGCAAGTCTCCCCTGGATCTGTGGCCGTGAGCAAGATCACAAACCTGAGCACCGATCACTTGTCAAAGTTTGTTAACTCGTGATCTTCTCGCTTTTCGTTGATCGTTTGCTATTTTACAGTCAATTAATTGGTTACAAATAAAAACATAAGGGAAACCGACGGTGGCCCGGACATTGGCGCGAATTCATGGAAGGCACGATTCTGAAACCTGATCTACGAGTACCGGAACAGAAAACCACGACCCTGTCCTTTTGCGAAACGGCGCCGAAGCCCTTCCGTAATTGGGTGGATCAGTTGCCCATGGCCAACATTGGCGAGGTTTCCCGGCAGCTCTATCATGCGATCATAGAGTTGAATCACCTCTCAACCACACCCCAGCAGCGGTTGCAGTTCCTGGAATTGATCCGGGAGAAAATCCATTTTGTCTGCAACGAGCTGTCCCAGCATTACCTGGGCCTGGCCGTCGCCCTGCCGGAGAAACAGCGCAAGATTGCCAACCTGGCCCAGGCCCTGCAAATGCACCTGGCCACGGGTTACAAACTCTGCATCCTGGACGGCCTCGACAATGGTGGCCTGGACAAGAACCGTAAGCCAGTCACCCTGGCGATCCACCGGGCCATCTCGGAACTGTCCGCCGCCATCCTGCGCTCTCACCAGCTTTATTGTCCGAGCCCAACCCGCAGCTGGCTGGAATGTCACCGCCTTTACCGTTTCGCCCATCGCAACGGCATGACCCATCTTCAGGTCGAAGACAACACCCTGAAGTACCGGCGCACAAGTTCCCTGGCCGACAGTTACAAAAGGGTCCTTTTGCTCGGTTGCGCCCGCCCCAACCAGCTGAGGCAGTCCGAGCTCAGCCAGGCCTATGAGCTGTTCGAGACCTGGACGGAACACACCCGGTGTGGCCCGGCCCTTGGCGAAGACAGTCTGTTCGTGGTGAACATGGAGCGCGACACCCCCCCCATTTACCGGAGCCTGCTCGACAACCAGCCCGGTAACGACAGTTTCGGATTCGATACCCGCGACCTGTCCAATATGGTTTCCGAAACGCTTCAGGGCCGGCGCTCGCACCAGCAGAAGGAAAATTCCCTTCGCATCCCGACCAACGTCAGCGACACCCTCCTGACCCACCTGAGTCAGGCCTTGGGCATTCTGGCCAAGCGCAACTTCAACCGGATCGCCAGCCAGGGCACCCTGGAGATCTGCGTCGGTCTGACGGCCGTCCATTATTTCATCGCCGGAGAAAAGTCCTTCGCGGAGTTTGTCAGCGGTAATGCCAGCGCCCGGGACGACGACGAAAACCACTTCCTGACTGAAAGCAAAAAAACGGAAGACGCCTGGGCCGGCGCCCATGACGCGGGCCCCAGCGAAGAACGACACTCCTCACCGGACACCCCGATCAACTTCCATGGTGGCTATTTCGGCAAGCCCGCCGCAGAGCCCGTCGCCGAGAAAAACCTGCCGCGCTCCCATGAGGCCCTGCTGATCAACACCAGCCCCGGTGGCTACTGCGTTGGCTGGGAAGCCAATGTACCGCCGTCCATCCAGGCCGGTGAAATCCTCGGTGTCCGCGAACAGCAATCCCATCCCTGGAGCGTTGCCGTTGTTCGCTGGATCCGGCAGGTCAAGAATCAGGGTACGCAGGTCGGCATCGAGTTGCTGGCACCCAGCGCTGCCCCCTGCGGTGTCCGTTTGCTCCAGAAGATTGGCAACAACAGCGAGTATCTCCGGGGATTGCTGTTACCGGAGATCAGTGTGGTGAACCAGGCTGCCACCCTGATAACGCCTCGACTGCCATTCCAGTCCGGAAGCCGGATCTCCCTGCTGCACGACGGCAGGCAGGACCAGGGCACGCTCGGTCGCAAAGTCTCGTCAACCGGCAGTATCAGCCAGTTCGAACTGAAACTGCAGAGCAACACGGCACTGAACATCTCCAGCCAGACCGACAGCCCGGCGGCCAGTGAGGATGAGTTCGATTCGCTGTGGCCGTCACTCTGATCGACTCGATGCAGGGGCAGAACAACGCGAACGGAGGGTTGTTATTACCCCTTAACCCCTGCATCATTCTGCATAAGTGACAGACCGGCCTCTGACTCTCGGCAAGCAGCTTTTCTCAAGGCACTGTTTTATAAGCAGATCTGAATGCTGCCCCGGAGCCGGCTCCACAAACGAGTAGCACGAGACGCCTTACGAATGCAGAAAAAGAACGCCACCGTACACCTGCTGATTCTTGATCCATCTCAAAATGATGCCGAATCGTTGGTCAGCCTGCTGAGAAATTCGGGGAAGGCCACACGGGCCCACCGCATCACCTCCGAGGAAGACCTCGAAGAGGTGCTGAAGACCGGCAACTGGGACCTTCTGCTGGCCCGCGATGTCGACGACGAATTCGGTGCCAACGAGGCCCTGGCGATGGTCCGCCGGATGGACAAGGACATTCCGTTCATCCTGCTGATGGCTGAGGAGAGCCGTGAACGGAAAGTCGGCATCATGAAGGCCGGCGCCCAGGATGCGGTTCCCTTCGACTACACGGACCTGCTGGTGCTGACGGTGAACCGCGAGATCGCTGCCCTGGACGAGCGTCGCCGACGGCGGGTGCTGGAATCTCATCTCCGTGAGGCGGAACAGCGCTGCCAACTGCTGCTTGAAAGCTCGAAGGACGCGATTGCCTACATCAATGATGGCATGCACATCTATGCCAACCAGTCCTACATGGATTTCCTTGGCTACGACGATATCGATGACCTGATCTGCATTCCGGTCCTCGATACGCTCACATCCGAAAGCCAGGAGCGCTACAAGGAATTCATGAAGAGCTTCGCCGAGAAGGGCGAAGACGGCATGACCCTCAACTGCACGGCACGGCGCAGCGATGACCAGGAACTGAAGGTCACCATGAGCGTGTCTTCCGCCACTTACGATGGCGAACTCTGTACCCAGATTGTGCTCCAGCCCGAGCACAGCGATGCCGAACTGGAAGAGAAGCTCCGGCAAATCAGCAGCCAGAGATCGGAAGAGCGTCGT
>JAAZVL010000274.1 GCA_018623515.1 Marinobacter sp.
GGGATGTATTCACAGCGTGTCTCGGGAAGCGTTCCCCCACTCCCGTTTCCCCCACAACTCAGACAACTTGGATATAAGGTAAATGCCTGAAACACGAGTCCCAGCCGCCATGATCACCGCCCCCGGCTCCGGTCAGGGCAAGTCCATGGTCACCGCCGCCTTGGCCCGCCTGCACCGTAATGCCGGCCGTAACGTCCGGGTGTTCAAACACGGTCCGGATTATCTGGACCCCATGGTGTTGGAAGTGGCCTCCGGTAACCCGGTTTACCAACTGCACCCCTGGATGACTGGCGAGAGCGAATGCCGCTGGCGGCTGGCCGAGGCGGCGCAGACCGCCGACCTGATTCTGGTGGAAGGCTCCATGGGCCTGTTCGACGGCGACCCCAGCAGTGGCGACCTGGCCAAACTGGTCGGGATTCCCGCCCTGCCGGTTATCGATGCCAAGGGCATGGCCCAGACCTTCGGTGCGGTGGCCTTCGGCCTGGCCCGGTTTGATCCGGAATTGCCGGTGCATCAGGTGATCGCCAACAAGATCGGCAGTCCGTACCACGGCCAGCTCCTTAAAGAGAGTCTGCCGGAAGGCATCGACTTGCTGGGTGCAATTCCCCGTAACGAGGCGATGGACATTCCCGATCGTCATCTGGGGCTGGTGCAGGCCAACGAGCTGTCGGATTTGAGTGACCGCCTGGACCAGGCCGCCGAAGTGTTGAAAGCCGCCGGGCTGGACGCGCTGCCGAAGCCCGTGGAGCTCAGCGCGGAATCACCCACAGCGCCTGAACGCCTGTTGGAAGGCCACCACATCGCCATCGCCCGCGACGCCGCGTTCAGCTTTCTTTACCGGGCCAATCTGGATCTGCTGGAAGCCATGGGTGCGAAGCTGCACTACTTCTCACCGCTGGCGGATACCGAACTGCCGGAGGCGGACGCCCTCTGGCTGCCGGGTGGTTACCCGGAATTGCACGCCGCGACACTGGCCGCCAACACCCCGATGCTGGAGGCCATTCGTGCCTTCCATCAGGCCGGAAAGCCGATTCTGGCCGAATGCGGTGGCCTGATGGCCTGCGCTGAGGAACTGGCGGATAAGGAAGGCCGGGTCCATACCTTGTTGGGCCTTCTGCCCGGCCGGGCCACCATGGCCAGCCGCCTGAAGGCGCTGGGCTTACAAAGTCTGGACACGAACCTGGGTGATTTGCGGGGCCATACGTATCACCATTCCACCCTGGAAACGCCGTGGCAGCCGGCTGCCCGAACCCGCAAGCAGGCCGGCTCCGAAGGCGAGGCGGTGTATCGCCAGGGCACGCTGACGGCCAGTTACTTCCATGGCTACTTCCCCTCGGCCCCGGCCCTCGTGGCTGCGATTTTCCGGGGCGAATCCTTCGCCGTTACCCATTCATCATCCCAATAAGGAGTGCCCTCATGCGAGAGCGCGCAAAAGATCCCGAACGCCACGCCAGGCGCATGGCCGCCAAACAGAAAATTATGCAGGAACGCATTGCCCGCGCCCAGAACGAACAGGGTGTGCTGCTGGTTATGACCGGCCCCGGCAAGGGCAAGAGCAGTTCCGGCTTTGGCATGGTGGCCCGGGCCCTGGGCCACGGCATGAAAGTGGGCATCGTGCAGTTCATCAAGGGCGCGTTCAGCACCGGCGAAGAAGCGTTCTTCCGGGATTTGCCCAACGTCGACTACCACGTGATGGGCCAGGGCTACACCTGGGACACCCAGAACCGGGAGCAGGACGTGGCCTCCGCCAACGCCGCCTGGGACATCGCCGCCGCCATGCTGAAGGATGACAGCTACGACCTGATCCTGCTGGACGAACTCAACATCGCCCTGAAGTACGACTACATCGACCTGGACCGGGTGCTGGACGACCTGCAGGACCGGCCGGAGATGCAGCACGTGGTGGTCACCGGTCGCAGCGCGCCGCAGGAGCTGATCGACCTGGCGGACACCGTCACCGAAATGGGCGTGGTCAAGCACGCGTTCAAGGACCAGGGTATCAAGGCCCAGAAGGGCGTGGAGCTGTAAATGGCCACGCTGATGGTGCAGGGCACCACCTCGGATGCCGGCAAGACCACGGTGGTTGCCGCCCTGTGCCGGTGGCTGGCCCGCCAGGGGGTGTCGGTGGCGCCGTTCAAGCCCCAGAACATGGCCCTGAACAGCGCCGTCACCGTGGACGGTGGCGAGATTGGTCGCTCCACCGCCCTGCAGGCGCTGGCCTGTGGGCTGGAGCCTCACAGCGATATGAACCCGGTTTTGCTCAAGCCCCAGAGCGATTGCGGAGCCCAGGTGATCCTGCGCGGTCGCGTACACGGCAACATGGACGCGCTGGATTACCACGCCTACAAGGCCGAGGCGAAGGCCACGGTGATGGAGGCCTGGCAGGCATTGAACAGACAATACGACGTGGTGATCGCCGAAGGCGCCGGCAGCCCCGCGGAGGTCAACCTGCGGGCCAACGACATCGCCAACATGGGCTTCGCCGAAGCGGCCGACTGTCCGGTGCTGCTGGTGGGCGACATCGACAAGGGCGGTGTCTTTGCTCAACTCGTGGGCACCCTGTCGCTGATTTCCGAGACCGAGCGGGCCCGGACTGCCGGCTTCATCATCAACCGCTTCCGGGGCGATATTGCCCTGCTGGAGCCCGGTCTGGACTGGCTCCGTGAACACACCAGTAAACCCGTGTTCGGGGTGTTGCCCTACCTGCACGGTCTGGTGATTGATTCGGAAGACAGCGTGGCCGCCGCCGGAACCAGTGAGGCCGGAGCGCTGAAAGTGGTGGTGCCGGTGCTGCCCCGGATTAGCAACCACAACGACTTCGACCCTCTGCGCCTGCACCCGGGTGTGGACCTGGTGTTTGTCGGTCCGGACGAGCCTATCCCTCCGGCGGACCTGATCATCCTGCCCGGCAGCAAAAGCACCCGACACGATCTGTCCTGGCTGAAACAGCAGGGCTGGCCCGAGGCCATTCGCCGACACCTGCGTTATGGGGGAAAATTGCTGGGGATTTGCGGTGGCTTCCAGATGCTGGGGCAACGGGTGGACGACCCGGAGGGCCTGGAAGGCGAACCGGGCAGCACCGAGGGGCTGGGCTGGCTGGCCATGACCACCCGTATGGTGCCGGGTAAGCAATTGCGTTACGTCTCCGGCCCACTGAACCTGGCCGCTTCAGGCGGGGAGAACGCGCCCATCATGCAGA
>JAAZVL010000083.1 GCA_018623515.1 Marinobacter sp.
CAGTGGGGCGGTGCCTCTTCCGCAGGGGGCAGATCTTTTGGTTGGAGCTGTGGACAATACCGGTGCAAATGGAGCATCGAGCCCCATTAGCCTGATAGTCGTGAACGGGGAGGCAGTGACAGAGCTGTTTGATGAAACTCAGCAGTCCGGAGTTCGCGTGGTCCATAATTCCGCCGATGCGCCAAACGTAGACGTTTTAGTTAATGACACGGTGGCGATCCCTGACCTGGCTTTCCCTGAAGTTGCGCCGTCGGCTGAACTGGACGGATATGCAAGCATTCCGGTAGGCACGCAGAACATCAAGGTAACGCCGGCGGGCTCAAACAGCGATGTTCGGATTGAGGCTGATTTGGAATTCGCAGCTGGTACTGGTTACACCGTTCTGGCGATTGGTTTGCTCGATAATATCCAGGCTCTGGTTTTGACCGACACTGTGCGCGATATCGCTACCCAAGCCACGTTGCGAGTGGTCCATGGCTCAACATTAGCGGGACCGGTTGACATTTATCTCCTCCCTGAGGGCGTGACCACGACTGCGAATGCGGAACCTGCTCTTAATGATGTCCCCTTTGGAGCGGAATCAGGATACTTGGCAATTACACCCGGTACATACAACGTGGTAGTTGAGGATGCCGGAGGTAATGCTGCAATAGGCCCCCAAGAAGTAGTGCTAGAAGCGGGTGGTATCTACACAGTAGTTGCGAGAGATACTTCAGCGCTTGACGGTGCAGACGTTATCTTGCTTGACGATAACCCCCTGCCGGCAGCTCTTTAATTAATGGTTTCAATCTGTGGTATTACAGAAGCCCCGGCATTGCCGGGGCTTTCTTGTTACTGAACGGACAAATTTGAGTTGCTCGAAGCCGCCCTCGAAATCGCCGTCCCCGTCGGCGGCCGGTAATGCAGCGAGTACAGCACCCGATCCAGCACCGATTTGCCATTCCAAGCCGGGTCATTGTTCACGATACCCACCACCGCCCAGGTGGTGTTGTTCTCGTCACGGGTAAAGCCGGCGATGGAACGCACGTTCTCCAGATATCCGGTCTTGATCCGCCCTTCACCAGCCATGCCGACCTCCCGTAGTCGGCGGGCCATGGTACCGTCCATGGCGATGATGGGCATGGAGGCCATCAGATCGGAGGCGAACGGGCTGTTCCAGGCATGCTGGAGGATCTCTACCCCCTGGCGCGCAGAGATGCGGCCATGACGGGTCAGGCCGGCGCCGTTGTCGATTACCATGCCCGCGGTGTTGATTCCCTTGCCCTCCAGCCATTCGTAGATCACCCGGATACCAGCGACGCGATCGTCCTGCTCGTCCTCTCTGCGGTTCTCGGCGCCGATGGCAAGCAGCATCTGGCGGGCCATGACGTTGCTGCTCCACTTATTGATGTCCCGCACCATGGTGACCAGATCAGGCGAAGTGGTTCTCATGACCAGCCGGGCATCCTCCGGAGTCTTCCCGGTCATGCTGGCGCCACTCATGGTTACGCCGGTTTCTTTGAGCACCGAACGAATGAGAGAGGCAGTGTACTGCTCATGGGGCAGCAGAGACATGTAAGTGGTGGTCCGGCAGCCCTGCGGCAGTT
Source organism: Marinobacter sp. (assembly GCA_018623515.1). Taxonomy (GTDB): domain Bacteria; phylum Pseudomonadota; class Gammaproteobacteria; order Pseudomonadales; family Oleiphilaceae; genus Marinobacter. Next base: position 1,587 of record JAAZVL010000083.1, read on the forward strand.
CACCGGTCACACGGACAGTGACCTGCATGTTGTCGTCGAATACCGGCTCCCAGTCGAAGTCGCGGCGGCTGGGGCAGGGGCCCTCGGGCAGGGCAGTAACCCGGTTGTCGATCCGGACGTCGGACAGGTCCGGCGTGGTCCAGGCCTGGGTCCCGCGCTCATCGGCCCGGACCTGGAAGTGCAGCAGGTTCAGGTTGGTCAGGTAGGCGGAAGGCTCTACCAGGAACGGTCGGTAGGGATTGTCACCGTTGTCCTCGAATTTCGGGAAGCCACCATCGACGCGGAAATAGCTGCCATCCAGAACCAGGTGGCCATCAATGTTGGTCACGCCCATCTGCCGCAGTTCACGCATCGTGGACCACAAGCGCTCGAGGGTCAGTTTCGGGTCACCTTCGAAGCGGACATAAAGGTTGCCCTTGAGTGTGTCGCCGATCATCTGCCCATCGGTCAGGAAATCGGTATTCCAGTGATGAGTCGGACCAAGAATTTCCAGGGCGGCGTAGGTAGTGACCAGCTTCATGATGGAGCCAGGGCTCATGAGTTCGTCAGCGTTCACATACTGCTCGATGCCCGGACCGTTCAGTGGTACCGCGGCAACGCTCAGGCCTTCCTCATTGTTGAGGGCCTTGAGCGCATAATCCCGGACTTCCGTGCTCCAGAGTCGGGTAGGAGAGTCTTCACTGCCAGGTGGCGCGGCTGCAGCGAGTGGAGCACTTGCGGCCATTGCCGCGGCAATTCCCGCAGACAGCATAAACCGATGGCCGGAGCTGCTCAGTCCCGCCTGCCTGACGCTGCGTCGCATGACCCTGTTCTTCATGATGTCCATCCATTGAGCTCTTATGCTTAAACAATAGCCGATCCTGGCCGGATGTACTATGCAGAAAAGCTCTACATGACGTTAAAAATTGCCAGTAGAGACGTTGTTTATATTGAATTTTTGTGACGCTCTGTAAGGGCCCTTTGTAATCAGTGAGTTAGCTGTACAAAAATTAATCTTGCGGCTGTCAATGACCTTGTGTGCGTTTTTTACCGCGGATTTCACGGCATTTCAGTCATGGTATTTCAGGCTCAATCCGCGTTTCCTAGTCCCATATCCGAGTGAAGACAACAAGAACAGGAGGACGCCATGATTGGTATACCGATCGGGTTGCTAACAGCCAACGCCGTTGAGTGGGTATTCCACAAACACGTTCTGCACAATCTGGGGCGGAACCGGAACAGTTTCTGGGCGTTCCACTGGCACGATCATCACCGCCATGTCCGCAGGAACGGTTTCCTGGACGAGGACTACCGGCACCCGCCCCTGACCTGGAATGCCCAGACCAAGGAGGTGGCGGCCCTGGTGGCGGGAGCCGCGGCGGTGACACCCCTGCTGCCGGTGGCTCCGTTCTTTGTCGGCACGCTGTATTACAGTGCCTGGAACTATTACCGGGTGCACAAGAAATCCCATCTGGATCCGGAGTGGGCCCGGGAGTACCTGCCGTGGCACTATGACCACCACATGGGGCCCAACCCCAACGCGAACTGGTGTGTGACCAAACCCTGGTTTGACCACATCATGGGGACGCGGGAGCCAATGGCAAACCGGGAGCTGCCCGCATAATGGACGCTCCAACATCCCGAAACCAAGGATAAACCATGCTGAACGCGCTGAAGCATAACGTGAATGTGCTCGAATCCGTGGCGACCTCTTCTTTTACCGCCTGGCGGGGATGCCTGGTGGTGAAGGCGGCAGAGCAACCGGAAAAACCTATCATCCTGTATGACATGGAGGGCTGCCCCTATTGCCGGCGGGTGCGGGAGGCTCTGACTGCCCTGAATCTGGACGTCGAGATTCGACCTTGCCCCAAGGGCGGCCGGATCTACCGGGCCGAGGCTGAAGCGGTTGGTGGCAAGCAGCTTTTCCCGCTTCTGGTGGATGAAAATACCGGAACGGTGGCTTACGAATCTGAGGATATCGTTGAGTATCTGTTCCGTCAGTACGGTAGCCGCCCGGTTCCCGGCTATTACCGGGCCAGAGTCTGGCAGCCGGTATTCGGTTCGCTGGGCTCGGTTGCCAGTGAAATGCGGGGGCTGCGGGCAACGCCCGGCAAGCGACCCGAGCAGGGGCTTCACCTGTGGAGTTTCGAGGGTAGCCCGTTTTCGCGGCTGGTCCGGGAAAAGCTGTGTGAACTGGAAATTCCATACACGCTCCATAACCTCGGCAAGGAACACTGGACCGAAATCGGGCCCGCGAAGCAGCGGATAAAGCCCGGGAAATACAAGCCCCTGCCCGGCGGCAAGCGGGATGCCTTTTTCCGGCAACATGGTCGGGTCCAGGTTCCCTACCTGGAAGATCCCAACACCGGAACGTCCATGTTCGAATCGGCGCGTATATTGAAGTATCTGGAGGAACAATACGGCGGTTGAGGCTGTCATTTAAGGGAGATTCCAAGGGAGGGCCACCATGCTGGAGCTATCAAGGCGACGATTCCTGATCGGTGTCGGGCTGAGTGGCCTGGTTATGGCTTTCCCCAGACTGCTGGCTGCCACCCCGTCCTCCAGCGAGCAAGACTTCCATGTCCGGCCGATTCCCTCTACCGGGGAATCGGTCCCAGCCATCGGCATGGGTACCTGGATCACCTTCAACGTCGGCGGGGACCAGTATCTGATCGATGAGCGCACCCGGGTACTCGAGACCTTCCTTGCGCGCAACGGCACGGTTATCGACTGTTCGCCCATGTACGGTAGCGCGGCGGACGTGATTGGCGCCGGTCTGGAAAAGCTCGGTGCCCATGACCGTATCTTTGCCGCGACCAAGATCTGGACCAGTGACGGCTCGGAGACGCGGGAGCAGGCCGCCACGTCCGAGCAGCGATGGGGCATTGAACGCTTTGACCTGCTGCAGGTGCACAACTTGCTGGCCTGGCAGGAACATCTGGCGACACTGAAAGAGATGAAGGCCGAGGGCAGGGTGCGTTACATCGGCATTACCACCTCCCATGGCCGCCGGCATCGCGAGCTGGCCCGTATCATGGAGACGGAACCTCTGGATTTTGTGCAGCTGACCTACAACGTATTGGATCGGGAGGCGGAGGAACGGCTGCTGCCCCTGGCCCGGGAACGGGGCATTGCGGTGATTGCCAATCGACCGTTCCAGGGTGGTTCCCTGTTCCGCCGGTTCCAGTCGGAGCCTTTACCATCATGGGCTCGAGAGGCCGGTGTGGGCAACTGGGCCGAGTTCTTCCTCAAGTTCATCATCTCCCATCCCGCTGTGACCTGCGCCATTCCGGCCACCACCCGGGTGGAACACATGCAGGAAAACATGGGAGCCATGTACGGCCAGCTGCCTGACACCAGCCAGCGAAGAATGATGGCGGAATATGTGAGGCAGCTGTGAACGGGGCGACCTGGCTAAGCTATTCCTTGCAGGACTTCGTGATGTTCGGCCCCGAGGTATTCCTGAGACTGTTTGCGCGGATCAATCAGGATCTCTGGCCCTGGCTGCTGTTGTGGCCGCTGGCCGGCCTGGTGCTGCCCTGGTTCGGCCGACAGGCCGCCGAGTTGCCGAGGCGGCTGGCGATGGCCCTGGCCGGGCTGGCGTGGATTGGCTGTGGCTACCTGTTTCTGGTGCGTTACTACGGCCCGGTGAACTGGCCGGCCACCGGGTTTGGCTGGGCTTTTGTGTTCCAGGGGCTGCTATTGCTGCTCCTCAAGGGAAGGGCGCTTCCAGGGCCGATGGCCTGGCCGGTGGTGGTCAGCTGGTGGCTGGCGGTATTCCTGTTGCCCTGGCTGTCGGTACTGGAAATGCCCGATCTGTGGGCTCTCGCCCTGTTCGGATTGGCGCCCGGGGTTACGGTTGCCTCCACCGTCCTGCTGTTTGCCGGGCAACCGTTGCCGCTAAGGTGGTTGCTGTTGGTGTTGCCCCTGGCCTGGAGCCTGTTCAGTGCGGCCATCTACTGGGCGCTGGGTACCTTCTGGTTGCTGGGCTTTCCGGTGGCCACACTGGTGCTGCTGGTTGTCGCACTCAGGGTTAATCCCAGTCCGGCGCAAAACCCGGGTTCGCAATCCGTTCACCCCGGTCCAGGGCGTCAATCGCCCTGATTTCGTCGTCGCTCAGTTGCATATCCAGGGCATCCAGGTTGGCTTTCTGGTGCGAAGGTCGGGTAGAGGAGGGAATCGGCACCACGCCCCGTGAGGCTACCCAGGCAATCGCAATCTGGGCGGGCGTGACGTTGCGTTCGCTGGCAATCCGTTGCAGCGTTTCGTCCTCCATGACCTTGCCCACGGCCAGGGGCATATAGCCGGTCACCGTGATTCCCAGCTTTTGCGCGTGTTCCACCACCTTGCGGTTGGCGAGGAACGGGTGCACTTCCACCTGATTGGTGAGGATCGGAGTATCACCCAGGATTTCTTTTGCCTGGTCCATCTGGGCACAGGTGAAGTTGGAGATCCCGATATGCTCGGTGAGACCCTCGCGCCGGGCATCCCGGAGAGCGCCCAAGTACTCCTCCATCGGCACCTCATCGCCAGGGGACGGCCAGTGGATGAGGGTCAAGTCCACGTGGTCGGTTTTCAGGCGGGCCAGGCTGTCGTGGAGGCTGTTGATCAGGTCGCTGGCATGCAGTTTGTCGTGCCAGATCTTGGTGGTCAGGAAGATGTCGCGGCGGGGGATGCCGCTCGAGGTAATGCCGTCCCCCACTTCCGCCTCGTTTTCATACATCTGTGCGGTGTCGATGTGGCGATAGCCCAGCGACAGGGCGCTCTTGACCGCCTCGCGGGCATCGTTACCCTTCAGACGAAAGGTGCCCATGCCGATTTTCGGAAGTGTGGTAAACGACATGATAACTGTCCTCCTGTTCCGTTTCTGTACCAACCGAGATGATGTCGCCAGGGTGGTTCTTCAAGTGGCCCGCCGGTATCATCCCGCCGGAGATTCCAACAAGTCCGAAGCGCGAGATTGACCCATGTATACCGGCCAGTGCCTGTGTGGCGACTTCACCTTTGAATACGACGGACCCCTGGGGCCCATTTCCCTGTGCCATTGCAGCCAGTGCCGGCGCGCCCATGGCAGTGCCTTCTCGGCCAGCGCGCCAGTGCAGGCGGTCAGGTTCCGGATTCTCTCCGGTAAAGATCGGGTGACCGAGTTTGAATCCAGTCCCGGCAAGTACCGCGCCTTCTGCGGCGGCTGTGGCAGCCAGCTGTACAGCCGGGTGGATGCCATCCCCGGCATCCTGCGCCTGCGGGTGGGCGTGATCAACGAACCCTTGGGCAAAGGCCCGGCACAGCATGTCTATGTCGGTTCGAAATCCGACTGGTTCCAGATCACCGACGACATTCCCCAGTACGAAAAGACCGACAGAACCAACGATCCCCACTGAGGGTCAGTTCACAGGAACTGTCCGGTAAACCTTGCCCTTGGGTGTGTCAGTCAGCAGCCAGAGAGCGCCGTCCGGGCCCATGCGGACATCCCGGATGCGCTCGCCCAGATCCGTCAGCAAATCTTCCTCTTCGGTCACGTCCCCGTCCCGGATTTCCAGGCGCACCAGTTTGCGCAATTTCAGCGCCCCCACGAACAGGTCGCCCTGCCACTCCGGGAACAGGTCGCCGGTATAGAACGCCATGCCCGAGGGCGCGATCGATGGATCCCAGTAATGCAGGGGCTGTGCCATGCCTTCTTTCCTGGTGTGCATGGTGATCGGCAGGCCCGAGTAATCAATGCCGTAGGTGATCTCGGGCCAGCCATAGTTGGTTCCCGCCGTGAGGATATTGATCTCGTCACCGCCCCGGGGACCGTGTTCGTGGGTCCAGATCTCACCGGTTTCCGGATGAATCGTCATGCCCTGGATATTGCGGTTGCCGTAAGTGAAAAACGTATCCTCGGCACCGGCCTGATCCACGAACGGGTTGTCCGGAACCGGCTCGCCATTGATCGTGACACGGTGCACGCCACCGGCGTCATCGCCGAGATCCTGGGCCCGATCCATTTCGCCTCGATCGCCGACGGAAATGTACAGGTTGCCGTCACGATCAAACTCCATGCGCCCCGCGAAGTGGCGGGAGGTGTTCGAACGGGGCAGGGCTTCAAAAATCACCTCCACACCCTTCAGTTCGTCGCCCTCAAGTCTTGCCCGGGCAACCCGGGTAGTCATGCCCTCGCGGGTGCGGTGGGCATAGCTGAGAAACAGGGTCTGATTGTTCTCAAAGTCCGGGTGTAACAGCACATCCAGCAGCCCACCCTGGCCGGAAACCACCAGGTCGGGAACGCCTGAGATCGGTTCGGGGACGAGTTCGTTATCGCGAATGATCCGGAGCCGTCCGGCCCGCTCAGTCACCAGTTTATCGCCGTTGGGCAGGAACGCGAGACTCCAGGGGTGCTCAAGGTTCTCGGCGACGACCTCCAGACGGAAATCCGCCTCATCCGATGAGAATGTCAGATCAGCGAGCGTTGATACCGAAAACAGCATCAGCCCGCTGACTACCGCCAGTTGTCTGCTGGTGAACATGGGAACCTCCGGCCTGTAGGGCATTCGGTCTGGAAACTCGGAAGCAACTGCCTAATCAGCATAGCAGTTGACCCGTTCCACTGCGCTGAACGGGTGTTCTGGAATATAGGGTACGAAGCCTGCGGTGGATTACCGTGACTTGAGGTTTTAAATTAGAATGATTCGCATTAAGATATGCGTCGAATAATGACCAAATAGCTAAAACCCACTCACGGAGAAAAAGATGTTCCGACTTCCTGAGCCGGCTTTCCGCCGCAAGGCCCTGGTTTCCGCCATGATGTGCGCCACCCTCCCTGCCGCTGCAATCGCCCAGCAGAATGACCCTGCCACGCTGCAAGTACTCGAGGTATCGGCAGAACGCGGCCAGACTCCTTCGGAATTTACCGAAAGCTACGCCCCCGAGGCGACGACCACCTCCCTGAAGATGGAACTGTCCCATCGCGAGACGCCCCAGGCGGTCACCGTGGTGACCCGGGAACAGATGGATGATTTCGCCCAGAATGACATCAATGACGTTCTGGAGGGCACCACCGGCGTCACCGTTGAGTCCGTTGAAACCGATCGGACCTACTACACCTCCCGTGGCTTCGATATCAACAACTTCCAGTATGACGGTGTCGGCCTTCCGGCGGTGTATGACAATGTCCAGGGCGAACTGGATACCGCCTTTTTCGACCGGGTCGAGGTGCTACGGGGCGCCAACGGCCTGATGACTGGCTCCGGCAATCCGGCCGCAACCGTCAACTTCATCCGCAAACGCCCCACCGCAGACACCAACGCCTCGGTGGCGGTGACCGCCGGTTCCTGGGACCAGAAGCGGATTGTCGGTGATGTGTCCGGCTCGGTTTCTGAATCCGGCAAGGTTCGCGGCCGGGTCGTGGCTGGCTACGAGGACAAGAACTCCTACCTCGACCGTTACAGCAACGAAAAGCAGATGTTCTACGGCGTGGTCGAAGCGGACCTGACTGACACCACCCTGCTCACCGCCGGCCACGCGATTCAGACCTCCGATACCGACAGCCCGCTGTGGGGTGCGTTGCCGTTGTTCTATACCGACGGCACCGCCACGGATTTTGCCCGTTCCACCAGTACCGCTTCCGATTGGTCCTACTGGGATAACACCCAGCACAACAGTTTTGTGGAGCTGCAACAGGAGCTGGCTGGCGGCTGGCGGGCCAAGGGCACCGTGTTCCGGTTGGAGAATGACAGCAACTCCGAGCTCTTTTACCAGTATGGCACCCCGGATCCGGACACCGGTGAGGGACTGCTCGCGTACCCGAGCCAGTACGACCTGAATTCCGAGCAGTGGGTGGTTGATACCTATGCCACCGGCCCGTTTGACCTGGCCAACCGGACCCATGAGCTGGTGGTTGGCGCGAGCTGGTCCCGGTCCGAAACTGTGGATGAGTCCCGCTATGGCCAGGGTATCGGCGATCCACTGCCACCACTGAATGAATGGGACGGAAACTATCCGCGCCCGACTTTCGATAACGGCGTGGGTGGCTCTGACTGGACCGATCGCGAAACTGCCACATATGCAGCCGCGCGCTGGACCCTGACCGACAGCCTGACTGCCATCACCGGCCTGCGCCTGACCTGGCTCGACAACGAGGGCACCAGTTACGGCAACTCCAAAGAGACCAGCTACGATGCAGTGGAGACGCCCTACGCCGGCCTGATCTACGACATCAACGACAATCACTCCGTCTACGCCAGCTACACCGAGATTTTCTCCCCGCAGACCGAGCTCGATATCAATCGTGACCGCCTGGATCCGATCGATGGCGTCAACTACGAGCTGGGCCTGAAGAGTGAATTCCGCGAGGACCGTATCAACACCACGGTGGCCCTGTTCCAGGTCGAGCAGAAGAATGTGGCCGAAGCCGCAGGCACCTACGACGACGGTACCCAGGACGTTTACTACCGTGCGGTTGACGGCCTTGAGAGTCAGGGTATCGAGCTGGAGATCGTCGGTGACGTGACCGACCGCATCCAGCTCTTCGCCGGCTACACCTACGTGGACATCGAGGACGCCGACGGTAACGAGGCCAAGTCCTTCGTTCCGGAGCACCTGGCTCAGCTGCGCGGTACCTGGAAGGTGCCCGGGATCGAAGGCCTGGAGCTCGGGAGCCAGGTTCGCTGGCAATCCGAAATCAGCCAGGAGCAAGGCGTGGCCACCACCGGCCCGAACGCCGGAACGACCATCGTGACCGAGCAGGATGCCTATGCCGTGTTGGACCTGATGGCCAGTTACGACTTTGCCCGCAACTGGAACGCCACCCTGAACGTAAACAATGTCACCGACGAGAAGTACATCGAGAGCCTGAAGAAATTCGGAGCCTCGGCCCAGGGCTTCTACGGCGAGCCGGCTAATGCCAGCCTGACCGTTTCCTGGGTCTACTGATCCGCAGCAAAGGGCGGGGACCATCCCCGTCCTTTATCATCCAGCTAGAGGAAGAAAGGACATGACACCCGAACAGGAAATGGTTGAAGGACTCAAACTCGCTGCCGGAGCTGGGCTAGTTATCGGGCTGGTTGCCATTGGCCTGGCGATTGGCAATGGCCTGGCCGGCTGAGCGCGGCCATTCTCTCCTTGCGGTATACCCCACAGGTACCACAGTACCCGCCCTCCGGTAACAGGTACTTAAGGCAACAGCCCTTCCGCTGGGGAATGGCTGTTTCCTGCTCTCCGAACACTGCCGGAATCCAGTCGATAAACCGGTTGGCGTCATTCCGGAATCCTTCGAGCCATTGCTGTGCCAGCTCGCACACGGAATCCGGATCCGCCAGATTCCAGACTGCCGAAAAGGGCGCCCCCAATCCCAGACCCACACTACTCCAGTAGGCACCCGGGCTTAGCCCCAGCTCTTGCCGGAATACCGGGTACCAGGCTTGTGTCCGATCAGCCATCACATCCCGGAAAGTCTGTTCGTTTACCACCGGTTGGCCCGGCACCCGGAACCAGCGCGAGACCGTTTGGCCGGTCTCTTCGATAGGCGCCAGAAAAATACGGGCAGAATCAGCCACTGGTGCCTCGCCATGTCGGAACAGTCGCAGAACCAGGGGCGCGAGCACGCTCAGGGCCAGATCCTGCTGCAGGACTGAAGCATAGGTCCGGACCGTCTTACAATCCGTGGCGTCCGGGTAATCCGAGCGGATTTGCTGAAGGAGCAATTCCGGTTCGCTCAGGCATTGGGCCAGGGAAAACAGCCCCGGATGTTCCTTTTCCGAGGCTTTCAGGGACTGGGCGAGGATGGTCTCGCGATCGAGGCTGGCGGCCCTCAAGAGTCGGTCATAGCGATCGACCCAGCCGTCACCAGCCGCTGCGTTATCAGGCCCGGCCATGACGGCTGAGCCCCCACAGGAAGTAGATGCCGCCCACCAGGGCCGCAATCAGACCGGCCGGCAACTGGTTGGGATACACGACAACGCGGGACAGGTAATCCGCTACGCCAAGCAGCACGCCCCCGACCAGAGCCGCGGCAATCAGTTGCCGGCCAACGGTCTGCTGGCCCAGCACCCGGGCCAGGTGCGGCGCAATCAGGCCAACAAAGCTGAGCGGCCCGATC
>JAAZVL010000084.1 GCA_018623515.1 Marinobacter sp.
GTCCTGGCCGTCGGAGAGTTCTTCCCATACGGTCTTGCTGCCATCCAGGTCGCGCATCTGGTCGACGTAGGCGATGTCCACCGTCTCACCGATGGTGATGTCGCCGGAATCCGGCTGGTCGTAGCCGGCAATCAGCTTGAACAGGGTGGATTTACCGGCACCGTTACCACCGATAATGCCGACAATGGCACCGGGTGGTACGCTGAAAGAGACATCTTCATAAAGCAGGCGGTCCCCAAAGGACTTGCTGATGCCCTCCACCTCGATCACCTTGTTGCCCAGGCGCGGTCCGGGCGGAATATACAGCTCGTTGGTCTCGTTGCGCTTCTGGAATTCCTGGGAGCTCATCTCCTCGAAGCGGGCCAGGCGGGCCTTGCTCTTGGATTGGCGGCCCTTGGCGTTACTGCGGACCCACTCCAGTTCCTGCTTGATGGCCTTCTGATGGGAAGCCTCCTGCTTGGCCTCCATCTCCAGGCGCTTCTCCTTGTTCTCCAGCCACTGGCTGTAGTTGCCCTCGAACGGGATACCGTGGCCACGATCCAGTTCCAGGATCCAGCCGGCAACGTTGTCCAGGAAGTAACGGTCGTGGGTGATGGCTACCACGGTACCTTCGTAGTCGTGCAGGAAGCGCTCCAGCCAGGCCACGGATTCCGCGTCCAGGTGGTTGGTGGGCTCGTCCAGCAGCAGCATGTCCGGGCCGGAGAGCAGCAGGCGGCAGAGGGCCACCCGGCGGCGCTCACCACCGGAAAGAACGCTCACTTTCTGATCCCAGGGCGGCAGGCGCAGCGCATCGGCGGCGACTTCCATCTTGCGTTCGATGTCGTGGCCGTCGGTGGCCTGGATGTAAGCCTCCAGCTCGCCCTGTTTCTTGGCCAGGGCGTCGAAGTCGGCGTCCGGCTCGGCATAGGCGGCGTACACCTGGTCCAGTTCCGCCAGGGCGTCATGGACGCCGGAGACTGCCTCGTCGACAATCTCCTTCACGGTCTTGTCTTCGTCCAGTTCCGGCTCCTGGGGCAGGTAACCGACATTGATGCCCGGCTGGGGGCGGGCCTCGCCGATGTAATCCTGGTCCACCCCGGCCATAATACGCAGCAGGGTGGATTTACCGGCACCGTTCAGACCCAGTACGCCGATCTTGGCGCCCGGGAAGAAGCTCAGGGAGATGTCCTTGAGAATTTCGCGCTTGGGCGGAACCACCTTGCCCACGCGGTTCATGGTGTATACGTACTGGGCCATAACTGGCTGTGTCCTCTGTTAAATTCGGAGGTAATAAAAGGTTACTTGCAGATTAGCCCCGTAAGGTAGCGAAACAGGCCCGCCATAGCAATTGAGGAGAAACCGAAGATTGCGATGTGACGGTATCTGCGGACGGTTTAAAAGATGATTTTTCACCCGATTTCAAGATAGAATAGCCGCCCAATTTTTCCGGGCCACCGGGGCTTTGTCTTCCGGGGCAGGGCGCCGGGCCAGCAAAGCACACAGAGGCAGCACATCCATGTTTAATCGTGATATGAAAATCGCCGGCTACGACGACGAACTCTGGACCGCGATGGAAGAGGAGCGCAAGCGTCAGGAAGCGCACATCGAGCTGATCGCATCCGAGAACTATACCAGCCCGCGGGTAATGGAAGCCCAGGGCAGTGTGCTGACCAACAAATACGCCGAGGGCTATCCCGGCAAGCGCTACTACGGTGGCTGCGAGTTTGTCGACAAGGCCGAGGTGCTGGCCATCGAGCGTGCGAAAGAACTGTTCGGTGCCGCCTACGCCAACGTGCAGCCGCACTCCGGTTCCCAGGCCAACTCGGCCGTATTCATGGCACTGCTCAAGCCGGGCGACACCGTACTGGGCATGAGCCTGGCGCACGGTGGTCACCTGACCCACGGTGCCAGCGTTAATTTCTCTGGCAAGATCTACAATGCAGTCCAGTACGGCATCAACAACGAAACCGGCCTGATCGACTATGACGAAGTCGAGAAGCTGGCCGTCGAGCACAAGCCGAAGATGATCATTGCCGGCTTCTCTGCCTATTCCCAGGAGCTGGATTTCGCCCGTTTCCGTGAAATCGCGGACAAGGTCGGTGCCTACCTGTTCGTGGACATGGCCCACGTGGCCGGCCTGGTCGCCGCTGGCGTCTACCCGGATCCGGTGCCCCATGCCCACGTGGTGGCAACCACCACCCACAAGACACTGCGCGGCCCCCGTGGCGGTCTGATCCTGGCCTGTGACGACGAAGACCTGCAGAAGAAGCTGAACTCTGCTGTCTTCCCGGGTGGCCAGGGCGGCCCGCTGATGCACGTGATCGCGGCCAAGGCCGTGTGCTTCAAGGAAGCCATGAGCGACGAGTTCAAGGCTTACCAGCAGCAGGTGGTCAAGAACGCTTCTGCCATGGCTGAGGTGTTCATCGAGCGCGGCTACGACGTGGTTTCCGGCGGTACCAAAAACCACCTGTTTCTGGTCAGCCTGATCAAGCAGGACATCACCGGTAAGGATGCGGACGCCGCGCTGGGCCGTGCCCATATCACCGTCAACAAGAACGCGGTTCCGAACGATCCGCGCTCCCCGTTCGTTACTTCCGGTCTGCGGATCGGCACCCCGGCCGTGACCACCCGCGGTTTCGGCGAGTCCGAGTGCCGCGACCTGGCCGGCTGGATGTGCGACATCCTCGACAACCTGGAAGACGACGCCGTCAATGCCCGGGTACGCGAGCAGGTCGAAGCCCTGTGCGCCCGCTTCCCGGTCTACGGCTAAACTTCAGGCAAGACCCCGCCGGGCCGGTAGACTGATTGCTGGCCCGGCTCCTCTCCGGAGTTCCCGATTATGCATTGTCCTTTCTGTGGTGAAGCAGATACCAAGGTGATTGACTCTCGGCTGGTGGCCGAGGGGGATCAGGTGCGCCGCCGCAGGGAGTGCCTCTCCTGCCACGAGCGTTTTACGACCTTTGAAACCGCCGAGCTGGTCATGCCCCGCGTGGTCAAGCAGGACGGGACTCGTCAGCCTTTTGACGAGGACAAGTTGCGGGCGGGCCTGATGAAGGCGCTGGAAAAGCGACCGGTGAGCATCGAGGAGATCGATGCCGCCCTGAACCGGATCAAGTATCGTCTGCGGGCCACCGGCGAGCGGGAAGTGAAGTCCATGCAGCTGGGCGAAGAGGTGATGACCGAACTGCGTCAGCTGGACAAGGTGGCTTACGTCCGGTTTGCCTCGGTCTATCGCAGTTTCCAGGACATCAATGAGTTCAAGGAAGAGATTGAGCGGCTGTCTGCCAACAACGGCGAGAACGCCGTGGATGTGGCCAAGGCCCTGGCGGACAACCACTCCCGGAAAGGCAAGTCATGACCGACGTCCGTGACAGGGCGATGATGGCCCGCGCCGTTCAGTTGGCATGGCGTGGGCGTTACTCCACTCATCCGAACCCGCGAGTTGGCTGTGTCATCGCCCGGGGTGACCGTATTGTCGGTGAGGGCTGGCACGAGCGTGCCGGGGAGGCCCATGCGGAAATCCGGGCCCTGAGCCAGGCTGGTTCCGAGGCGAGGGATGCAACTGCCTACGTGACCCTGGAGCCCTGCAGCCACTTTGGTCGAACGCCGCCTTGTGCCCGGGCCCTGATCGAGGCCGGGGTCACCCGGGTTTTTGCCGCGACCAAGGATCCCAACCCGTCGGTTTCCGGGCGCGGCCTGGACATGCTTCGGGAGGCCGGCATCAAGGTCACCGAAGGTTTGCTGGCGGATGAGGCTGTCCGGTTGAATCCGGGCTTTATGAAACGCATGAACACAGGGCGCCCCTGGGTGCGCCTGAAAATGGCGGCAAGCCTGGATGGCCGGACCGCCATGGCTTCCGGCGAAAGCCAGTGGATCACCGGACCGGAAGCCCGTCGGGATGTCCAGCGCCTCAGGGCCATGAGTGATGCCATCCTGACCGGCGTTGGCACCGTACTGGCGGATGATCCTTCCATGACGGTGCGTCGGGAAGAACTGGGTGACATTGGCGATGCCACCGAGCCATCCCGGCAGCCACTTCGGGTCATTGCCGACCGGGATGCACGCACACCGCCTACGGCCACCATTCTGCGGGGAGGTAACGTTCAGCTGTTCTGTGCCTCATCAGCCCTGCCTTCGGCGCCTGCCCAGGATCTGGCGGCGCTGGGGATCAGTCTTACCGGCGTGGCCTGGAAAGACAATGGTGTGGACGTGGCCGAACTGCTGGATTCCCTGGGCGAGCTGGGCATCAACGAATTGCTGGTGGAGGCCGGGCCGACCCTGGCCGGCACGTTCATCAGCGAGAATCTGGTGGATGAGCTCTGGCTCTATCAGGCGCCGGTCTTTCTCGGCAGTACCGGGCGACCGACGGCAAACCTGCCACTGGAAACCATGGCGGACAAGGTACAATGGAACGTACTGGACCGGCGTCAGGTTGGAGAGGATCAGCGCCTGATCCTGGCTCCACGCTAATTCATTAAATTCATGGCCCGGGCAGAGTGGATGTCTGCCGGGAAGCCAAAAGGGTGCGACACCGTATGGCACTGAACAGCATTGAAGAAATCATCGAAGATATCCGTCAGGGCAAGATGGTCATCCTGATGGATGATGAGGACCGGGAAAACGAGGGCGACCTGGTGATGGCGGCCGAGCATTGTACGCCGGAAGCCATCAACTTCATGGCCCGGTTCGGCCGTGGCCTGATCTGTATGCCCATGACCCGCGATCGCTGCGAGCAACTGGGTCTACCCCTCATGGTGCAGCAGAATGCTTCCGGGTTCGGTACCAAGTTCACCCTGTCCATTGAAGCCCGCGAAGGTGTGACCACCGGCATTTCCGCCGCTGATCGCGCCCGTACCGTGCAGGCTGCGGTGGCGCGCAATGCCAAGGCGTCCGACCTGGTCCAGCCGGGCCATATCTTTCCGCTGATGTCGGACCCGGGCGGCGTGCTCAGCCGTGCTGGCCACACCGAAGCTTCCTGTGACCTGGCCGCGCTGGCCGGTTGCGAGCCCGCCGGTGTGATCTGCGAGATCATGAACGACGACGGCTCCATGGCCCGCCGGGAAGACCTCGAGCGTTTTGCCGAGGAGCATGACCTCAAGATCGGCACCATCGCCGACCTGATCCATTACCGCACCATGAACGAGCGGACCATCGAGTGCGTTGAGGAAAACGAGCTCGATACCGAATACGGTGTGTTCAACCTGCGCACCTACCGGGACAACATCCAGGGTGCCACCCACCTCGCCATGGTCATGGGTGATATCACCCCGGAAGAGCCGGCCTTTGTTCGTGTCCACATCACCGATACCCTGCGTGACCTGCTCGGTGCCCGTCGCAAGGACTCCCGGAGCTGGCCGTTACACCATGCCCTGGAGAAGGTGGCCGCTGAGGGCCGTGGTGTCGTGGTGCTGCTCAACAGCGCGGAAGACAGCTACAACCTCGAGGACCGGATTCACGAGTTCTTCGACGAAGGCCAGAAACCTGCCGGCAAGGGCAGCTCTGGCGTTTATTTCACCGTGGGAACCGGATCGCAGATCCTGCGGGACATCGGCGTTGGCAAGATGCGCCTGCTGAGCCCGCCGATCAAGTTCTCCGCCATTTCCGGCTTTGATCTGGAAGTGGTGGAATACGTTCCCTATACCCCCGAATGAGAAACCCGGCCGTCCCAAAGGTGTGACGGCCAGTGAAGGAGCCATCGATGGCAGATATCAAAGTAATTGAAGGTGATTTTACCCAGTGCAGCGGCCGTTACGCCCTGGTCGTGGGTCGTTTTAACGGTTTCGTTGTGGAGAGCCTGGTTGAGGGTGCAGTAGACACCCTGCGCCGGCACGGGATCTCCAACGACGACATCGCCATTATCCGGGTGCCGGGCGCCTATGAAATGCCGCTGGCGGTCAAGCGTGTGGCCGAGACCAGCGAGTACGACGCCATCATCGCCCTCGGCGCGGTGATCCGCGGTGGCACTCCGCACTTCGAATACGTGGCCGGTGAGGCCTCCAGCGGTCTGGGCGCAGTCAGCCTGGAGACCGACGTACCGGTAACCTTCGGCGTTCTGACCGTGGATTCCATCGAACAGGCCATCGAGCGCTCCGGTACCAAGGCCGGCAACAAGGGCGCCGAAGCGGCCATCACCGCGCTGGAAATGGTCAGCCTGTTCAAGAAGCTGGGTGAGTAATGAGCGACACTGATAGCACCACCCCTCAGCAGCCTGCCTCCGGGCAACCCAAGGCCGGCGATCGCCGCCGTGCCCGGGTGTTGGCAATGCAGGGTCTGTATCAGCGACACTTCAGCAAGAGTTCGATCTCCGATATCGAGGCCGAGTTCATGGTCGATAACGACATGAGCAAGGTGGACCTGCTGTACTTCCGGGACCTGCTGCGCGGCGTGCATCGGGAGCAGGGCGAGCTCGATGGTTTGCTGGAACCGTTCCTGGACCGCCCGCTGGGCGAGGTGGATCCCATCGAGCTGGCCATCGTCCGTCTGGGCGCCTACGAGCTCAAGAATCGGCTGGATGTGCCCTATCGGGTTGTTATCAACGAGGGCATCGAGCTGGCCAAGCGTTTCGGTGGTACCGAAGGCCACAAGTTTGTTAACAGCATCCTCGACAAGCTCAGCCGTCGTCTTCGCCTCGCCGAGACGCGTCCGCGCTGAGCAATGGGTGAGTTTGACCTGATCCGTCGTTATTTCCTGCCAGTGGCTGAACAGCATGGCCATCCGGATCTGCTGCTGGCGCTGGGAGATGACTGTGCAATCCAGCGCGTTCCGGCGGATCAGGACCTGGTGTTTTCAGTGGATACCCAGGTGGAAGGGGTTCACTTCCCACGTCATTACCGGCCCGAGTACACCGCCTGGCGGGCGCTCGCCGCAGCCGCCAGCGATCTGGCGGCCATGGGGGCTGCCCCGGTCTGCTTTACCCTGGCCCTCACTATGCCAGAAGCCGATGAAAACTGGCTTGAAGGTTTTGGCAGAGGCCTGGCGCAAGCGGCTTCTCGATTCGGCCTGGCTCTGGCTGGCGGCGATACCACCCGCGGCCCACTGACCATATCCATACAGGTTCACGGTACCGTTCCGAAAGGGCAGGGGCTGATGCGCTCCGGGGCACAGGTCAATGACCTGGTGGCGGTATCCGGCACCCTGGGCGATGCCGGTGCGGCCCTGGATTATCTTGACGTGCCGGAGCCGGACGACGATGAGCGTGAGCTGCTGGCGCGTTATCATCACCCCCTGCCGAGACTGGAGCTGGGACAGGCCCTGCGGGGGTTCGCCTCCGCCTGTATTGATATCTCCGATGGCCTGATCGCCGATCTCGGCCATATCCTGGAACGCTCCGGTGTGGGCGCCGTTCTCAACCCGGAACTGTTGCCGTTATCCCGACCATTGCGGCGTTGTGCCGGTGAGCGCGCTCCACGCCTGGCATTGTCCTCCGGCGACGATTACGAACTGTGCGTTACCTTAAGCGAGGCACTCTGGGCCAGATTGCCAGAGGAAATAAGAAACCAGTTGACGGTGATCGGCCGTATCGACGGGGGAGAGGTCATCCGCCTTGAAGATGGTGCGGTTTTGAGTTCGGGCCCGCCGGGTTTCGATCATTTCGGGAGTAATTCATGAGTCGTGAGCAGGACCTCGGAGAACCGGAACTGACGCAGGCGCTCCTGCCGCCGGGATTTCTGAAGAATCCGGTGCATCTGCTGGCGTTCGGGTTCGGCAGTGGCGCTGCAGCCCGGGCTCCTGGGACCTGGGGCAGCCTCGCTGCCATCCCGCTCTGGTACGGGATTGCCTGGCTTCCCGGAGCGGTATACTGGGCCGTAGTTGCTCTGGCTTTTCTGGTCGGGATCTGGTTATGCGGAAAAACGGCGTCGGACCTGAAGGTCCACGACCATGGCGGCATTGTCTGGGACGAGTTTGTCGGTATGTGGATAGCTCTGGGACTGTTCCCGGACCAGATCTACGGCGTGCTCATGGCGTTTGCCTTGTTCCGACTGTTTGACGTCGTCAAGCCATGGCCCATCGGCTGGCTGGACGAACGCCTGCCAGGCGGTCTGGGCATCATGGTTGACGACGTCGTGGCCGGCTTCATGGCCCTTGGCTGTCTCTACGCCATCGACCGCTGGCTGATGCCCATCATTATCTGACGGGTAAAAACCAGACGCTGGTCAGTGCAGCTTCTTTTCCTCCGGAAGCATCCGGACGACGTGCAAAAACCGCTTCAGACCCACTTCTGCCCGTTCCCGTGAACTGAAGGGGCCGCTGTCAAATCCTTCCCGGGTGGTAAAGTACCATTTGCTCCCGACGCAGAAGAAACGACTGCTACGGAAGGGAACGGGCCCCTCTTCGCCGGACCTGCTTTGAGTATCCATGATGTCTCCTGAGCCCGTTTCTGGTTTTGTTCTCGTGGGCACCGTTTGGATTCAGCCGATTGTTTAAAATTAATCCAATCAGAATCAAATTCAACATTTTTTTACATTTCTACGCTGCCGTTCGACAAATCGGATGACCAGGCACGGTGAGGAGACTTTCGGCTGTCTTGCGCTTGCAATGGAGGGCGGTCAGAATGCAGGGCATTGTGTGGGAACCTCAATACCCTTCTATATTTCTGTGATATCAAGGAGATTTCATGATAACCCGTCGTGTACCTGCCGTGTTCAAGTCTCTGTTGGCCGGCATGCTTGTCCTTGTCCTGGCCGGATGTGCCTCGAGCATCAGCCGGGTGGAAACATGGGAAGGCGAGCCCGCCAACGCCGGTGATGCCGCCACCCTGAAAGCTCCGGGGGAAATTCAGGTCAGCAGGGTGAACGGCCGATCGGTCACCAATTTCATGATGGATGACCTGGCCCTGGATTTTGCGCTGCTGCCGGGTCAGAACGAGGTGGTGTTTACCTACAAGACCATCTGGGCGAAGTCCGGCGTGGTCGAGAACGGTGAATCGAAGGTCCACGTTATCGAGAGTGACCCGCAGGTTGTCCGGTTTGAAGCTGATGCCGGCGCCGTCTACCGCTTCGAGTTTGATAAGCCCTCAAACCGCGCGGAGGCCGAGCAGATGATTGAAACCTTCTCGGCGGTGATAGTCAGCGACAGCGGCCTGGAAGTGGCAACCTCCAGCGACTGGGACCCGCAGCAGAGTGTGGCCACCCGCACACCGATTCCGGCCTCGGGCGCCGGGGATGCCAGCGCCGGTGCCACCGGAACCCCTCTGGAGCAGCTCAAGTCGATCTGGGCAACCGCCAGTGAGGAAGAGAAGCGGGCGTTCCTGCGCTGGGCTTTCGAGTAAGCTGCCTTCCGCGCAAGATCCTGTCAGGCCCGAAATCGCTTCAGGGTCTTGCGCAGCGCGCCCTCGAGAAAGGTCAGGGCCTCATCGGTCAGGCTCTGGCCGGTAACCTCCCTGGGTGCCTCCCCGTTTTCCGCCGGCTCCACATTGGGGGCATTTGACTCGATACTCCCCAGGCTCTCCTCGACCAGGTCCGGCAGTGACATCCCATCCGCCACCACATCCGGACACAGAGTGAAGTTCAGGGTCAGTTTGCCCTGATAACTCACTGCCACAATCACCAGTCCCATGCTGTCAAACAATGGCGCTGTGTTGTACTGGCGAACCAGCCGCGCGCCCTGCAGGTAAAGAGGCACCTGAGGGCCGGGTACATTGGTAATCGGCAGGTTGAAGACCGGCTGATAGCGCTGTGCTATCTGCAGCTCCGAATACAGTCGCGCTGAAAGCGCCAGCATGGTTGAAGGAAGCATTTCGGTGAGCCGATCGGCGGCAATTGCCTCCCGGTAAGGCTCGGATGCGACCGCGTTCCAGTGGATCTGGCGGATGCGTCTGGCGGGATCCGGCTCGTTGGTGGCCAGATCCAGCAGCATCGCGGACATCTGATTACCCGTGGCCCGGCGCAGGCTGCTGGAGCGGACCGAGATCGGCGTCATGGCCACGAGGGAGCGGTCGGTGTCGGCCTTCTGGGTGACCAGGTACCGGCGTAGCGTCTCGGCGCAGAGCCCCAGTACTACATCATTCAGCGTAACGTCTCCCAAGGTAGCCTTTACGGCCTTCAGCCGGGAAAGTTCGACGGTGGTGGCCACAATCTGCCTGTTCGCAGTGATCTGGCGATTGAATGGGCTGTGTGGTGCGGAAAACAGCGGTAGCGGCAAAGGCAGTTTGCGCAACTGTTTCTGGATGAGGCCCCGGGCCGTGGCTTCGGCCGCCGTCATTGCCAGGGAAGTAACCTGCAGCGGAGTGCGCAGTAGATTGGCCCCGGTCTGAAGCATCACCCTTTCTTCCGAGGGCTCCGGGCATGGCTGCCACGGCCGGGGCGGAGTGATCGGCCGCGGCTCGGGTGTGTACTCCAGCAGCTTGCCAATGATCTCCTCGCCGCTGAACGCATCAATAGCGGCGTGGTGGAGCTTGACGATCAGCGCGAAGCCCTTGTTTCCCCCCGAACCCTCCTGCTCGCCGTCCAGGCCGGGGTCAGAAGAAAGCCTTCTTCTGACCCCATTTTCATCCCCGCCCCCGGCCTCGTCGCCAAGGGTAAATCCATCCACAAAGGTAATATGCCAAAGCGGCCGATCCCGCTTCAGCGGCTCCTCCAGTATCTTCGACGCCAGCGCCATCAAATCCGACTGATGACTGTGCTCCGCCAGGTTCACATAAGCCAGATGGCGCTCAATGCTGAAATCCGGATCATCAATCCAATAGGGGCGCCCGAGCCGGAGCGGGATTTCCTTCAGGCGCTGGCGGAACACAGGAACCACATGCAGGCGGCTGCGAAGGTAAGCAACAAAGGTGCTGAACGGCAGAGGCTCGCTCCGGTTGCTGGCATCGAACAGGTAAACCCCGCCAATGTGCATGGGGGCGGTTTCCGATTCCAGGTACAGGAACGAGGCATCAAGTTCCGACAGCTGCCGCATCATGGGACTCCCTTCGGCATGTTTTTCCCGCAGTATAAACGAACGGCTGATCAATCCGGTTGACTGAGGCGTCTCTCGCCGGCAAATGTCGCGGCCACCCCCGGGGGCAGAAGTCCCCCTGGGGTCTGAAGAAAACCTTCTTCTGACCCCATCTTCACACCTACCTCCGAGTTCTGGCACCACTCCGGGATGGCAGGCCTCAGTCCCCGAGCCACGAACCAATGTCGGTGTCGGCCTGTAGCCGGTCCCAGAACCACATCAGCGCCTTGCCCTGGTCCTCGGCATGGCGGGCCAGGTGCAGCATGATTGGCTGGCGTGGTTCGTGAACCGTTTTCTCGACCAGTGTGCCGGCCTCGAGCTGGGCGCGGATACGGGCCTTGGGCAGCCAACCCACCCCCAGTCCCGATTCCTGAATGGCGATCTTCTGGTCGATGTTGGCCACCGTCAGTGTGCGCTGGCGGCGGAATATGCCGGCATGCCCGGGGGGCAGTGACCGGGACGTGTCGGCGGCCACGGCGGCCGGGTAGTCCGAGATGTCTTCTTCCGACAAGGGCTCTTCGGCACCGGCAAGCGGATGGTTGGCGGCCACCGCGAACACGAACTCCATCTCGCCGAGAATGGTGGTGGTGAAATTGCCGGCCGGCTTGCTGAAGTGATCGGCCCCCACCACGAGGTCCACCCGCCGGCTCTGCAGTGCGTCCCAGGCGCCGGCAAAGACTTCCTCGA
>JAAZVL010000275.1 GCA_018623515.1 Marinobacter sp.
ATTCAGTACAAGAGTCCGTCCTTTGCTGGTCTGACTCTGGGTGCTGCGGTCCAGATAAATGGCGACGGTGATAATGCCACGCTGAGTGATAAGAGCGACGGCAAGTCCTATCCGTATCAACTGGCAGCTACTTACTCCGTTGACGCCCTGGAACTGGCGGTTGCCATGGATTCAAACGACGGTGCTGGCGGTGCCAACAATGAAAACACCTATGGCCTTCGTGGTACCTACTCCATGGGTGATTTCAGCCTGACTGGCGAATATCAGACTCGCAAAGACGTGGCTGATGTATACGGCGTTATAGGTGTTTACAGCATGGGCGCTAACCAGTTCGCTCTTTCTTACCAGGTTAACGACGACGACGTCTCTGGTGACAAGAACGATACTGTGATTCTTCAGGCTCTGCACAATCTGTCTGACAACATGTATGTCTATTTCGAAGGCTACCTGTCTGGTGCAGATGCTGCTGACGAGTACAGCGTGGAAGGTGGTTCCGGTGACGAGCAGTCCATCGCTTCAGTCGGTGCTGTTTACTACTTCTGATCAGCTAACCAGCTAATCAAGTAGTCCAAAAACCGGTGACCTTCGGGTCGCCGGTTTTTTTATGTATGCTCAGTCAAAACCCGACAGGAAACTGGAAATGGCAGAAGAGCTCGAGATCAAGTTGACGGTTTCAGAGGCCGACCAGCAAAAGGTTCAGGCTTGGCTGTCCAATGACGCGACCGCTGAATATGTCGGTGAAAAATCACTGATCAACCGCTATTTCGATACGCCAGGTGCCGAGCTGAACCGGCAGAAAGCCGCCCTGAGAGTCCGTCAGGCCGGGGACAAGTACATCCAGACCCTCAAAACCCGGGGTGAATTCGTCAACGGCGCCCACCGCCGGCAGGAGTGGGAATGGCCGCTGCCGGGGCCGGATCTGAGCCTGGGCCTGCTCGCGGATACGCCTTTAGCTGATGGGGTCAATCTCGCTGAATTGACGGTAGCGTTTGAAACCAACTTCCGACGGCTGACCTGGATGATCAGGCGTGACGACGCCGAAGTGGAGGTTGCACTGGATTCGGGAACCGTCGCCGGTGGGGGCCGGACTGAACCTTTGAATGAGGTGGAGTTTGAGCTCAAGTCCGGTAACCCGGCCATTCTGATGTCACTGGCCCGTGAGCTGGCGGAGAAAGTCCCTGTTTTTCTGAACCTGGTCAGCAAGGCAGAGCAGGGGTATTACCTGGCTGGGCTCTATGAGCCAAGGATTGAACCGGAAGCCGGCGCTTTGTCGATAACAGGATTTCTGTATCAGTTGAGTCTGGCTTGGCTTCAGGATCTTGGATGGACGGCAGGAGGCAGTGATCTCTCCGAAGTTGAACGAGCCGCCGGTACGGCCGGTGCACAAGCCGGGTTAATGAGCGTCCTCGATGCCCTGGAGCAGGGCGCAAGCGTGCGAGAGTTGGCGCAAACGCCTGAACTCGGACAGTTGCAGCTCCGGCTCGCCTCGGCCTGAAAAACTGTCTCAGGCCGCACCGGAGGGGTTCCCGGCCTTGTCCTTTTCATGCCAGCTGGCCAGAAACTTGCGGTAGCGGTCGAGGGCTTCTTCTACCACCTCAACCCCGGGCGTGTCCGTGGACCTTACCAGTACGATCAGCCCCTTGCCCTCTACCTCGTCGTTCGTGGGCGGGTGGCATATCACTTCGTCGTCGTTATCGATATAAGCCAACGCCGTCCCGATGCCGTGGCGGACCAGGGCGCTGACAATGTCTGCCCAGCTCAGATCGTCCAGCGTCAGGTCATAACGGTGTGGATGGTCCCGTTCATAGTTGAACATGTCTTCCAGCACTTTCTCGGAGCCCGGTGCCACCACTGCCCGGACCATGATTTCCGGGTAGGTGCGGACCGGGCGGATAATTGTCCGGATACCCAGGGCCTTGAAGCGTTCCCGGTTTCGATCACTGACGCACTCCACCGTGGTGTGACTGCCAAGGTTGGATTCGGCCAGGCGATGGGCGATGTCGAAGGTGAGGCTGTCCGAGATCGGATCGGCCTCATCCGCTGCTAGGATGATAATGTGCTTTGCACTGCCGGCATGGGCTGCCTTCAGCGCCTCCGGGTCACTGCCCGAGCCGTGATAATGCACGACGCCGCAGTCCGACAGTTCGGCCGGCAGGCCGGCCGGGAACTCCCTGGTCACCAGCATGATGGGGATGGTCTCGTAGCCGGGAACCGCCCGGACCTGGGAGGCAAAGCGCATGAAATACTGGGCACCGCCGGTCTTTGGTGTGTTGATGATGACAATGTGCTCTTTCATTTTGTAGATCCAGCGTCCTTTGAGGATTTGTTCCCGGCGGTAGAACCGGTATTCAATGAAATCACTGATGATGATGGTGAGCATGGTGATCACGCCCACGAACATGATCAGCATGGTGCTTATCCGGCCCACGGGCGTTTTTGGGGAGAGGTCCCCATAGCCGACGGTTGTCGCCGTGGTCAGTGTGAGCCAGATGGATTCGAACAGGTCCAGATCCTCCGCTGCCCAGATGATCAGGACCTGCAGGGTGATCATGGCGATCAGAATCAGGAAAAGCCGTTTCATCCTTGCCCGGATGATGCGCCCCATGGGCAGGTGAGTCTCGGCGTGCTCCGGACTAAGGGAGCGTCTGAGTGGCAGCATTCGGTGGATGGGCCTGTTCAGTCGTGGGTGAGTAGGGTATACAGTACCGAAAATATAACAGAGAGACAGGGGTTTGCATTATGTCCGCGCCATGGAGTGTCTTGCCGTCACCAATCGCGGAGGACGTCGCCGAATGCTGGGAATCGGTTTTCCCGGACGGAGTGCCCGCCTGGCTGGTTGAGGATGAGGCGGTCCCGGATTCCGTGGTTGCCGATGCGGTGGGTCGCAGCCTGTTCCTGCGCCAGACCCTGGAGCGGCATGCCGATCAGGTCAGGCAAGCGGTGCACTCCCGCCTACTCTCCGAGCCAACAACCCCGGAATATCTGGCAAAGCGCTGGCAGGAGTATCTTGAGCAGGTTGATGGCGAGCCCGCACTGCATGCGGCCCTGCGCCGGTTCCGGCGGGAAATCCAGTTCCGGATCATCTGGCGTGATCTGCTTCGGTGGGCCGATCTGGCCGAAACCATGGCAGCGGCCAGCGCATTTGCGGACACCTGTATCGATGGCGCCCTGCACTGGCTCTATGAAG
>JAAZVL010000276.1 GCA_018623515.1 Marinobacter sp.
ATTCCATGTAGTTGATGCGGCCATCGGGGTGAATGGCCTGGACCTCACACTCCTTGTCACAAAGCCGACAGGGATTACCGCATTCCTTGCGCCGCTTGAGCCAGTCGAACACCCGGAGCTTGGTTGGCAGTGCCAGTGCCGCGCCCAGAGGGCAGAGGTAACGGCAGTAGACCTTGCGGGTGAACAGGTTGACCACCAGAAGAGCCACGGCATAGAGAACAAAGGGCCAGCTGCGGGCGAAATGCAGGGTAATGGCCGTTTTGAAAGGCTCCACTTCGGCCATCTGCTCTGCGGTACCCATGGCCTCAAGAGAGACCCCGAACAACACCAGCAGAATGATGTACTTGATGGCCCAGAGCCGCTCGTGCCAGGCAAAAGGTACGGTGTACTGGGGAATCTTCAGCTTCCGGGCAATCTCGTTGAGCAATTCCTGCAGCGCGCCGAAAGGGCACAACCAGCCGCAGTAAACCGCCCGGCCCCAAAGCAGCACGATGCCCGCGACCACCGCCCAGAGGACAAAGATGATCGGATCGATCAGGAAGGTCTCCCAGCTGAAACCACTGATTAGGCTGTCGACGAACGTCAGCACATTGACAATGGATAACTGCCCGAGGGCATACCAGCCAATAAAGACCAGGGTGTAAACCAGAAACCCGTGCCGGATCCAGCGCATCATCCGGGGCTTTCTCACCAGCCAGTCCTGGAAAAACAGGATGAACAGCAGAACGGCAATTCCAACTCCCAGCACCGTGATCTGGAACTGTTTCTGATACCAGACCTGCACCCACATCGGCTGGGATTCCAGCCACTCTTCCTCGGTGACCACCGGTTCGGGGCGAGTGTAGTAGGTATCCGGCAACTGGTACTCCAGGGGAAACACCTGGAACTCGCTGTCCAACGGGCCTGTCTGGCGCTTTACCGTGAGCTCCAGGGTCCAGGGCGTACCGGGATCAAAGTTGTACTGCTGGCGGATGATAAAGATCGCCATTTCATTGAAATCCGGCATACCCTCGGCATAAACATCGCTCAGGCGATAGTAATCCAGGTCCCGGAAGTTGAAGGTGTCACCGAACTGACGGATCTGGATGCGATCAAAAATGCCGCCGCGGACGTACCCCGACCCCTTGAACGAATAATCCCCGTTGGCCATGACGGCAATAGCGTGCTCCCCGGGTTTCAGTTCCGCTTTCAACCGGCGGTACTGGTTTTCCCCCAGCAAATTACGGCCGATTGTCGGGACATCCAGGTAGGTGGCATACAGGTCTATCAGGGTGTCTTCCCGTTCTGCCTGTGAGGCCTCGTCAATGCCTTCAGCAGGCGTACCCAAAAACGCATCGTCCACCTGGCCCCGGGTAAGGCGAAGCCGTCGTACCGCGCCGTTTCCGGTCAATTCCTCCCAGGTTCGGGGCTGAAACCCGTCGCTCCGGATCTGCGCCATCGGTGGCCGGCTGGACGCACCACCTTCAATCACGCCAAGTTCCACGCCCACCCTGTGTGCCGTGCGCATCAGTACTTCGTTGATCACCATGACGGTCACCGTGGCTCCGGAGACACCATCAACAGCGACCTTCCGCTCATTCGACGTGCCACCAACAGTGACTTTCTGGTCGGCTTTCAGGCCAACGTACTGATCGGTGAATTCGTGCAGTTTGCGCTCAGGAATACCGACGAGCAGGATGGGTTCGTGATGTTCTATAACCCGGGCAGCGCGGATTTTTCCTTCCGGATCAAGGACCACAACCGCATTGACCGGCTTGCCGGAATAGGCTGGCGTCTGAACAAAGTCCAGGCTCTGGTAGACATAGCCTTTAAGCTTTTCACCGGCATAGAGGGCCTGGATGGCCCGGTTTTCTTCCAGCGGCTGGTAACGGGTTACTTCCGGGAAGGTCTTTTCAATAACCTGACGACCGGCCACCGGCTCATAGCCGGAAACAGGCGCCGCCTGCAGTGCCGTGGCGGAAAAACCACCCATCAGGAGACATAACAGCAAAATCCTGACAACCAGCGTCACACGACCTCCCCAGCGTAATATTGCATTGCATCCAATCCAATCCGCGTTAACTTCAATTCAAATGCCTCTTTTCGAATTCATTCATAAAAAATGTCTGTTAAAAAATACTAAAACGCCGCATCGGGAAAATCGCTCCCTCTATGGAGGTAGAATCCGGGCAACCTGCAGGGAATTGATTCAGCTCAATCCGTCAAGAATCAGTGCCGGCCTTATTCTCCTTGCTGTCGCTCTTCACTGGCCGCATCCGCCTCCCGGTATGCCAGGCGGCCGAAGACGATGCCGAACTCAAACAAAATCCACATGGGAACAGCCAACAGGGTCTGGGAGATGATGTCTGGCGGGGTCAGCATCATGCCAATCACGAAACAGGCCACCACGACATACGGACGCTTGGCCGCCAGATCCTGTGGCGTGGTAGCGCCCGAGAGTATGAGAAGTACGGTGGCGATGGGGATTTCAAAGGCAATGCCGAAGGCGAAGAACATCTTGAGCACGAAGTTCAGATAGCTGTTGATGTCGGGCAATTCGACAATGCCCTCCGGCCCGATCGCTGTGAAGAACCCGAACACCAGCGGAAAAACGACAAAGTAGGCAAACAGCGCTCCGGCATAGAAAAGAATGACCGAAGTGAACAACAGTGGGAACGCCAGACGCTTCTCATGGACATAAAGACCCGGCGCAATGAAGCTCCATATCTGGAACAGCACATAGGGAATGGCGGCGAACACTGACAGCACCAGGGCCAGCTTCAGGGGCGCGAAAAACGGCGAGGTAATGTCGGTGGCGATCATGGTCTGGCCAACCGGCAGCAATTCTCGCAACGGCTCCGACAGCAACAGATAAAGCTCGTTGGCAAACGGATAGATCGCCGCAAAACAGATAGCCACGGCCACCACCACTTTCAGTAGCCGACTGCGCAACTCCAGCAGGTGCTCGATCAGAGGCATTTCCCGCTGTTCGGGAGGCGGTTGTTGGACATTAGTGTGGGCGGTCATGGGTGTGGTCGAATGAAAACTCTGGTGGTTAGGAGATTGCCCGGGAGTTGCTGTCCAGGCGATTGTCGGCGGCCGGTGTGTTGCTCGCCTGGTCGGGGCCCTTATCGGATACGATCATCTGTTCGTACTGTTTGGCTTCATCCAGCGCGCCCCGGACGGTTTTCTGCACATCTTCAAGG
>JAAZVL010000277.1 GCA_018623515.1 Marinobacter sp.
GGTGTCCGGTGGCAGTTGGTTCAGCTGGATCAGCAGGCACTCCTGCAGGTCCCGGGCAAACACACCGGCTGGGTCCAGGTGCTGCAGGCGGTGCAGTACCGCTTCCACCTCGTCCAGTTCCAGGGGGTCTTCGTCGGCGTCGTCCTGCAGGCCGGCATGGATCTCCTCCAGCGGACTGGTCAGGTAGCCACGGTCATCCACCGCATCGAGCAGGGCGTGGGCGATGGCCCGGTCCCGTTCGCTCATGGGGGTCAGGTTGACCTGCCATTCCAGGTGGTCGTGCAGGGTTTCCGTGGGCGAGTTGCGGGTTTCGAAATCCTGTTCGTTCTCGTCGTCATTCCGGGCTGCCGAGGCCGGGGCGGACTGGTAGATGTCGTCCCAGGCGGTGTCCACCGGCAGGTCATCGGGGATGTTGTCCGGAACCTCGCTCTCGTTGGTGAACTCCGGGCCGGCGTCGTCCCAGTCGTCACTGCTTTCGCTGCTGGCAGAGGCACCCTGTTCGTGGTCGTCACGGTTTTCAGTGTTGTCCGCCGGTGACTCGGAGTGATCGTCTTCCTCGGAGGTTTCCAGCATCGGATTGGAATCGAGGGCCTGCTGGATTTCCTGTTGCAGATCGAGAGTGGAGAGCTGCAGAAGCCGGATCGCCTGTTGCAGCTGGGGCGTCATGGTCAGGCTCTGACCCAGCTTTAACTGTAATGAAGCTTTCATCACCATACGTTCAGGATCCGTTACTCGTCACGCTCTGTCGCCTTGGCATCAGAGAAAAAATGCTTTGTATGCTAGCTAGTTGCCGTAGCAAGCAAGTTCTTTGCCGAGTTTACTGGAAACGGGGGCCAGATTGAATATGAAAGGTGGCTCAGGATTATAACTCAGGGGTCTGATGAAAACTTTCATCTGACCCCAGCTTGGACCTTTTGCTCGAGTTCGACTTAAACTCGGGGTCAGAAGAAGGTGTTCTTCAGACCCCTGGGGCGCATCTGAACCCATCTTGACGCTGGCACCGTTAGAGCCGGAACTCGTTCCCCAGATACACCTCCTTCACCTGCTGGTTCGCCAGAATCTCCTCCGAACTCCCGGAAGCAATAATATGCCCCCCGGAGACGATATAGGCGTTCTCGCAGATATCCAGCGTTTCCCGCACGTTGTGGTCGGTGATCAGCACGCCGATGCCCTTGTCCCGCAGGTGGCGAATGATGTGCTTGATGTCGCTCACCGAGATCGGGTCGACGCCGGCGAAGGGTTCGTCCAGCAGGATGAAGGCGGGCTCCATCGCCAGGGCGCGGGCGATTTCCACCCGCCGGCGCTCGCCGCCGGACAGGGCCATGCCGACGCTGTCACGGATGTGGGTGATGTGGAACTCTTCCAGCAGCTCTTCCAGCTTGTGGTCCCGATCGGCACGGCTGAGGCCCTTGCGGGTCTCCAGAATCGCCATAATGTTGTCCCGCACGGTCAGCTTGCGGAACACCGAGGCCTCCTGGGGCAGGTAGCCGATGCCTTTACGGGCCCGCCCGTGCATGGGCAGGGGCGTGATGTCCTGACCGTCAATGGTGATGCGGCCGCGATCGGCGGGTACCAGGCCCACAATCATATAGAAGCAGGTGGTCTTGCCGGCGCCGTTGGGCCCGAGCAGGCCGACGATCTCGCCACTCTGGATTTCCAGGGAAACGTCAATCACCACCTTCTTCTGTTTGTAGCTCTTTGCCAGGTTACTGGCTCTCAGTACTGCCATCGGATCCCTGTCTGGTGCTGCGGGGCTGGATAACCATTTCAACCCGGCCAGTGCCGGATCCCGTGTCCTGTCCGCCCTCGGCGGTCACTACCCGGCGAACTGTGTCGTAATGGATCAGGTCGCCGCGGAACAGGTTGCCATTCTGCTCAATCACCGCCTCCCGTTCAAACGTCAGCTGGCGGTCCGTGGCAGACCAGGTGATGTTCAGGGCGCGGGCATCGGTCTCACCCTCACCGTCACGGCTGGGTTGGGTGTAGTGGGCCGGGGTGCCGGAAGCCTCGATACGATTCAGGCCTTCGGTGTTGCGGTATAGCACGACCCGTTCGGCGGTCAGCCGGGTCTTGCCCTGGGTCAGGATGACGTCGCCGCTGTAGGTGGCCACGCCCTTGGTGTCGTCCAGCCTGGCACTGTTGGCGCTGACGGTAATCGGCTGGTCGGAGTCCAGGTCGAAGGCCAGAGCCGGGCCACTGAATACCAGGGTCAGCAACGCGGCCAGCGCGGCGGTCAGGTGTCTATTGAACGGTCTCATAACGTCCTTCCACGTCGGAGTTGAGCTCCAGAACCCGGTCGTTGATCCAGGCTTTCATGCCGGTGGCACGGGTCACGCCGATGCGATCGGTGATCTCCACCGGAGCGTCGGTATAGATAATGTTCTGATCGTTGTCCAGCGTCAGCTTTGACGTGGTGAGCGTCGCTTCACGGTCGCCAATCGGGCGAATGATACGCACGTTGTCAGTCAGATACAGCAGATTCTCGTTCTGCAGCAGGCTGCCGTTGTCCGCCGAGATTGTCCAGGGCTCGGTGCCGGGGTCGCCCTGGATACGAGCGGTGGGCGATACCATGGTGGCCGTGTTGCCCTCTTCGAATTGTTCGATCCGGGGGCTGGAGAAACGCACTTCCAGGTTGCCGTTTTCGTCATAGGCCGTGTAGGTGCCGTCCACCACAAAGCCATCAGGTTCGGCCGGCCCACGCAGGGCAGCGGCTTCGGGGTCCGGTGCCGGCGGCTCGTCACTGCGCCAGAGCAGGAACAGGGCCACGGCGACCAGGGCAAGCACCGCGAGAGTCCGTACCAGCGGGCGTTCGGTAATCTGCTGCAGGGACTCCATGGCACTGCTGCTCATCCGGCCGGCTCCAGGTAGCGCGCGAGCGCGGCTTCCAGTTTGTTCTGGGCGGTCAGGATCAGGTCGCAGGCTTCCCGCACCGCACCGCTGCCACCGGTGACACTGGTGCAGTAATCCGCGTGCCGTTGCACCAGCCAGTAGCCGTTGGGCACGGTGATGCCCAGGCCGGCAAAGCGCAGCGCCGGCAGGTCGGGGAGGTCATCGCCCATGTAGGCAATCTCTTCCGGGGTTATGTCCATGGTGCGGACCAGTTCCTGCAAGGCTACTTTCTTGT
>JAAZVL010000278.1 GCA_018623515.1 Marinobacter sp.
GTCCCTGCACGTACCGGAGACCCCGGCCACCAAGTACATGTTCAAGGCCGAGCAATTCGCCCAGATGAAGCCGGGCAGCATCCTGATGAACGCCTCCCGCGGCACCGTAGTGGACATCGACGCCCTGGCCGACGCGCTCCGTTCCGGCAAGCTGCTGGGCGCAGCGGTGGATGTATTCCCGGTCGAGCCGAAGTCCAACAAGGAAGAGTTTGTCTCTCCTTTGCGGGAATTCGACAACTGTATCCTGACCCCGCACGTGGGCGGCTCCACCATGGAAGCCCAGGAGAACATCGGTCGTGAGGTTGCAGAGAAGCTGGCCATGTACAGTGACAACGGCACGTCCGTTTCTTCCGTGAACTTCCCGGAAGTGGCCCTGCCCTCGCACCCGAATCAGCACCGCCTGCTGCATATCCACGAGAACGTGCCGGGCGTGATGTCCGAGATCAACCAGGTGTTCTCCGAGAATGAGATCAACGTTTGTGGCCAGTACCTGCAGACCAAGGAGGACATCGGTTACGTGGTGATCGATGTGGACAAGGCTTACAGCGAGCTCGCACTCGAGAAGCTGCGCCAGGTCAAGGGCACCATCCGTTGCCGCGTTCTGTTCTGAGCAATAAAGCCAGGACTGCGAGAACCAGGAGCCCGGGCAGATGCCCGGGCTTTTTTCTATGCACAAAGGGCCAATTTAACGCCAGTTTTCACAGATTTAATGAAAAATCCCCGATTTTCCCTTGAGAAAGCGGTGATAAGAGCCATGGTTAAAGTGCAGCCTGGTTCCGACCAGCCCATTCATTCCGCGACAGGAGAAAATCGATGTCACTTAAGGAGTCCCTGTTGACCAAACTGCAGACCCAGACCGAACACTGGAGCAGGCAGATCGACCAGCTACGGGCAGAAGCGGACGCCAAAATGGCCAAGGCCGAGGATGACAAAGCGGAGGCCGAAATTCAGAGGGAGTTTTCCGAGAAAATCCAGTCCCTCGAGGACCAGATAGAAACCGCGAGGACTAAGCTGGGCGAGCTGAAGGAATCGGGCGAGGATCAGCTGGACAACCTGAAACAGCGTATCGACGAGTGGCTGCCCAGCAACACCAACTGAGTCAGCCACAAAAAAGGCTCCGAGGTTTTCACACCCGGAGCCTTTTTTTTCTGGAACCTTACTGCATCGGCACCAGGGTCAGTTCCACCCGACGATTCTGCTCACGTCCGGCGGCAGTGTCGTTGGAAGCGATCGGATAACGCTCGCCATAGCCCACGGCACGGGTACGCTTGGGCTCGATGCCCTGGTTCAGCAGGAAATCCCGCACTGAGCCGGCCCGCTGCTCACTCAGCAGCTGGTTGTAGCTGTCGGAGCCGGAGCTGTCGGTGTGACCTTCGATCTGGATAACGGTCTTGTCGTATTCCTTCAGTACCAGCGCAACAGATTCCAGGGTTCCGGTGAAGGAAGGCTTGATGGAGGACTGGTTCAGGTCGAAGGTGATGTTGCCGGGCATGACCAGCTCGATCTGGTCACCGTTACGCACCACGCGCACACCGGTGCCTTCCAGCTTCCGGCGCAGCTCGGCTTCCTGCTTGTCCATGTAGTAACCGATACCGCCACCGATGGCAGCACCACTGGCCGCGCCAATGAGGGCGCCCTTGCCCCGGTCACTGCTGCTGGATGTTGCCGCACCAATCGCTGCACCACCGATGGCACCAATGATACTGCCCTTGGTTGCGCTCGAGGTCTTCTCCTCGCCGGTGTAGGGATCATAGGTCATGCAGCCACCCAGACCCACGGTAGCTACTGCAAATGCAAGAATCGTTTTTTTCACAGCTTTCTCCTGCGCCATTATAAAACCGGGCGGCATGTCTGGTATGCGACCGGCTCAGGCCGCACTCACCGCCTTCCTGGTGAATGTGTCAATGATGGTATTGAATACCGTTGCCTGCAAATCCTGGGCTTCATTCACTAGATGATGACGTCCGTCCGGGATTCTCAGTTCCTCTACCGAGGCAAATTTGTTGCGGATAATCCGCAGATTGTGTTGCCAGTCCACGGTCAGATCCTTCTCACCCTGCACCACCGTAACCGGAAAATTGATCGGCCGCGCAGATTCAATATGCGGCACCCACTGGCGCAATGCCGTGACCCAGTCCACATGCACCGCCCTTGCCTGCAGCGGGTCATGTTCCTTCAGGAAGCGGAGAAACCGGGTATTACCGCTGTTCTCCGCAAAGACCCGTCGCCAGCGCGTGATGAACGGCCTGACCAGTGTGTGCAGAACCTTCGCGCCAAGCCAGCCAGCAGGCCGGACCAGGGGCGCCAGCAAGACAACCTCCTTGAAATCCGAGGTTTCGGTCGAGTGCTGGTTCGAGAGCAGATAATCAATCAGAATCGCTCCGCCAGTGCTCTGCCCCACGGCGAACCAGGGTTCGCGCACTTTGCCACGGGCCTGATCCAGCACCGAGGTCAGCACCTGCTGGTACTCCAGAAAGCTGCCGATCGCCGCCGGGGTACCACTGGAAAGACCATGCCCCGGCTGGTCGTAGGCCAGGACATCCAGACCGGCACCAAGGCAACGGTCGATCAACTGGCTGTACAAGCCGACATGGTCGAAGTACCCGTGAAGGATAAACACCGTGCCACGGGATTCCGGCAGCCGGTAGTAGTGCACCATCACCTCATGCCCACCGGCGTGCACGTAGCCCTGATGGTAATGCACCTCCGGGTGCTCCACCCAGAGGTCCAGACCGTAGAACCGGCAGTACGCGACCATCTCGTCGCCCAGCATACGGTCGCCCTGCGGATTGAAGGGCTCAAGTCGCTCCAACAGCGAGTGCCTGTCCCAATCGGGTATTTCTATGGTATCCGTTTTCCAGTACACGTAGAGTTAAACGCCTGTCATGATTCAGGAATAAAATAAAACGTCTGCCATCCTATCGCATAGCGGGAGTAGAACACAGATGCTGCAACCTCTTCTTGAGGCCGGTCTTCGGCAAACCATGAACCGCCTGGTGCGCCCCATCCTGGGGCCCGCGGTGCCCATCAGGCTCCAGCGCGCCCTGATCCGGCAGGCCTATCGCAGCTCGATTCCACCCCGCGGCTGCCGCTTCAGCCACGGCACCCTGGCCGGTGTGCCGGTGGTCCGTACCAGCTGTGGCAAGCAGCA
>JAAZVL010000085.1 GCA_018623515.1 Marinobacter sp.
CTCCAGGTAACCGCACCTTACCTGTGTGTCACCGGTGCCTACATGTGTGTGACGTTATCCCTGGGCTTCTATCAGAACCGCCAGCTCCGGGTACTATGCTGCGACATCCTTTCGAGCCCGCTCGATCCCGGGGTCAGTACAGACTGATTCCATAGACCACCGCAATCACCGCCACCGTCACCAGGCCGATAAACAGGTTCATCGGCAGCCCGACCCTGACAAAATCGGTAAACCGGTAGCCACCGGGGCCGAACACCATCATGTTCGTCTGATACCCGAGGGGGGTGGCGAAACTGGCGGACGCCGCCATCATGACCGCAATCACAAACGGTTCGGCGGGCGTGCCCATGGCGGTAGTCATCGACAGCACCACCGGAATCACCAGCACGGCCGCGGCGTTGTTCGTCACCATCTCGGTCAGGGTGGAGACCGCGAAGTAAACCAGCAGGATCGCCAGCAGGATGTGACCATGACTGAGTCCCAGAATGCCTTCTGCCAGGTAGCTGGCTGCCCCGGTTTCCTGCAGGGCCGATCCCAGGGCGAATGAAGCGGCAATGGTAAGAACGACCGGGACATCCACCGACTTCTGAGCCTGACCGACGGAACAGCAGCCGGTCAGGATCATCAGTGCCGCCGCCACGAGAGCGGCATTCAGCATACTCATGATCCCGCAGGCCGCCAGGCCCACCAGCACCAGCAGGATGGTCCAGGACACCCAGGCCCGATCGTGGCGGGGCGTATCGGTATCCAGATCGTTGATCAGCAGGAAGTCCTTGTTGTAGCGCTGCCGGCTGACAAAGGCGGGCCGCGCTTCCAGCAACAGGACATCGCCGGGTTTCAGGCGGATATTGCCCAGATTGCCGGACACCCGTTCGCCACCCCGCGCCACTGCCAGCACCACCGCACCATAGCGGTCCCGGAAACGGGCGTCCCGGATGGTCAGGCCCAGCACATCGGACTGGGGCGAGAGAACAGCCTCCACCAATCGACGCTCGGCCCGATCCTTGCTGAGGGACGGCTCATCCTCGTGTACAGACGGCACAATACCGTTGATCCGCAGCAGATCGGAAATGGCCTGGGTATCGCCGGCAAAAACCAGTCGGTCGCCGCCTCGAAGATGTTCTTCCGAGGGCACTGCGGTGACCACACTTCCGTCCCGCTCGATTTCCACCAGATACAGGCGTTCAAGCTCCCGGAGTCCGGCCTCGCCCACGGTCTTGCCCACCAGCGGACCATTGGCTGACACCGCCACTTCCAGGGTAAATTCCCGCATGGAGCCGAATTTCTGCTGATCCTTCCGGTCCGGCAAGATCCGGGGCATGACCAGAAGCATGACCACCAGTCCAATCACCGCCACCGGCAGGCCAACCATGGTGATGGAGAAAATGGAAAAGCCCTCGCCGCCAGTCAGTTGCTGGTACTGGCCATTCACCACCAGATTCGTGCTGGTGCCAATCAGGGTCAGGGTGCCGCCAAGAATGGCGGAATAACTTAAGGGAATCATCAGCTTGGATGGAGAAATGCCGATCTTCCGGGACCAGGCATGCACCGCCGGAATCATGGTCGCCACCACCGGGGTGTTGTTCAGGAAACCGCTCAGCAGGGACACCGGAAGTGCGATGCGGGCCTGGGCACTGCGAACCGTTTTGGGGGAGCGAAGCAGGTGCCGCACCAGCAGATCAACGCCGCCGGAGTGATGTATGCCGGAGGCAACCACAAACAGTGCGACAACGGTAATCAAGCCTGTGTTACTGAAACCGGCCAGGGCCTGTTCCGGGGAGATCAGGCCACTGACACTCAGCACCACCAGCACCCCCATCATGACCATGTGGGGTGCAAAGCGTCCTGAGCTCATCAGTAGTAATGCCGCGCCGGAGAGAGCCAACGCGAACCAGCCCTGCCAGTCCATATCCGGTATTTCCCGTTATGAAAACTGGCAGCATAGCGGCTATGAAGAATATTTAAAAAGAATAAAGCGCGATTTTTAAATCACTTTAAAGAATATTAAACCGCAATGTCGGCCATATTGCCGTAGGTTTCCAGCCATGCACGGCGGTCCGAGGCACGCTTCTTGCCGAGCAGCATGTCCATGCGCTCATCGGTCTGATCACCCTCTTCAAGGGTCAGCATGACCAGGCGGCGGGTGTCGGGCGCCATGGTGGTCTCACGCAGCTGAAGGGGGTTCATCTCGCCGAGGCCCTTGAAGCGGGTGACCTGGATCTTGCCCTTGCGCTTCTCTGCCGCCAGGCGGTCGATGATGCCCTGCTTCTCGTGCTCATCCAGGGCATAGAAAGTTTCCTTGCCCAGATCGACACGGTACAGCGGCGGCATCGCGACAAAAACATGCCCTGCAGCCACCAGGGGCCGGAAATGCTTCACGAACAGCGCGCACAACAGGGTGGCGATGTGCAGGCCATCGGAGTCCGCGTCCGCCAGGATGCAGACCTTGTTGTAGCGCAGACCGGCGAGGTCGTCGGAACCCGGGTCAACGCCGATGGCCACGGCAATGTCATGCACTTCCTGGGATGCCAGGATCTCCCCGGAATCCACTTCCCAGGTATTGAGAATCTTGCCCCGCAGGGGCATCACGGCCTGAAACTCCCGGTCCCGGGCCTGCTTGGCGGAGCCGCCGGCAGAGTCCCCCTCCACCAGGAACAGCTCGGAGCGGGCGGTGTCACCGCCGGAACAGTCGGCAAGCTTGCCGGGCAGCGCCGGCCCCGAGGTCACTTTCTTGCGGGCCACTTTCTTGCTTGCCCGCAGGCGACGCTGGGCATTGTTGATGAACAACTCCGCCAGGGCTTCGGCCACATCGGTATGCTGGTTCAGCCACAGGCTGAAGGCGTCCTTCACCACGCCGGAGATAAACGCGGCCGCTTCCCGGGAGGACAAACGCTCCTTGGTCTGTCCGGAGAACTGGGGCTCCTGCATCTTGAACGAAAGCACGTAAGCGACCCGCTCCCAGATATCCTCCGGTGACAACTTCACTCCGCGTGGCAGCAGGTTACGGAACTCGCAGAACTCCCGCATGGCTTCCAGCAGACCGGTCCGCAGGCCATTCACGTGGGTACCGCCCTGGGCGGTCGGGATCAGGTTGACATAACTTTCCATGACCGCTTCGCCGCCTTCCGGCAACCACTGGATGGCCCAGTCCACGGCCTCCTTGTTGCCGGAGAAACTGCCGGTGAACGGCTCCAGCGGCACGGCTTCAATGTCCGCCAGCGCGGTACGGAGGTAATCCCGCAGGCCGTCTTCGTAGAACCATTCGTCCTTCTCGCCGGTTTTTTCCTGCAGGAAGGTAACGATAAGGCCCGGACACAACACGGCCTTGGCGCGAAGATTGTGACGCAGCCGGCTGATGGAAAAATTGGGACTGTCAAAGTATTTCGGATCGGGTTTAAAGCGCAGCCGGGTACCGGTGTTGCGCTTGCCGACGGTGTCGATCACTTCCAGCTCGGTGGCTTTCTCGCCATCGGCGAAGGTCATCCGATGCAGCTGGCCATCGCGTTTGATGGTCACCTCGAGTTCTGTGGACAAGGCATTGACCACGGAGACGCCCACCCCGTGAAGACCCCCGGAGAAATTGTAGTTACCCTGGGAGAACTTGCCGCCAGCGTGCAACCGGGTCAGGATCAGCTCGACGCCCGAAAGCCCTTCTTCCTTATGGATGTCTACCGGCATGCCGCGACCGTCGTCCTCGACACTGAGGGAGCCGTCGCTGTGCAGGATCACATCGATGCGGCGGGCGTGGCCGGCCAGCGCCTCGTCGACGCTGTTATCGATCACTTCCTGGGCCAGGTGGTTGGGGCGCGAGGTGTCCGTGTACATGCCCGGGCGCTTGCGCACCGGATCCAGACCGCTCAGGACTTCAATGGCGTCGGCGTTGTACTGTTGCTGGCTCATAGTCGGGAAGTGACTCCGCAATTGGTCAGAAAAGCTGAGCCATAGCTTAGGGATTCAACGGCAAAGATCAACGGTTGTTTTGCCCGGACGTGATGCGGATGTCACTCCAGCCACTGGCGGTGACGGCTATGGCGGCACAGGGCGTGGTCAGGGCCTGGGTAACCAGCATACCCGGCTCCGGCTCCCGGATACGAACAAACAGCTCCAGGGTGTCGTCCGAGATGGCCGAAGACACCAGGGTGACACTGAAACCACCCGTGGGCTTCTGACCCAACGCGGCAAGCACGACATGCTCCCGGTCAAAATCCACTGCCCTGAGTGGCGCCAGGGGCAAGGTCCGGCCCGGCAGCCCTTCCAGGCGGTCAACATCGGTCGCGCTCCCGAGCAGCACATGCCCTGGCGCCGTCAGACCACAGTTGGCTGACTGGCTGATCTGCCTGGCCAGGGGCGCACCTTCGTCGGTCTCAACCTGGGGCTGACTGGTCGCGCAGCCGGCAACCGTCAGGCTGGCGCCGGCGAGGGTGAAAGAAAGACAACGGGACAACAACGTCATGATCAACGAATACTCTTGATGTTTTCTTGATCCGGCTCCGGCGAGAGCAGACGATAGCCCTCGAATCCCGGCCGCGGTAGCACATCGGGGGACTGGGCGGAAATTGTCGGCCTCGAGTAGCTGGTGGTCATGCGAATACCCTGGATGGCCTCGCCCGCGGTGATGGTGATTTCCTCCCGCAGGCCGGAAACCGGGTACTCGGCACAGGCTTCACCAGCATGACAGATCAGTCCGTCGTTATCGAGGTCCGAGCCGGCCACGAGGAAGTAGGTTCCGGGCGGGACTTCGGAGAGAGATCTGGGCTCAACGCCGTCATCCGGGCGGAAGCTGAACTGGTACTGGCCGTTGTCCACCTCCACGGTTGCCTGGGATACGGTGGTGAAGATATCGCCTTCCGGTTCAGGATCGACAAGCAGGACAAAGTGGCGGCCGGCGTCACGGGCCTGCTGATCGGTAATCAGCTGACCAATAATAGGAATCGAAACCTCAGCATTTGCCTCAGTCGCAGAACTATATGTGATGGTCACGCTGCCTCGGAGAGAAACACCCGGCTCAAGTTGATCCGGCAAAAGACTTAGTTGAATCTCTAATGGATCAGTTTCCGTCACATCGATCGGCAATGATTTATCACCTAATAACGAGACAGTAAACCAGCTATCGGAACCTATTATATTCGTTACCTGAGCCGAATAATCACCCAAAGGTTTAACAGTAACCGGGACAGATAGGCCAGAATCAGACTCGGTAGCCAGATTCACGATGGTTGGAGACGCCGTTAGTATCTCAGGAACGTTACCTGACAATGCCGCCGCCATCGATTTGGCTCCATCAATCAATCCATACCCGAACTCTTCCGACTTAACGCAGGGAGATCCGCACTGAGTCAACTCTCCCTTGACCAAGAAAGAATAAACTGCTTCGTAATTCAGTCCAGGCATTTCCTGCTTCATAAGAGCAAGGATACCGGATACATGCGGCGCAGCCATGGATGTCCCTGTGAGCAACGAATAAGTTGGCGACAAAGTCCCATCAATCACAGCCGCACTCGTACTACTGACCTGATCTGAACGTCCGTCAGCGTTACCATCCGTAAAATCGCCACCAGGCGCCGCCAAGTCAATCCAGTCTCCGAAGTTGGAATAAGACGACAACCTGCTCGCACCATCTACTGCACTGACAGCCAATACACCATTGAAAGCAGCGGGGTATGAAGGTGCACTACTCGCAAGATTACCTGCTGCTGCCACATAGATCATCCCCCGCTCAGTACCGGCAGTTATCGATTTTTCGAGATCGGGGATATAGGGAAGCCCGCCAAGACTAAGGTTAATCACATCGGCCCTCGGCTTCCCAGTGCCGTCGTCCAACAACCAATTCAAAGCCTCCAACAAGTCTGCAGAGGACCCCCTTCCCCCCTCACCAAGTACACGTACTGGAACCAAAGTTGACTTGTAGGCAATGCCACCCCCGCCTATATCGTTAACAGCAGCAGCGATGGTCCCGGCTACATGGGTACCATGATACTCGCTACCTCCCGAGCTATTACCCGGGTCCGAAGGATTTGAATCAGGCTCGGGATCGCCATCATTGTCATATTCTCCAGAAACAAAGTCTTCGCTAACCAGGCCGACATTTGTATCCAAATCCTTGTGCCAGGCCCCCGGCTCTCCAAACAGTCCTGTGTCTAAAACAGCAACATTGACCCCAGAACCAGCACCAGGAGCCAACTGCCAAGCAATTGGCGCATTTATCAATTCATAATGCCATTGTTGTCCTATGAACGGATCCGCGTATATCGGCTCGCTCACGGGTGTCGCCTGAGCCTCCACCAGATAGTTAGGTACCACACTCTTGATCGCCCCCTGTTCCCGAAGATCCCGAATCCAATCCAAGGTCTGACCTGCCCGGCCACTACCGCCCTGACTGCGGGCTTCAGGCATTCGTACCTGCCAGAGCCCCCGACCAAGCCCTCGGGCTTTGGCCACCCCAGGCACCGACATCTGCGCAGAAATGGCCCCGGGGGAACCTTGTCCGCCCTCCTCCATGGCAACAATGGCCTCGCCCTCGGCAAAACGGTAGGCAGGCCATTCATAGGCAGCTTGCGAGGTCGACAGGCTGGCAGCGGAGGTCGTCAGAATGTAGAGCACTGGCTTGGAGGACTCAGCTAAGACCTCAACTTGATAGTTTTCCTCAGCCTCGTCATTGGGAAGAGTCACGCTAATCCGGGAGACCGCATCACTTGTGGCAGCACTATCGATATCGAGTGCCAGGTCATCACCAGGATTTCTGAGTCGAAGTGAAAGGCTGGACTGGCCAGCCCGCGTTGAAAACGCCTGCAAAGAAACGGTTTGGCCCGGAACCATCGGGATCGAAAAAATATCTTCGGTATCGGCAAAATATTCCGTAGACGTCAAATCCGAATCACCGGGATAAGAGCCCGAGGACCCGCTCACATAGCCGGCCAGGATAAACTCACCGGGCAACAACTGGGGATCAATCTCCGGCGTGCCGCTAAGCATGAGCGAATCGGCAGTATCGACATCCACCCGGGTACCCGCCTCGATATCGATAACCCCGGAGAGTGCAACGTCTACTGGCTCGCTTTCACCACCACCGGAGCCACCACCACAACCGGCCATAGCCACTGCCAGGCCTACTACCAAGCTTTTCCGAAACATCCCCGGTCCCTTACTTTCTTCCAATCTGCCTTATCCGTCTGCCAATTCAAGCATACACCATCCCCTGAGGAGCCTCTGACTAACTTTCGTTACCGCTCCTGTTTTCGAGTACGGGGATACACGCCCCATAGATGAAAAAACCGCCAGCGGCCGGGCCGGTGGCGGTTACTTCAGTCTGCCGAAGCAAAGTTACAGCGAGTAGAACAACATCGGAACAAAGGCGACCAGCAGTAGCGTCGGCCCCATAACCGCCAGAGGCAGCAGGAGACGCTCATACCGATGCCAGAAAGAACCGGTGCGCTCGGCTGCGAGCACTTCCGTTTCTCCCACCACCTGCCGGGTCAGCAAGTGGTTCAGCGCCACCGGCGGACTGAGATAGCCAAGCTCGAAGGCAACGAGACACACAATCCAGAAATGCAGTGGATCGATACCCAGCTGGATTGCCGGTTGGGCAATGGTGGCGGAGACCAGGATGACCGCACCAAACGGATCCATCACCATACCAATCACAGTCAGCATCACCACAATCACCGCCATCGCAATCCAGGGGCTGGTCAGGTCTTCCGGGAACAGCGCGTGGACAATATCCGAGCGCTCGAGGATACCGCCGAGGCAGATCGAGAAGCCGATCAGCGCCAGCAGTGCGCCAATATGGACGGCGGAATCGCTTGCGGCAGCAGAACTCCGGCTCCAGAAGGCCTGGGCGCGGGTTTCCCCGTCGTCCCGACTGTCCCTGCCGGCATCCAGCAGGACCAGCGCCAGCATCACCAGAGGCAGGATCAGGGGCGCACTGTATTCATTGAACTTCAGCCCCAGGATCACCCAGATCGCCAGGATCACGATGGCTCCCACCACAACGTAGGGCAACAAGGCTCGGGTTTTGCCAAGCGCGGCCCGGAAAGCACCCGGCGCCGGACGGGGCTTCCAGTTGCCCTCGGTCTTGCACACGATCAGCGAAAACAGGCTCGCTGACATGATGAACACCCAGAAGCCCCAGCTGTACATCTCGGTGGTAGTCACTTCTTTGTTCAGGGCCGCCACCACAACGATCAGCAGACAGGGGTTGAGAACCACACCCAGACTACCGGACATGGCGGTCGTAGCCAGGGAAAGCTGGCGATCGGCACCGGCACGCCGAAGCTCGTCATATACCACACCACCCACGGCCAGGATGAAGATGCCCGATGCACCGGTAAAAGCCGTCGGGAAAGCGGTGGCAAAGATAATCACCGAAGCCAGTAGCGGTGCCGGCAGGTTGAAGGGCTTGATGACGTTCAGCAGGAGTTCCGGAATCCGGGTCTGCTTGAGCATCATGCCCACCAGCACATACAGGCCGATGTTGATGAACATGGACGAGAGGTTGGACATCATTCCGAAGTAGATGGCGAGGCCCGAGGCATAACCATCCACCAGGAAGAAATAGCTCATGGCGATCAGGCCCATACCGCAGTAAAGCGG
Organism: Marinobacter sp.; assembly: GCA_018623515.1. Taxonomy (GTDB): domain Bacteria; phylum Pseudomonadota; class Gammaproteobacteria; order Pseudomonadales; family Oleiphilaceae; genus Marinobacter. Next base: position 8,590 of record JAAZVL010000085.1, read on the forward strand.
GATCACCAGGCCTGAAGACGCGCTGAGCTTGCCGGCACGAACCCGGTCCGGAACGTTCAGGAACCGGATCGCATTGATCACCATGAACAGTCCGAACACCCCGGCCCAGGCATACTGAAGGCTCATCGTATCCTCCGAGCCCGGCGACGTGGCCAGTTTGCCGAGATAGGCATTGAGGGACAGGACCATCAGGCCGTTGACCACAAACTGCACTCCCTGGCTCAACCGCCACTCGGCCCGGTTGCGGGGAAGCCGCAAAGCAATGTGGTCGGTGTCCAGCGCAGCAATGGCTGCGGCCATGGCGAACATGGCAATGAACAGGTACTTGGTCAGCTCGATGTTATCGAGCAGGAATTCGGCCAGGCCCTGTTCAACGGTCTTGAACACCCCCAAAGCGGGCGTGGCGTGCTTCAGGTTCTGCTCGTAGATCGCATACTGCTGCTGGCACAGCTCCAGGTTGCTTTCCAGGGACTTGCGAATGGCCTCCGGATTTGGCTGCGAGCTGAACAGGTCGTCGGGGTCCGGCTTGTAGGCCGCCACCCGCTTGGCGACTTCCGCATCGATATCCATCTCCAGCTGACACGAAGGTTCCGTGGCATCCGGATTGAGGAGGTAGTAGTTCGGCCAGGTCTGCTCGCCCACCCAGAGCAACCGGGAATGCAGGGAGTTCCCCATACCCAGCAGCAGAGTGAACAGCAACAGGAGCAGGAGTACTACCCCGTGCATGCGATGCACGGGGTAGAGGGTCTTTGCGGCCGGAGCTGTCAGTGCTTGCCAGTTCATGATGATTCCGCCCTGTTATTCGCGATTGGCCGCGGTGCACTCGGCAGCCGAGGGATTGCTGGCACAACGGATCTTGCTGAGCAGGCTCATCATCTTCGGATGGTAAACGTCCGGCGCACCGTTCACGCCATCACGCATTTCGAGGCGGTTTTCACGGAACATTTCCTGATACCCGCGAATGTCCTTCTCCGGGATGCTCACCCACTTTTCGTCCGGGATGGCCGCTTCCTGCTTCTCGATCAGGCTCATGGCCTGAGGGAACATGTTCCAGGCAACCTCACGGGCTGTCTGGGCGGTTTCGTCATCAAACACTTCGTCCCGGGCGACCATCTGGAGGGTCAGCTGGGCCAGCGGGTAGTCCACAACGCCACCCTTGTCACCGATCCCCTTGTAGAGCTCGAGCGCCTCATAGGCGAAGGCCGGCGCATAGGCGGTATCAACCGAGCCATTATTGAACTTGCCGGCAAAGTTCGTGATGTCCGACGGAACAACCGTTGCCTTCACATAGTTCACCATGTGAATGGCGTCTTTCTGGTAGTCCAGGGTGGCCATACGCTTGCCCGCCAGCTCGCCGGCGGTGTCGATGCTGCGATCGTTCACGAACAGGTAACCGGCACCCATCGGAATGATCCCGAGAACCTCGTAGCCGTTGTCTTTCATCAGCGGCGCAGCCTTGGGCTGGGCCAGTGTGGCCAGCAGGGTCTTCAGATTGTCGTAAGTAGGAATGGCACCCACCGCGCTGATGCTGCCGGTGAACTTGTTGAACGGCCGGATCCGGATATCGGTCGCGGCCACCGCATCACACTGGCCGGCGTTGAAGTCACCAATGGCAACCCCCTCATCGGTGTAGGGCTTCAGCTCGAAATCCACCCCGTGCCCCTTCATTTCCAGGGCGTAGTCCTTGACGAAGTTGTAGAAATCACCATTGGCTCCGATGACGTCGAACACACACATCGAAACACTCTGTGCCGAAGCGAAGGGAGAAGCAGCTACCAGGGCCATGGCGGTTAGGGATTTGCGGATCATAACGACCTCCGGGTCATTCTTGTGTTTATCGGTTTTTCAGAGGGTGGTGACAGCCCGCCTCAGAGCAGGCCATCCAGACTCATGGTTTCGACATTCTCGGTTTCCCGCTGCGGGCTCATCTTGCCAAAGAAAGCCTGCGGGGTCCGGTAGCCATAATTGGCAGACCAGTGCTTGTCGGACGAGAAGCGGATCACGCCAGCAGCTATTTCATCCACCAGACGGTACTCGTCCCAGACCTCAACGGTTGCATTTGACTCAACGAAAGAGGCGATAGCTTCCTCCAGCTTGTCGGGACGCCCGAAGGTTTCGGCCGCCACCGCCTGGAGTGCGTGCGGTACGCGCATGCCCTTTTCGATTCCGAGCTCCATGCTGTGCTCAAGCACCTGCCAGGGATCCGGGGACAGTGCTGGTCGGGTATCCGGCAGCAGCAGCCAGACCAGGGCCCGGATCGCATTGGGCATACCACCCCACTTTTCATTATCCAGGCAGGTGGCAGCGCGCTCGGCCTGGGGCGCAATATTCTTCGGCACGCCCGCCATGGCGCCGGAGTTGGCATCGTTCACGATCGCCTGCATGCCGGTCAGCAGCCCGAGCAGGAAGGTGAGCTCGTCCTGCTCACTGAACAGGAACGGGCACTCCAGTGGCTCGGCTGCAGGATCAAACTCATAGGCCGCCATGGCCCTCTGGAAGGAGGCATAGCGGCGCTTGGCGGTCAGGGCGTTCAGGCGTTTCGCTTCTTCCCTGGCGTCCTTGGCAGCCTCGACATTGCCCTGGTAGTCCGCCCGCAGGTAGGCCAGCTCCGCCTCCCAGGCCTTGTACTCGGCACAGTTACCCGCCAGCAGCATCAGCAGAGAACCGGTGCTGTCCGGTGCGTCGGTCACTCGCGAGAAAGAATAGAGCAGCGGATCAATGCCTTCACCCAGTGCGCACGCCATCCTGGGATCAGACATCTGCAGGACATAAGGGGTGGCCTCACCCTCGGAATAGTTTGAGAGCACCACACCGGTGGTGGTGTAGATCGGGTTCGCGGAACAGCCGGCAAGCAGGATCAACGCCCCGGCGGTCAGAAG
>JAAZVL010000014.1 GCA_018623515.1 Marinobacter sp.
CAAACCGCAAAATTACGACACAAAAAACGTACAAATGAAATGACCAAAAAGGAGGCATATCAGAAGTGGTCTGTGCCGTGACTGGCGAGCGCCCGAAGCAGCTGATCAAGGGATACGTCGGCCGGCTGCTCCCGCAAAGCCCGCACCAGTCGCTCCTGCTCGCCCGGGCTGATGCGGTCAAATAGTGGGGCGGATGCTTCAGCCGGCACAGCGGCTGGCGCCTCGGGGTTCTCATCCTCCGGCGGCGTAATCTGGTCTGCCAGATGCCTTAAATGTGTGGCCATGTGTTGCCGGTCCCCCGGCTGCATGTTCTCCCAGGGCATGACCGCAAGACCGGTCTGGATAAATTCGATGGTATCGGCATCCAGGCTGCGCCCCAGCAGTGCAAAAAAGCGATTGAATGCCTCATAACGCAGCATCGGGTCCAGCTGTCGGCCCAGGAGCACGTCAAGCTCATCCATGGCGGCAGAGAGACGCTGCTCTTCACTCCCGGGCTGATCGACGGGCTCGTCCTTCTGGTACGACTCCCTCTTGTGCCGGCGGCGGATGACTGACTGCCAGTAACCGCCCACCCCTGATTTTGGCGCCGGAGAACGGGAAAGACGGACAGCAAGCATGTCAGCAAGCGTATGGAACTGGCGACAGGAAGGATCGGAAACCGGCAGCATTGCCACCGGAACCCCGGTCACCAGGGACTGGCGCAGGGTTTCATCACGCCAGATGGCTCCGAGATAGTGCAGGGAGTCGCCAAGGTGACGCCCGACCGCTCCATCCAGTCTCTGGAAAATCGACTGGGCCTGACTGGCGCCAGAGGCCATGTTGACCACAATGCTCGGAGCACGCCGGTAGCCCCGTTTCCTCAGGTGCCGGATGAGTGAAAATACCTGTTTCAGGGTCTCGGGATCCCGTGTCACCACCATGCAGGCCAGTGCTGAGCTGGCCACCATGTGCAGCCCCGGAAGGTCCATGGCGCTGCCGGCATCCACCAGCACATAGTCATAAGCCCGCTCCAGATTGGCCAGCGCTCGCAGCACATTCATGGCATCCCGCTGATCCATGTCCAGGCAGTGCCGCAGTGCGCCAGCCCCGGGCAGGACGGCCAGGTCATAGTCCGTTTTCGCCAGAGCCTCTTCCAGACGGAAATCCCCTCCAAGGGTGCTGGAAAGATCCTTTCCTGATTCCAGCCCCAGTTGCGCGCTCAAACTGGAGGGACCGGTGTCACCGTCCAGCAACAACACCCGATTACCCTGCCTCGCCAGGGTCAGGCCCAGATTAAGCGCCACGGCCGTTTTCCCCGCCCCGCTCCCGCCACCTGCAATGGCAACAGTGCGGGGATGGCTCGAATTATGCCTGTCAGTATCCGGATCAAGGGCCATTTGAATGTGTTCTCATCCCTGGGAAAACAGCGAATAACAAACTAACCTGTAAAAAGTCTACACATGTCACGAATGAGATAATATATTGCTCATTAAAACAACAATGATCTTTTAATCACCGTAAACGATTGTTTAGGATTTTCGAGATAACAAGAATGAACACGGCGTCAGGAAACGACGTCTGATCAGGGTTCGGCAAGGCATGCCTATGGAACTAGCGCCAGATCTAAAGCTACCGAGTCTCCCGGAGGTATCGTTGCGGGCGCTCGAGGCTTGTCACCAGGACGCCAGTTTCCAGACCATCAGCGGAATCATCTCTGCCGATACCGCGCTTGTCGGCCGTGTTCTTTCCCTCGCCAATTCAACAGCAGACACCCCCGAAGGCCGGATCCAGTCCATCGAACAGGCCCTCGTCCGGCTCGGCCCTCAACGATTGCACACTCTGGTACTGACGGCCGCTCTCAACCAATTGCAATTCGGCCTCGGCAACGATGACTGGCGACAGATCCGCGATTTCTGGCGGCATTCCCTGACCACCGCTCTGACGGCCAGGGCCCTGGCGACCCTCACCGCCTACCCTTATCCCGAAGAAGCGTACATGCTCGGTGTGCTCCATAACGTCGGCGAACTGGTTGCGATAAAAACCACCAGCCCGGATGCCCGCCAGCATTACCTGAACAACCAATGCAACGTGGCTGCTGATCTGGTCAGCGCATGGGGACTGGGATCAATGGCCGCGGACGCCATGCGCTATCAGCAGGCCGCCCCCGAGGAGTCAAGGGACGCCGGGCATCTGGTCAAACTGATCAGTCTGGCCACCCGGCTCGCACTGTCCGATTCGGAAGGCATTGCCGCTGCCGGCATCGTCCTTGGTCTCAGTGAAGAGCTGACCCGCGAGATCAACCGGCGTATTGCCCACGAAGTTGACATCATCGCCAGTTCCCTCGGGATCATCCTTGACGACAGCTATGACGGCGAGCAGACCACCCACGAACTGCACGAGGCTATTCTGCAGCAGGCCATAGTCAGTCAGGCTCTGGACTTTGCCGAATCGGAGCAACCAACCGACAGCCTCATTGCGGAGGCCGCACCCAGCCTGGGTCTCATCACCGGCTCTCCGGTTCTCTGTTTCGCAGCCAACAATGATCTCCTGACACTGGTCGCGGGATCGGGAGCCGATGTTCCGGAGCTCACGGTTTCTGCGAAACCCGGCGGTAGCGCCCTGACCGAGGCCTTCAATACCGATAGCCCGGTCAAGCTCGCTGGCCGCAGCCGAACGATTCTCGACCGTCAACTGCTTTCCCTGCTGCGAACGCCTTCTCTGGTGGCAATCCCCGTTAACGCCGGCAACGGATGCGCCGGCGTTTTTGCACTGGGTACCGATGAAACCAGACAGGACAGAACCCTGGAACTCGTCAGTCTTTTCAGTCACCGGCTCGGGCAGCTCGTCGCCACCCGCCAATCCACCGGACAGATCACCGGAGCTGCCGAACATCTCCAGCAGGAGCTGGACCGCCAGCAGCTTCGCAAACAGGTTCACGAGGTCAATAACCCCTTGACCATTATCCGCCAGTATATTTACCAGCTGCGTAACCGGCTCGATGATCCCGACGTGCACCAGGAACTGGATATCATCCGCGAAGAGCTGGACCGGGCGGGTGATCTGTTGCAGCAGATGGGCCAGAGAGAGCCGGGCCCGGAAAATGCAGGCGGAATCTCACTCAATGACGAACTCGACAGCCTTAGCCGTATTGTTGAGGACAGCCTGTTTGATGACGGCAATCACCGGCTCAGGCTGGACCTTACGGACAACCCCGCCCTGGTCAGTGGTCCCGCATCGGCTCTGCGCCAGGTCATTATCAACCTGTTGCGCAATGCCGCCGAGGCATTGCCGGAAAGCGGCGGGACGGTCACTTTGAGAACCTCGGCCCCGGTCTGGCAAAACCAGCGGACCTGGGTGGAACTTGAAATATCGGATACCGGCACCGGCATCCCGGAAGCAGTCAGGGAAAAGCTGTTTGCGCCGGTTAAGACCACAAAGGGAGAGGGCCACAGTGGTCTGGGCCTGAGCATTGTGAAGCAACTCGTTGATGACATGGACGGCATCATCGCTTGCCGGACGGGGCAGGACGGAACCACTTTCCGCATCCTGCTCCCGGCAACGATCCATAAAAAGAAAATAACTGATAACAAAACGACGGGTACCGACCAATGAAACCTGAACACGCTGATCAGACCCCGGGTCAGGGTATACCAGCCAGGCTCCTGGTGGTGGACGATGAGCCCCGGCTTCTCAGTTCGCTTGCCTCCCTGCTGCGCAGCCAGGGTTACGAGGTAACCGAGGCAGAGGGCGGCGAGCGGGCCTGTGAGCTGATTGAGCAACATTCGTTTGACCTCGCGCTCCTCGACCTTCGAATGCCCGGCGTCGACGGCTTCGACGTCATGTCGGAACTGACCGGCAAGCAACCGGACTGCGGTACCATCGTGGTCAGTGGAGAAAGCTCGTTTGCGGCGGTCAGTCGGGCGCTGAGACGGGGAGCTCTGGATTACATCCGCAAACCCTTCGACCCCGAGGAATTACTGGCAACCGTCGAAAGCGTCATCAGCAAACAATCCCTCATGCGGGCACACGAACACATCCAGGTTCGACTGGAGAAATCTGAAGCCTTACACCGGTACATCGTCAATACCTCTCCGGATATTGTGTTCATGCTGGATGAGGAGGGACATATCTGCTTCATCAACAGCAAAGTCGAGTCCCTGCTTGGCTATCGCCCTGAGGAACTTTGCGGCCAGCATTTCCGGCGAATTCTCGACGACCGGGACGTGTCAAAGGGAACCTACGCCCTGAAGGGAGCCAACATCACAGCGGATAACCCGAGAACGCTGGAAGTACGGCTCAAAACCCGCGGCAGCCAGCAAGCTACCCGTCACTTTGAAATTACGGCCTTTCCGATAGATCCCCAGACCTGGCCGCATAACGGTGACGGTCAGGTCGGTGCGACGCCCAAATCCGCCCGATACTATGGCACGGCCCGGGATGTCACCGAGCGCAAGGAGGCCGAAGCGTTCATCAATTTCCAGGCCTATCACGACCTGCTGACCCGCCTGCCCAACCGCGCCCTGTTCAAGGACCGTCTGGAACTGGCAATCGCCCAGGCCCGGCGGGGTAACGAGAAACTGGCAGTCATGTTTCTGGATCTTGATCGTTTCAAGGTCATCAATGACACCCTCGGCCATGCCATGGGAGACCGTCTGCTCCAGGCTGTCACCCAGCGGCTGGAGAAGTGCCTGCGCAAGGCTGACACCCTGTCCCGTTTTGGCGGAGACGAATTCACCCTGCTACTGCCCGCAATCCACGACAATGACGATGCCCGGCAGATTGCCAGAAAGCTGATCCGCGCGCTCCAGGCCCCGTTCCAGCTGGGCGAACATGAGGTGTTCGTCGGTGTCAGCATCGGAATCGCGGTCTACCCCGAAGCGGGTGAGAATCTCGATCAGCTGATCCAGAGTGCCGATATTGCCATGTACCACGTCAAAGCGCGTGGCAAGGATGGCTACCGGTTCTACTCCCGGAGTATGAGCGTGGATACCGCCAACCGGCTGAACCTGGAACGGGATCTTCGCCTTGCCCTGGAACGCGAAGAACTCCGCGTGTTCTACCAGCCCCAGGTCTGTTCCCGAAGCAACCGCATTGTCGGCCTTGAAGCACTGGTGCGATGGCAGCATCCGGAACGCGGCTTGCTGTACCCGGGAGACTTTCTGCCGCTGGCCGAGGAAACCAAACTCATCGTGCAGCTCAGCGAGTGGGTCATGGACCACGCCTTTCGGGATGTGGGCGACTGGATCCGGAACGGCCACCCCGACCTGCGCCTGGCGGTGAACCTCTCCCCGACCCAGGTAGAGCATCCCCGCTTCGTGGACAACCTGGTCAGGCGCATGACCAGACAGAACTTCCCACCCGACAACCTGGAAATCGAGATTACTGAAAACGTGATCATGAGCGACCTGGACCAGATCAGCCACAAACTGCGTGAACTGGCGACGGTCGGTGTGCGCATCGCCATCGACGATTTCGGCACGGGCTATTCATCCCTCAATTACCTGCACCGACTGCCCATCCATACCCTCAAGGTCGACCAATCCTTTGTCAGGGCCATTCGCAGCGGGGAGGACGGAGCCTGTATCGTCAACGCCATCGTTGCCATGGCCCACGGCCTGAAGCTCGAAATCGTGGCCGAGGGCGTGGAGACCGACGAACAACTCGCCTATTTGCGCAAACTGGGGTGCCACCAGGTGCAAGGCTTCTTCTACGGGCCCGCCCGACCTGCCGAGCAGGTCTTCAGATCGCTGGGAGAGAAGTCCGTCAAAGCCGTCTCCTTCTGACACCAAACTGATTGTCCGGCAATCCTAGAAAAATTCTTGACCGGGTTTGCAAAGTGTTGCGTTGCGTTACTTTGTGTATCCGGAAATGCGCAGTACTGCACATAATTCCCCTCACCTGTTCTCTACTCTCGAAGCTCAAGGCGCTGAAACGGAACTCTCTGTTACGAAATCAGGGACAACAAAGACAATAACGCTTCAGCATCCCCCGAACAGGTACAGGCAGCAGTGATCATGCGTGACAAGTACAAGTACATTGGCCCCGTCTACGATTTCCTGAGCAATCTCTACAGCGGCAAGAACATTCATCGCTGCAAGACCGCCATGCTCGATGTGGAAACCGTCCGCCCTGGCGACCGCATCCTGTTTGCCGGAGTCGGCCACGGGCGGGATGCGATCCGTGCCGCCGAGCTTGGCGCCGACGTTACTGTGGTCGACCTGTCCGAAACCATGTTGCGCAAGTTTGCCGAGGCCCAGGAAGAAGAGGCACCGCACCTGACTATCCGACGGATTCACAGTGACATCATGAAGGTTGAGGAATTCGAGCAATACGACATGGTCGTCGCCAACTTTTTCCTCAATGTGTTCGACGAGGACATGATGGTGAAGGTCCTGGAGCACTTGATCCGCCTGGGCAAGGCGGATGCCCGCGTAGTGGTCGGGGACTTCTGCTATCCCACTGGCAACCTGTTCTCGCGCCTGTTCAAGAAACTCTACTGGTACATGGCCGTGTTCGTTTTCTGGCTGTTTGCCAATAACGCTTTCCACAAGATCTACAACTACCCGGAACACATGCAACGCCTCGGCCTCGAGGTCACCGACAAGAAGCACTTCAAGCTCCTGAACATGGACTGCTACTGGTCCATCCTCGGGCGCAAACAGGCCTGACTCCCAGATATTGCCCAAGAACAATAACCCCGGAGCGGAGACATGACGGATCAGATTCTTGCACTGGACAGCGCCCGCGAACTGGACAGCGGCAATTTCAGTTTTGCCGAACGGGTGAGCTACCTGAAAAAGTACGGCACCCATTCCCAGTCTTTTTCGACCCTGCAGCCGGGGATGTGCTTCTTTGACCTGCCGGGCGTCGGCTACATTGCGTTCATGCGTAAGTGGGGGGGCACCTTTGTGCTGTCCGATCCGGTCTGTGCCCCCGAGAACTTTGCCCGGATCCTCGCGGAGTTTCACCAGCGTTACCCCAATGCCAGCTACATTCAGGTATCACGACCGGTGGTGAATTTTCTGCACCAGCGCTTTGGCCTGTTCGGAACGCAGTTCGGCAGCGAATCCCGGATCGACCTGTCCCGCTGGAGTCTGAGCGGCAAGAAGAAACAGATTCTGCGCACGGCCCTGAACCAGGCAGAGAAGAACGGGATCACCGTGAAGGAGCGTTTCAGCGACGACCACACCCGGGAGATTTCCGAAGCCTGGATCCGCACCCGAAAATGCAAAAGTAACGAAATCCGCTTCCTGATCCGGCCGATGGAGATGGACTACCGGGAGAATGAACGGCACTTCTATGCCTACCAGGACGGCAAGGCGGTGGGGTTCATCTACTTTGATCCGATCTACCGGAACAATGAGATCATCAGCTACGTGCCCAACATTTCCCGGGCCAATGCTGATTTCCGCCAGGGCATTTTCTACACGCTGATGGCCCATGCCATGGACGTGTTCCGGGCCGAAGGCGTGCCCTACCTGGATCTGGGGCTGATTCCGCTGTCGCTGGACCGTACCACGGAAACTCAGGAAAGCCGGCTGCTCAAACGCCTGCTGCACCTGGTGTACGAGAAAGGCAACTTCCTGTACAACTTCAAGGGCCTGGAGTTCACCAAGTCACGGTTCCGGGGCGAGGTCTTCAAGACCTATTGCTGCCACCGGCGGGCCATCCCCGCCATGGAATTTCTGGCCATGTTCAAGCTGACCCGGTTACTCTGACCGGGTCAGCGAGCCCACCCCAGCGCTCCCCGATCCGGCTCGCCGCAAGGTCCAGCGACGCCATGAACCCCGCCAATCCGTGGGGCACTTCTCCGGATAGCAACACGGCACGGACAGGCTCGGACCGCTTTGCTTGCGTGATCGTCTCCAGATCCCGGCTCGCCTCACCGAGCAGGAACTGCACCCTTCTGGCGATGGCGTCGCCCGAATCCACCCAGTGCCGAATTTCCGGCAAGACGGTTTTCAGCGCGTCCAGCAGCAAAGGATAATGGGTACAACCCAGGACTACGGTATCAACGCCTGCCTGCTTCAGGGGAGCCAGCACCTCCCGCAACTCTGGCTCCGGTACCGGAACCCCTCGCACCAGCTGCTCAGCCCAGCACACCAGGGCCGGATGCCCGACCCGCACAACCTGGCAGTCGCCGGCAAACTCATCGATCAGCCGATCCAGGTAGGGCCGGCGCACGGTGGCCGGAGTGGCCAGCACACCGATCCGGCGATTGGCGGTCCGGCCGGCCGCCGGTTTGATCGCGGGAACCACGCCCACCACCGGCACATCAATCAGCGCCCGCAGCCGGGGCAGAACCACGGTACTGGCGGTGTTACAGGCGACTACGACCACGTCACAGGGTATTTCCTCGAGGGCCTTGCGAATCAACGTGGTGCAACGCTCGATCACGACCGGCTCCGGCTGATCGCCGTAAGGAAAGCCGGCATTGTCCGCCAGGTAGACAAGCTCGGCACCGGGCAGGGTTTCGCGGATGCATCGGGCAACACTCAGCCCGCCTACCCCGGAGTCAAACACGAGAATGCACGGAGCCGCGGTTTCAGTCACCTTTTTCCCCTGACTTGCCGATCTCTTGCTCCATTAGCCGTATCAGTCGACCGGCAATGGTGGTCTGCGGAGGCACCGGCGGCGTGTCCCCGGGGCGATACCAGCCGGCATCCGACAACTCGTCCTCCTGGAGAACCAGTTCACCGCCGGCATAGTCGGCAAAAAAGCCAACCATGAGCTGGTGCGGAAACGGCCAGGGCTGGGATTCGCAATAGCGCACGTTGGTAACAGCCAGACCGGTCTCCTCCATGACCTCTCTGGCCACCGCCTCTTCCAGGCTTTCCCCGGGTTCCACGAAGCCGGCAATCAGGCTGTAGAAATGTCGCTTGACCCGGGCATTCTTCGCCAGCAGGAAGCGGTCATCCTTCCGAATGACCACGATGACGCAGGGCGCAAGTCTTGGATACCAGGGCATTTTGCAGGTATCACACCACTTTGCCCGCTCGCGGGGATGGAACCCGGTCTCCCCGCCGCAGCGGCCACAGAACCGATGGTCCCGCCACCACTGCCAGACCTGGAAACCGGTGCTCACCAGGGCTGTGGGTACGTCCTCTCGCATCAGGATCGCTTCCCGGAGGTTGACCAGTTCGAAGCCGGCCGTATCTTCCGGCACTTCGGTAACATAGACTCCCCGTCCACGGATGGCCCCCAGGGCCACCGCATCGGCACCGATGCCAGCAATCCGCGGATCATCCCGGGCTACCAGCCAGCCTTGTTGGGGCTTCAGGATATGAGCACCGGAAACCAGCAGTAACAGGTCTTCCGGCTCCGGCCTGGAGGTATTCCAGCCGGGTTTCCAGTCTGCGTCTGAAAAGTTCATCGAATAGGTCACTGTACAAAAAGCGGTGATGGAGCAATGTACCACATTGCGGCAAGTGCCAAGAATCTCGGGCCGACTTTCCGCACCGTACGCAACCAAGTAAACTTAGCGCCTGTTTTCAGTCACCGGAGCGACGATTTATGCGACTTTACCAGGGCATTCGCAGCCTGATTCTGACCATTCTCCGCAAGATCCTGTTCTTGTGGGTACGGACAGACGTCAGCGGAAACAATGCCGAATCCCTGGGCCTCGATCCGGACAAGCCGGTGTGCTACGTGCTCCAGTACAGTTCCCTGTCGAGCCGGCTGGTACTGGAACAGGAAGTGATCCGCGCCGCGCTGCCCGGGGCGACCGAGGCCCTGCCGGTGAAGAACGGGCCGTCCCATTCCTTTTTCTTCCTGTATCGTCGCATCGGCGGTCTGTTCAGTGGCGGTCGCCAGACTCCCGTGCCTACCAATGAGTTCAAGTCCCTGGTCCGCTACGGCCTGGAGCATCCGGATCAGGACGTGCAGATCGTCCCGGTGTCCATGTTCTGGGGCCGCTCGCCGGACAAGGAGAAATCGCTGGTCAAACTCTTGCTGTCCGACACCTGGTCCGTGGCCGGGCGCCTGCAGAAATTCCTGATCATTCTGGTGCACGGGCGTAACACCTACGTGCAGTTCAACCAGCCGCTGTCCCTGAAGCAGGTCATCGACGAATACCGGCACAGCGAGGAGCGGGCCAACCGCAAGCTCGCCCGGCTTCTGCGCACCCATTTCCGCCGCGTGCGCCAGGCCGTGCTCGGCCCGGACCTGTCCCATCGCCGTACCCTGGTGGAGGGGCTGGTGCGCACCCAGGCGGTGAAGGAAGCGATTCGCGAAACTTCTGCGCGGGACGACATTCCGCCCGAAAAAGTGCGGGCCAAGGCCTACAAGTATGCGGACGAAATTGCCGCCAGCATGTCCATCGTGACCATCCGTTTTCTGGAAGTGGTGCTGGCCTGGCTCTGGAACCGCATCTACAACGGCATTGCTGTGAATAACATCGAGGTGGCCAAAGAGGTCGCCCAGGACAACGCCGTGGTTTACGTGCCCTGCCACCGATCCCACATCGATTACCTGCTGCTGTCCTACGTACTCTACAAGAACGGCCTGATGCCCCCGCACATCGCTGCCGGCATCAACCTGAACATGCCCATCGTCGGGCCTATCCTGCGCCGGGGCGGTGCCTTTTTCATGCGCCGTTCATTCCGGGACAATCCGCTGTATGCCACCGTGTTCAACGAATACATGCATGTGATGTTCTCCCGGGGCTACTCGGTGGAATATTTCGTGGAGGGCGGGCGCAGCCGGACCGGGCGCATGCTGGCACCGCGTCCGGGCATGCTGTCCATGACTGTGCGCAGCTTCCTGCGGGATCACCGTAAACCCATTGTCTTTGTTCCGGTCTACATCGGCTACGAAAAGGTAATGGAAGGCCGTTCCTACCTGGGCGAACTGCGCGGCAAGAAAAAGCAGAAAGAGAGCGTGTTCGGGCTGGCCAAGACGGTTCGCAAACTGACCAACTCCTTCGGGCGGGTTGCGGTAAATTTCGGCGACGCGATTCCGTTGGCGGAGGTGCTCGATGATGTGCATGAAAGCTGGCGCCAGGAAGCCTATGATGCGGAGTACCGGCCGGCCTGGCTGAGCCGGGCGGTTGACCAGCTCTCACTCAGGGTGGCCTCAAACATCAACGCATCGGTCGCCGTCAACCCGATCGGCATGACGGCTACCGTGCTGCTGGGAACGGATCGCCTTGCCATGGACGAGGGCCAGCTGATCCGCCTCATGGACCAGTACGCCAGCCTGCTCAAAGCCTTCCCGTATGCTGAAACCGTCACCCTGCCCGAAGGATCGGGCAAGGACTGGGTTGCCTACTGTGAGGACATGGGTCTGGTCACCCGGCAGCCGCAGAAGCTGGGTGACATCATCGCCCTGGAAGGCAGCAATGCCATCCTGATGACCTACTACCGCAACAACATCCAGCACCTGTTTGCCCTGCCCTCACTGATCGCGAGCCTGTTCGAGAACAAGGACTCCCTGCGGCGGGACAAGATCGTGTTCCTGGCGACTGTGGCCTACCCCTACCTCAAATCCGAACTGTTCCTGAAGTATTCTGCCGATGAGGTGGAGGGCGTAATTAATCACTGGATTGACCTCCTGGTGGAACAGGGGCTTCTGAAGATCCTGGAGGAAGGTCGGATTGGCCGCCCCGAAGAAGGCACCGAAGCGATGCTGCGACTGCGGGTGCTGTCCCGCTTTATCATCCAGACTCTGGAGCGTTACCACATCGCCCTGGGCATCCTGCGAAAGTACGGCTCGGGCAAGATCAGTGCCGCCGAGCTGGAAGAACAGAGCACACTGCTGGCCGAACGCATGTCGATCCTGTTTGGCCTGAACGCACCGGAGTTTTTCGACAAGACCCTGTTCCGGAACTTCATAGCCAACATGCAGGAAAACGGCGTCATCACCACCGATGACAATGGCCTGATCAACTATGGCGAAGGACTGGAGGAAGTGGCGGACGACGCCCGACTGGTGCTGAGCGTCGAGAAGCGCCAGGCCATCCAGCAGGTCACCATGCTCGGCGCCTGACCGGTTCAGGCTGCCGGCAGCGCCTTGAGAGCGTAGACGTCGTAACGGCTGCTCTTGCCTTCGACCCGGGTACTGGGCTCGGGGCCATCGATGGCGGAAGCCTTGCGGGGCCGCTTGACCACCACCCGGTAGGCGGCCACTTTCAGGGCGGCGGCAAGCAGCTCGGAGGCATCTTCATCATCGCCGACGATCTGCCGGAACACCTCCATCTCCTTCTTCACCCGGGCGGACTTGTCGCGATGCGGAAACATGGGGTCCAGGTAGACCACATCCACCGATCCACTCTCCGCCTGTCGCAGCCAGTCAATACTGCTACCGGTGACCAGAGTCATCCTGGCGACGATCGGCGCGCACTCTGTGTTCAGGGCGGCGCGGGCCAGGCCATCCTCCAGCAAAGCATGGATAACGGGATTGCGCTCAAACAGGGTCACCTCGCACCCGAGACTGGCGAGGACGAACGCGTCCTGACCCAGCCCTGCGGTCGCATCCAGAACATGAAGTCTGGCCCTGGTCTTCTGCAGACCCACGGCCCGGGCAACCAGCTGGCCGGCACCACCACCGTGCTCACGCCGGTACCCCATCTTGCCGGAAACAAACTCGACCCGGACCGGGCCGGGTGCGCCTTTCCCGGTCAGCTGGAGACAAAGGCCCTGGTCATCCAGGAACAGCAGTACCGGCACATCGCCCACATCGCGGGGGCGAACCACCCCGAGGTAGGGAAACCCCAGGCGTTCGCTGAGTTCGACGGCCCGGGCGTGATCACCCAGGGGACTGCGGGCAATAGCAAGGGAAGAAGATGAAAGGTCAGGACGGGGAGTCGCCACGGCTTACTCGCGGCCGGGCAGCTTTTTCCAGGCTACCTCGTCACGGATGTAGACCGGCTGGGCCTGTTCAGCGGGAACAGTGCGACCTTCTTCAGCTGGCTTCTCGGCCAGGCGTGCGACCCAGCTCGCGCGCAACAGCAGCTCCGGCGCCACGGATACCATCGGGCCTGAGACTTCCGCCGGCATCAGGTTCCGGAACTGCCAGCCGGGGCCGGCACCGTACCAGCGACCTGCCTCACCGGCCAGGCTCACCGCGGCGGGCGGGCAGACCCGTTCCTCGCCAAGCAACTCGGGCAGACCTTCGCTGCGACGGTAACAGCCCCAGTAGACTTCCCCCATGCGGGCATCAAAAGCCACCGCCACGGCATCGCCCTCGGCGATATCGAGGGACTCCATGGCGCCATAGGCTACGGCAGCAAGGGAAGAGACCGGAACCACCGGCAGATTCAGACCCCAGGCCAGGCCCTGTACCACTCCGGTCGCGATCCTCAGACCGGTAAAGGAGCCCGGCCCGCAGGCAAATGCGAGGGCATCCAGATCCGCGGGCACCAGCCCCTTCTCCGCCAGCAGTTCCCGCACCATGGGCATGAGCAGCCGGATGTGGCCGCGGGGAGCGATCTCGAATCGCTCGGTTATCTCGCCATCAACAAGAAGGGCTGCGGAGCAGCCCTCGGATGACGTATCCAGTGCCAGCAGTTTCACGGCAGTGAACGCCTCAACGTCATTATGGATTACTGAAGCTTGGACAGGATCTGGTCGCGGATGCTGTCCAGGCTGCCAACGCCTTCCACCCGCACGTACTTGGGTGCCGCGGACGGCGCCTTGGCGGCCCAGTCCTTATAGAAGCCAACCAGCGGGGCGGTCTGCTCGTGGTAGATCTTCAGGCGTTTGCGAACCGTATCTTCCTTGTCATCTTCACGCTGGACCAGCGGCTCGCCGGTTTCGTCGTCCTTGCCTTCCACCTTGGGCGGATCGTATTTGACGTGATAGATACGGCCGCTGCCCTCGTGGACACGACGACCGGACAGGCGGCTGACGATCTCTTCGTCATCCACCGCGATCTCGACCACGTAGTCAATGGCAATGCCCTGGTCCTTCAGCGCTTCCGCCTGGGGAATGGTGCGCGGGAAACCGTCCAGCAGGAAGCCGTTCTTGCAGTCCGGCTGCCGGATACGCTCCTCGATCAGGGCAATGATGATGTCGTCAGACACCAGGCCGCCGGAAGCCATGACTTCCTTGACCTGGTTGCCAAGCTCGGAACCGGACTTGACCGCGGCCCGTAGCATGTCGCCGGTAGAAATCTGGGGAATATTGAAGTGTTCAGTGATGAACTGAGCCTGAGTCCCCTTACCTGCGCCTGGCGCGCCTAACATGATGATTCGCATAACGCTGTGCTCCCGTTTTAGTCATTATCGTTTGAAAAGCTGTGGCAAAAACCTCTGCCTTTGCGACAACCTCTCTGAGCGGAACAGATGTGAGCCCGGAACGGCGAACGCGCATTATACGAAGTCAGCCTGCCCATAGAAAGTCGACCTCAGTATCATGCACCGAAAAGCAGCAGCGTAAGACTGTCGCAGGTACCGTGGGACAGTCAGGATGGGCGGGAAGAGGTCAGTGCGTCAAGGTCGGGTGCCAGGCTGTCGATGTCCTTCTCGAAGTCGTAAACGGCGTCCTGTCTCAGGCCAAGGGAGCCGAGCAGCACCGGGACGTTATCCTCGTTGAACTCATCGCCTATTCCCCGGGATTTCAGCAATCCGTTTGCCAGCTGCACGATCAGGACATAGGTTTCATGGGCACCGGTGTAGCCCTGGTACTGATGCATGCCGGCCGCCTTGATCACCGGCTCGGGCAACTGCCAGAACCAGTGGAAAAGGCCGGCAACAGAGCCATGACCGACCGCCAGCGCCCCTTCGTCATCACCGCGCCCGAACACCTGTTCCTCGAGGGATTTCATGCTGACTTCAGGATTGCTTTCCCGGAGCCGACTGAGTTCCTCGAATTCCGTCGGGAAAAGGTACCCCAGCAGGGGCAGACCAAAGTTGTGAAGCAATCCGCAGAGGTAAGCCATGTCCCGATCCGCGCCACACCGGGGCGCAATCCGTTGACACAGGAAAGCGCAATACAGCGCATGGGACCAGAATGCCTGCATACCCAGGATGCCATCCCGGGGAATCCCGAAACCGCCAACCAGGGCACTGCCCTGCACGATATGCGCCACCCGGTCGATACCAAGAACGTGGGTAATCGCATGGCGCACGGTTTCGGCCTTGGGGGCGGTCTCGAACAGACCGGATCGGGCGTAGCGCAGGATTTGTGCGGTCAGGCTGGGATCAAGCTCAATGACGTCCGCGAGGTCTTCGGCGACGGCACCTTCTGTGGTTGCCATGGTCAGAATTTGGGGGGCCAATGCGGGCATCGGCGGCAGCCGGTAGATATTCCGCAACTTGGCAGCAACCTCGTCCAGGGTCAATCCCTCGCGCCGACCCGTTCCCTGGCCGTGGATGACCAGCCGGGCCCGGAACGCGTCTGCCAGCAGGGTTTTCAGACTCAGACCATCCAGCTCGATCAGGGCGTCGTTACGGCCCCCGGAAAACAGGACCGGCTCACCATTCATGACGTCCTCGTCCACCAGCACCGGGACCCGATAGGCACAACCTACGGGCGGCACAAATCCGGGCTCGCAGTCCTCGAACAGCCGGCGGCTCTGCCGGTCGGTCAGAGGCTGAAGGCGGCGTCCCGTCAGCTGCTGGACCGCCGGGATATCCAGGGCACTGTCGAACCGGTGAACGGCCATAACCACGCCGTCGATATCGATCAACAGCGTTGCCTGGACAAAATCATGCTGGGACCTGCCTGAGGCAATCACTGCCGCATCCAGGTTCGGGACAGGCTCGATGGCCAGCTCCCGATAGGCCAGTCCCTGTTCACTCAGATAGTGTTCCAGCTTGGCAGCAAGCGCCACACCCGGTACTCCTTTCTCTGTGCCTGGCCGGCAGCGGGCTCCCGGTCAGCCGGTGTTACGCATACCGGCCGAAATGCCCGCCATGGTCACCTTCAGGGCCCGTTCCACCATTTCCGGTACTTCGCCCTTGCCTTCACTTTCCCGATCACGCCTCAAGAGCTCAGCCTGAAGATAATGCAGCGGGTCGGTATAGGGATTGCGCACCCTCATGGAATGGGCAAAGACCGGCTCCTGCTCCAATAACTCCTGCTGCTCTTTCAGCTCCAGCACCCGCCTGATGCAGCCGGCAAGCCGTTCACGCAGCCCCTCACCCAGGGCCTGCAATTTGCCGTCTTCGACCAGGGTCTGTTCATAATAGCTGGCAATACGCAGGTCGGCTTTCGCCAGCACCATTTCCAGCATATCAACGTAGGTCCGGAAGAACGGCCAGCCCTGCATCATTTCCCGGAGTTCCGGAAGCCGGTTCTCCCGGGCGGCCTCTTCCAGAGCCACATCGCTGCCGAGCCAGCTTGGCAGCATCAGTCGCATCTGGGTCCAGGCGAAGATCCAGGGAATGGCCCGCAGACTCTCAACACCACCGGAGGGCTTGCGCCTGGCCGGCCTGCTGCCCAGGGCCAGTTTGCCCAGCGCCTGTTCCGGCGTCACCTGGCGGAAGTAGGGTACAAAGTCGGGATTCTCCCGAACCACATCCCGATAAGCCTTCAGCGATCGCTCCGTCAGCCAATCCATGGTCCTGCGCCAACTGTCCTCGGGCTCGGGTGGCGGCGCCAGGGTTGCCTCGATCACCGCCGTGCTGTACAGGGTCAGGCTCTGCACCGCCAGGCGTGGCAGGCCGAACTTGAAACGGATCATTTCGCCCTGCTCGGTGATGCGGAAACTGCCGTTAACGGATCCGGGCGGCTGGGACAGGATGGCGCGATTGGCGGGACCCCCGCCGCGGCCGACGGTGCCCCCACGGCCATGGAACAGGGTCAGGTGCACACCGTACTGGCTCGCCACGCGAGTCAGCTTTTCCTGGGCCTGATACTGGGCCCAGGCGGCCATCAGCTGGCCAGCATCCTTGGAGGAATCGGAATAACCGATCATCACTTCCTGACGCCCCTGGCAGTACTCCCGGTACCATTCCACCTCGTACAGGGCCGCCATGGCATCCGGCGCGCCACGAAGATCGTCCAGGGTTTCAAACAGGGGAACCACCCGCATCGGGAACTTCATGCCAGCCTCGCGCAACAACAGGATCACGCTCAGCACATCGGAAGGCTTGCTGGCCATGGATATGACATAGGAACCCAGGGCTTCCGGCGTCTGGGCCGCCACCACTTCACAGGTCGCCAGCACCTCCCTGACATTGTCGGACGGTTCCCAGTTGCGGGGCACCAACGGTCGGCGCCCCTGAAGCTCCTTCACCAGGAAAGCCTGGCGCTCGTCCTCCGCCCAGCTGGTGTAGTCTCCCAGGCCAAGGTAATCGACCATTTCAGCCACCGCTTCGGCGTGACGGGAGGCCTCCTGACGAATATCCAGGCGAATCAGCGGCAGACCAAAGGTGTGGGCACGCCGGATGGTATCGAGCAGTGGTCCGTTGGCAATGGCTTCAAGGCCACAGTCCATCAGTGACCGGTAGCAGAGCTCCAGCGGTCCGGTGAGATCCTCGTTCTCGAAAAGGATACCGTCGGATTCGGCCGCTTGCCCGTGCACCCTGGCCTCGGCCCAGTCCCGGGTTTTCACCAGCCGCTCCCGGAGTTCCGCCAGTACCTGGCGGTAAGGCTCCCGGGATTCACCCACGACTGCCTTGAGTTCGTCACTGGCCTGCCACATGGACAGTTCGGCCCGCAGCGACTGGATATCCCGCAGGAACAGGTCCGCTGCCATCCACCGACCGAGCAGGAACACCGTTCGGGTCACCTCGTGGGTCACGTTCGGATTGCCATCCCGGTCACCACCCATCCAGGAGGCGATGCGGATGGGTGATACCTGCAGAGGCAAGCCCTTGCCGGTGGCATCCGACAGGGAGGTATCAAGGCTGCGCAGAAAGTCCGGCAGGGCCTGCCAGAGGCTGTTCTCGATAACCGCAAAGCCCCATTTAGCCTCATCCACAGCGGTGGGCCGCTCGTGGCGGATCTCGTCGGTATGCCAGGCCTCGGCAATCAAGCGGGACAGTCGCGCGATGATCTCGTCCCGCTCCGCTGGCATCAGATCATCGTGGTCCAGCTGGGACAGGCAGTCGGACATCTCGTCGTACTTCATGATCAGGGTGCGCCGGGCCACCTCGGTGGGATGGGCGGTGAGTACGAATTCAATGCGCAGATCGGCAACCCGGCGGTGCAGCTCCTCCTCGGACACGCCACCGGCTTTGAGCCGGTCAAACACCTCACCGAGGGACTCCACCATCAGATCCGACTGGTGCCCGCGCTTGCGACGGATACCGTGATACTGCTCGGCCAGGTTGGCCAGGTTGAGAAACTGGTTGAACGCTCTTGTGACCGGTAGCAACTCATCATCGCCAAGTTTTCTCAGCAGGCTCACCAGCCGCTGGCCGGAGCCGCTTTCCTGCCGGCGATCGGCTTTCGCCGCCGCCCGGATTTCCTCGATCAGGTCATAGCAATCCTGGCCGGGGTAACGCTGGATACTCTGCCCCAGCAGTTCGCCCAGCATTCGTACGTTTTCGCGCAGATCCGGATGTAGCTCAGTCACATTGACGTCCTTTTGAATTGACGGAGGCGAAGTAAACTTACGATACTAAGAATCAGCCGAGAAAGTCTATTGGCGTAACCGCTTGTGGTCGCAAGGAGTAATTCATGAAAGTGACTGATCTTCCCAAGCACTGGGAGAACGAAAAAGAACCCGTGGAGCGCACCCACGACTACAACCTCCGCTTACCGCTGGAGGATGCCGCCAGGATTGCCGCCCTGGCAGAGCTGTACCCGGATCGTACCGAGGCCGACATTCTGAATGACATGATCGGGGCCGCCCTGGACGACCTGGTGCGTCAGAGCCCGATCAAGGACAAGCTGGAAAGCAAGGAAAAGTAAACAGGGGCAGATAACTGTGCCGGAGTGGTGAAAGCACCACTCCGGAAGGCAATTCAGGCTGGACGTCTTCCCGTGGTCAGGCCACAGATTCCAGCTGGCGGGCCTTGAGGCGCTGGATGTGCTTCTGGCTCAGACTGACAAACTTCGGGGTCAGCCCCTGATCCTCGTAGATCTCGAAACCGTCCTCATCGTAAGCCACCACCCGGGTGCCCTGCACATAGGGAAAGCTGGTTTCCAGCTCATCCAGAGCAGCGGAGATAAGATCCCGCATCAGGTCCTGCGGAGACTTCATCGGATAAAGCGCCGCAAGTTTCTCAAGTCGCTTGTGATGCTGGTCAGACAGCGCCATAAAATAGGCGTCTCGGGTCAGCCGTCCCCGTGCGTGCTTGTCCCAGTAGTTGACCAGATCTTTGATTTTCATGGTGCCTGCACTCCTGCATCTTATTGATAGCAACCGGCGCACTGAAAGCGTGCATCCGTTACCGGAAGTGTAGACGAAGCCTCGTGTTTGGGAACCACTGAATTGGTAACGGATTGTACTTACCGAAGACAGGTTCTCAGTGCCCGGAGCGGTCCTTCTCGACGCCTTTGACTGCCTGCCAGATGGCATCCAGCGCCTCGAGGGACTCTTCGTCCATGTCACGACCCTCCTGTACCAGCACCTGTTCGATCGCCCGGAACCGGGACTCGAACTTATGGTTGGTGCGTTTGAGGGCCTGCTCCGGATTAACCTTCATGAACCGTGCCAGGTTGACGCAGACAAACAGCAGGTCCCCCAGTTCATCCTCGACGGCGTCACGGTCACCACCGTTTTCAGCGGCTTGCCAGGCTTCCTTGAGTTCATCGATTTCCTCATGCAGCTTGTCGAACACCGGCGAGATGTCCGGCCAGTCAAAGCCATGGCGAGCAGCCCGACGCTGGAGCTTTTCGGCCCGGGCCATGGCGGGCAGGGTGCGGGCGATGCCGTCCAGTCGGCTGACAGGTTCCCCGGTCTCGGGCTTGTCAGCACGCTCTTCGGCCTTGATGCGCTCCCAGCTTTCCTTGATCCAGGCTTCACTGGGCCGGTTATCGGGGTCAATACGACTCGCCAGCGTACCCTCGGGGAAGACGTGGGGATGGCGCCGCACCAGCTTGCGTACCAGATGATCGACAATGCCATCGAAGTCGAAATGACCGTCTTCCCGACCGATCTGGGCATAGAAGATGACCTGGAACAGCAAGTCACCCAGCTCATCCTTCAGGTGCGGAAAGTCCCCCCGTTCGATGGCATCCGCCACCTCGTAGGCCTCTTCGATGGTGTGTGGCACGATGGTGCTGTAGGTCTGCTTTGTGTCCCACGGGCACCCGGTCTCGGGGTCCCGTAGACGGGCCATCAGCGTCTTGAGATCGTCAATGGTGTAACTCATCCGCGCTTGCGCCTCACGTCGATGATGTTTGGCAGGTTACGGATCTGCGCCAGCAATCGTGCCAGCTGCTCAAGGCTCGAGATTTCCACGGTGACGGTCATCATCGCCGTATTATCGTCCTTGTTGGTCTGGGTGTTCAGAGCCAGCACATCACTCTTGGACGCAGACAGCACCTGGGTGATATCCCGCAACAACCCGGAACGGTCATACGCCTCGATCTCGATGTCCACCGGATAGACCGCCGCCGGCTTTCCGCCCCAGTTCACCTCGATGATCCGATTGGGCTCGAACTCCCTGAGGTTCAGGAAGGTCAGGCAATCGAGACGATGCACGGTTACCCCGCGCCCCACGGTGATATAGCCCCCGATCGGATCGCCGGGCAACGGTTTGCAGCATTTCGCCACCTGGGTCTTGAGCTTACCCACGCCAAGGATCTGGATATCCGATTCGGTGTCGTAGGGCTTTCGGCGCTGGGTGGTCAGTTTCAGGTCCAGCTGCTCCGACCGGGGCTCTAGCATCTGCTGGGCCACGTTGGCCACGTGGGTCGGGCGCAGATCCCCTGCCCCGACTGCTGCAAACATGTCGGCAGAGCCGTGGACGTTGACTTTCCGGGCCAGCTCTTCGAGATCCACGTCGTACAGGGACAGGCGCTTGAACTCATCCTCCAGAATCGCCCGACCGTCGATAATGTTGCGGTCACGATCCTGCTGCTTGAACCAGTGGGTGACCTTGGCCCGGGCCCGGGAGGTCTGGATGTAGCCCAGGCTCGGGTTCAGCAAGTCACGGCTCGGCGCCGGATTGTTGGAGGTCAGGATAAAGATCTGGTCGCCGGTCTTCAGCGGGTAGGTCAGCGGCACGATACGGCTGTTGACCCGCGCGCCCCGGCAGGCATGACCAATCTCGGTGTGCACCCGGTAGGCAAAGTCCACCGGCGTCGCGCCCTGGGGCAGGTCCACCACGTGGCCTTCCGGAGTGAACACGTACACCCGGTCCGACGCCACGTCGGATTTGAGGTGATCGGCCAGGCCGGACAGATCGCCCAGCTCTTCCTGCCATTCCAGAACCTGCCGCAGCCAGTTGATCTTGGCATCATAACCGGCGGACTTGTTGTGCTTGTCGGTTCCCTTGTACAACCAGTGGGCACAGACCCCCAGTTCCGCTTCCTCATGCATCTTGTGGGTCCGGATCTGCACTTCCATGACCTTGCCCTCGGGCCCGATCACCGCGGTATGGAGCGACTGGTAGCCGTTCTCCTTGGGATTGGCGATATAGTCGTCGAATTCATTGGGAATGTGGCGCCAGAGGGAGTGCACGATCCCCAGCGCGGCATAGCAGTCCCGCACTTCGGGCACCAGGATGCGCACGGCGCGCACGTCATAGACCTGGGAAAAGTCGATGCCCTTGCGACGCATCTTCCGCCAGATGCTGTAGATATGCTTGGCCCGGCCGGAAAGCTCCGCCTCGATCCCGGAGGCCCGAAGCTCGCTTTGCAGGGTTTCGATGACACGGCGGATGTAGCCCTCGCGGTCGAGACGTTTCTCGTCCAGAAGCTTGGCAATCTTCTTGTAGGCCGATTCGTGCAGGTACCGGAAGGACAGATCTTCCAGTTCCCACTTGATGTGACCGATACCCAGCCGGTGGGCCAGGGGCGCGTAGATGTCGAAAACCTCGCGGGCGACCCGCATGCGCTTCTCTTCCGGTGCGTTCTTTACCGCACGGATGGCGCAGGTACGCTCCGCCAGCTTGATCAGGGCAACGCGCACATCGTCGATCATGGTGACCAGCATCTTGCGCACGTTATCCAGCTGGCCCTCGCTCTGGCCCAGCACATTGCCCTTGAGCGGGTGGTGGATGGACGAGATCGCCGCCATCTGCTGGACGCCATTGATCAGCCCGGCTACCTCATCGCCAAACTCTTTGCGGATTTCCTCCAGGGGAACCCGTTCCTCGCGAACCGCCCGGTAGAGGATGGCGGCGACAAGGCTGGCCTGGTCAAGATGCAGCTCCGCCAGCACCTGGGCCATTTCCAGTCCGATCCGGAAGCTGCTGGATCCCGGTGCCCACAGACGGTCTTCCCGGAAGGCCTGAAGATCAATCTCGGCCGCCTTCTCACAGGCCCGGCGGAACTGGTCAACGTCGTCGAGATGGGTTTGCGAGGCGATGTGGCTGACGCACCGTTCGATGTCGACTTCGCCATCACCTGTTACAGCATAATCTTCGCGAACTTTTACCATATCGGTCTTGTTGTTCCTGTTCGTTGTCGCGGACATCCCTGCCCGCGCTCAATCCTGTTCAGCGATCGGCGCGCTCAAACAGGGCGATAGACTCCACATGGGTGGTGTGGGGGAACATGTCCATCACACCAGCGCGCACCAGGCGGTAGCCATTGCGCACCATGACCCCCGCATCCCGGGCCAGGGTTGCCGGGTTGCAGGACACATAGACAATACGACCGGCGCCAAAGGCTGTCAGGTATTTGCAGATCTCCTCCGCACCGGACCGGGGCGGATCGATCAGGATCTTGTCAAAGCCCTCTTTTGCCCACGACTGACCGGTAAAATCCCCGTGCAGGTCGGCGCCGTGGAAGGCCACATTGTCCAGACCATTGCTTTCAGCATTCTCACGCCCCCGCACCACCATGGCTTCGTCACCCTCGACGCCAACCACCTGGCCACCCCGGCGCGCCAGCGGCAGGGTGAAATTACCCAGCCCGCAGAACAGGTCAAGCACCCGCTCCCCCGGCTGGACATCCAGCCACTCGACTGCACGGTGTACCATGGACCGGTTGATCCCCGCATTGACCTGGGTAAAGTCCATGGGATGAAACTGCATGGTCAGATCGAATTCATCGAGGCGATAGCTCAGCCGCTCCTCGGCCCGACCAGCTGATTCCGGCCAGATGCGGTGCACGGTATCCGGTCCTTTCGGTTGCAGGTAAATATGCAAATCATGGGCCCGGCCAAAGGCAATCAGCTTTTCCCGGTCCCCGGGACTGAGCTCATCCATGTTGCGGAATACCATGGCGGCCAGATCGTCACCGCAGGCCACCTCGACCTGCGGGATGCGATCGAAGGCATCCATGCTGTGCAGCAGTTCGCGCAGCGGCAGAATACGCTCGCCGATGCGCGGGTCCATGACCACGCAGCGATCAATGTCGGTCAGGAAGCTGTTGCGCTTCTCACGGAACCCCACCAGTACGGATTCCCGGGCCTTCACGAACCGGACACCCAGGCGGGCCTTGCGGCGGTACCCGAGGCTGGCCTCCGAACGCATGGGCGCCACCCACTCCTCCGGCTCGATGCCTCCGAAATGGGCAAAATGCTGGCGCAGGGTGTCTTCCTTGAACCGGATCTGGGCATCGCCACTCATGTGTTGCAGACTGCAGCCACCGCACAGGTCGGCAAACTCACAGGGGGGCTGCTGGCGCTCGGACGAGGCTTCCAGCACCTCCAGCGCGCGCAGCTCGTCAAACTTGCTGCGGGTGGAGACCATTTTCGCCATCACCGTTTCACCGGGCAGCGCGCCATCCACGAACTGGGTCTTGCCATCATTGCGGGCAATGCCCCGCCCGTCATGGCTCAGGGTTTCAATTACACAGCGCACAGGTTCCTTGGGCAGGACCTTCCTGCGTCTTCTACTCATACTGAAATCTCTTGCTGGCTGATTCAGGCGCCGGGAAAGACGCCTGTCGACAGGTACCGGTCACCGCGATCACAGATAATGGCCACTATCACGGCATTTTCAACCTGCTCTGACAACTTCAGGGCCGCCGCGATCGAACCGCCGGACGACACCCCGCAGAAAATGCCCTCCCGGGCGGCCAGGGCACGCATGGTGTTCTCGGCCTCTTCCTGACCGATATCGAGCACCTGGTCCACGCGACTGGCATCGTAGATTTTCGGCAGGTATTCCTCGGGCCAGCGTCGGATCCCCGGAATTGAAGCGCCTTCCTTCGGCTGCAAGCCAATGATCCGGATATCGGGGTTTCGCTCCTTGAGGTAGCGGGAGACACCCATGATCGTGCCGGTGGTACCCATGGAACTGACAAAGTGGGTGACGCGCCCCCCGGTCTGTTCCCAGATCTCCGGCCCCGTCGTGCGGTAATGGGCCAGCGGGTTGTCCGGGTTGCTGAACTGGTCCAGCACCTTGCCCTTGCCTTCGGCTTCCATCGCCAGGGCCAGGTCACGGGCCGCTTCCATGCCCTCTTCCTTGCTGACGGTAATGATTTCCGCACCATAGGCGCGCATCGAGGCCCGACGCTCCTCGCTCATGTTGGCAGGCATGATGAGCACCATCCGGTAGCCCTTGATCGCAGCCGCCATGGCCAGGGCGATTCCGGTATTGCCGCTGGTGGCCTCGATCAGGGTATCCCCGGGTTTGATCTCACCACGGCGCTCGGCCTCCTGGATCATGCTGAGCGCCGGTCGGTCCTTCACCGAACCGGCCGGGTTGTTACCCTCAAGCTTGGCCAGGATGACATTGCTGGTATCGCCCGGCAGACGCTGCAGTCGAACCAGCGGGGTATGGCCAACATAATCTTCAATGGTGGGGAAATTCATAATAAAACCCTGTGGTACACTTTTGGCTCCGAATCATACGCGTTATGGCCCCGGCATCCCAATACAGCTTCTCGCTATATCCATGACCGGCGGCTATAACCTGTAATTTTCTGTCTGGTCCGGGACAGATACCACAGTCAGTCCCGGCCGGATCATCTATTCTGACAGGGAAGTGACTGCGGGTTCATTTCCGTAGCAGGGCAATTTTCAGGAAAATCGTATGCGGCGCTGGGGCATTCGCAAGAAAGTGCTGGTGGTGACTCTTGTCCCCACCCTGTTGACCACCCTGATACTGGGGCTGTTCTTCACCTACAGCTGGGTAAACAACATCGAAAGCCTGCTGGGCGATCGCGGGGAGTCCCTGTCACGGCAGTTGGCGGCAGGTTCCGAGTACGGCCTTTTTACCGCCAACCGCAGCCTGTTGAGCAGCCTGTCCAATGCCCTTCTGGAAGAGCAGGATGTCCGCTCGATTACCTTTTATGGCAGCGATGGCCGCCGCTTGCTTCATACCGGCCCGGGCAGCGCCGAGGCCCCCGCTTCCAGAGAGCTCCCCCCCGATCACGCCATCCGAATGGCCAGTGAGGACAGTACGCGCTTCGTAACCCCCGTGCACCTCCAGGACCTGATGATTGAAACCATGCTGGACCCGGATGCACGCCAGTCCATGAGCGAGCTGCAGGAACCCCTTGGCTGGGTGTCGGTAGAGATGTCCCACGTCCGCACCGAGAAAGAAACCTACAAGGCGATGCTGATTTCACTGCTATTGGTACTCGGCGGAGTGCTGATCAGCCTGGCCATCGCCATGCGCCTGAGTCGGGCCTTCACCGATCCGGTGTTCGAGCTGAACGAAGCGGTGGCGAAGCTCAAGGAAGGCAAGCTCGACACCCGGGTCCACACCGGTGCCGGCCCTGAATTCGAGCAGCTGGAATCCGGCCTCAATGACATGGCCGCGGAGCTGAGCAAGGCCCAGGCCGAAATGCAGCAGAACATTGATCAGGCCACCGAAGACCTGCGCGAAACCCTGGAAACCATCGAGATCCAGAACATCGAACTCGACTTCGCCCGCAAGGAGGCGCTGGAAGCCAGCCGGATCAAGTCCGAATTCCTTGCCAACATGTCCCACGAGATCCGGACCCCGCTCAACGGCATCATTGGCTTCACCGAGCTGCTGCTGAAGAGCCCCCTGCCCCGGCAGCAACGGGATCACCTCAGTACCATCCGGAAATCCTCGGAGATCCTGCTGACGATCATCAACGACATTCTGGACTTCTCCAAGATCGAGGCCGGCAAGCTGATCCTGGACCGGGTGCCTTTCCAGCTCCGGGACATCATCGAGGAAGTCATGGTCATGCTGGCGCCTGCCGCCCACAGCAAGAACCTGGATCTCGCCCCGCTCGTTTACAACGATGTGCCGGATAACGTGATGGGCGATCCGCTGCGGGTCAAGCAGATCATCACCAATCTGGTGAACAACGCCATCAAGTTCACCCAGACCGGCGAAGTAGTGCTCCGGGCGAGCCTGGAGGACGAAGCCCCGGAAAACAACCGGGTGACGGTAAAAATCAGTATCACCGATTCCGGTGTCGGACTGTCCCGGGCCCAGCAGCAGTCCCTGTTCAACGCTTTCAGCCAGGCGGATGCCTCCACCGCCCGACAATACGGCGGAACCGGCCTTGGGCTGGCCATCTCCAAGCGCCTGGTGGAGGAAATGGGCGGCCAGATCGGGCTGGAGAGCGAACTGGGCAAGGGCTCCACGTTCTGGTTTACCCTGAATTCCGAACTGTCTGCCACCGGTGAGAACGTCACTCCCAGGGATGCCCTGCGCGGCGAGAAAGTCATCTACCTCGAGCACCAGAAAACCACGGGACTGGCCGTCGAACATATGCTCCGGGACTGGGGCATGGTGGTGGATCGTGTCTCTTCTTCCGGCGCCATGCAGGAACAGATCGAAGAAGCCCAGAAAAGCCAGGCCGGCTACGCACTTGCCATTGTCGGCATCACCCGGAACCTCCTCAACTCCAGCCAGTACCGCAATCTGCTGCATAACCTGGAAGTGGAGCGTGATTGCCGGACCCTGTTGCTCACACCCACTCTGGAAACCCATGATGCCGGGCTCTCCGGCCTTGCCAGCGGTCATCTGACCAAGCCGGTATGCCGCAACGCCCTCTATGACGAATTGTTGCTGCTTGTGCACGGTATCAATGCCGGTGATCGTGACATCGACAGCTATTCCCGTGGCTCCGGGCGCCAAGCCCGGAACAATGTGCCCAGGATACTCGCCGTGGACGATAACGAGGCCAACCTCAAGCTGGTCATGACCCTGCTTGATGACTGCCAGCTGGAGGCCGAGTCCGCCTCTAATGGTTTCGAAGCCCTGAGCAAGGCCCGACAGACGCCCTTCGACCTGGTGTTCATGGACCTGCAGATGCCCGGCATGGATGGCGTCGAAACCACAGCGCGGATCCGCGAGCTGGACACCACCAGCCACCGTACACCAATAATCGCCCTGACCGCCCATGCCCTGGCCGATGAGCAGGAAGCACTGGCAAAGCAGGGGTTCGACGGTTACATGGCCAAGCCCATCAGCAGCGCCGAGCTGAACGCGATTATCCGGGATTACACCGGGTATGACTGCAGCAACCGGGGCACCCCGGCCCACTTTTCCGAAATCCGTGACACCCGACAGCATCTGAGACCCTCCTCGCGCAGGGTGCAGCAGGATTGTGTCAGTGTGTCAGAGAGCATCCAGCTGGCCGCCGGCAAGCCGGATCTTGCGGAAGAGCTGTTCAGCATGCTACTTGAACAGCTGCGCCCGGACATCCAGAAAATCCGGGACTTCTGGGCAAAGCAGGACATGGACAGCCTGCTCGACTGTGTCCACAAGCTTCACGGTGCCACCCGCTACTGCGGTGTTCCCGAGCTGAGAGCCGCCGCCAACCAGCTGGAGACGGCTCTCAAGTGCTCGGCCCCGGATACCGAGCCCCTCAAGGACCAATTACTCAGCGCCATGGAACGGCTGCATGCCTGGAGCGAGCAAACCGACTGGCAACAACTGTTCAGGCAAGATCAATATCACACCGGGACCGCGCCCTGAGCCCGCCACTCAGGCACGGCCGCAAGCCCGGTCGACAATGGCCTTCATATCGGCCACGGCTTGCTTCAGACCGGTGAACACGGCCCGGGCAATGATGGCGTGGCCGATGTTGAGCTCATTGATGCCCGGGATCGCCGCCACC
Organism: Marinobacter sp.; assembly: GCA_018623515.1. Taxonomy (GTDB): domain Bacteria; phylum Pseudomonadota; class Gammaproteobacteria; order Pseudomonadales; family Oleiphilaceae; genus Marinobacter. The sequence goes on from JAAZVL010000014.1 coordinate 27,981, forward strand.
CGCTCAGTGTTGTGATAGTGAAGACCGTGGCCGGCGTTCACGATCAGCCCTTTCTTGCGGGCATAGGCCACGGCATTGGCGATGGTCTGGAAAGCCTGCTCTTCCTCCGCGGCGGTTTTTGCCTCGGCATACTCACCGGTGTGCAGCTCCACCACCGGCGCACCGCAACGAACCGCTGCGTCGATCTGAACCGGGTCCGGGTCGATGAACAGGGAAACCTCAGCACCGATTCGCCCCAGCCGCTCACACGCCTTGGCAACCCTTGTTTCCTGACCATCGACATCGAGGCCACCCTCGGTGGTCAGCTCTTCCCGCTTCTCCGGCACCAGGCAGACACACTCCGGCCGCACCTGCTCAGCAAACGCCAGCATGGCGTCGGTCACGGCCATTTCGAGATTCATCTTGGTCTGCAGGACTTCCCGGAGTAACAGGACGTCCCGGTCCTGGATATGGCGTCGGTCCTCCCTGGGGTGAATGGTGATACCGTCCGCCCCCGCTTCCTCGGCAAGAATCGCCGCCTGAACCGGATCCGGATAGCGGGTACCACGGGCCTGTCGCAAGGTGGCCACGTGGTCGATGTTGACGCCAAGCAAGACTCTAGGATTCATGATGTTCTCCCCGAAGATGAGTGAAAAGGCTTCGACTGTTCAGTGGGCGGCCCTGCAGCAGGTAATCAACCAGCACCCGCATGATCCGCTTGGCAAGCCGGCGGCTGCCGGCAGATTCCAGGTCGCCGGCGGCGATTGCGAGCAACACCTCGCCCGGCAACTCCTGCAAACGAACACCCTGGAAAGGTTTCGAGACAATACCCTGCTCCGGATCATAACAGTAGCGCTGGCCGGCCTCGACCGCTTCCCCGGTATCGGTGGTCTGGTCCCAGGCAAAGTCGTAACCAAGGGCGCCGGCGAAGGTCTGTTCGAACCGGCGCAACACCGGTTCTATGTCAGAGGTGGTGGAGAGCTCGCTGATGGCGTCAATGTAGGCGGCAAACAGAGTCGGATGGGGGTCGGCAACGGGCAGGATACGTTGCAACAACTCATTCAGGTACAGCCCGCTGTAGAGCGATGCCGTGCGTTTGAGCTCCGGTCCGGGGCGCACCTCAACCTGGGTCAGGGTCTTGAGATCACCGCGGCCGGTCCAGTCCAACAGAAGCGGCTGGAATGGCTGAAGCTGTGCTTTGAGCGGGCTCCTGGCACTGTTCGCGCCCCTGGCTATGGCGGTCATCCGGCCGCGGTTGAGGGTAAAAACCTCCACCATGAGACTGGTTTCCCGCCACGGGCGGCGGTGGATGACATAGGCGGGCTCCTGCTGTTCCGGCCCCCTCATAGACGCCTCAGAAGTCGTTCATGCCCAGGCTTTTGAGCGCCCGGTCACTGTCAGCCCAGCCGCGTTTAACCTTGACCCACAGCCGGAGCATGACCTTGCTTCCGAACATCCGCTCCATATCAGTACGGGCCTCCTGACCGATGCGACGCATGCGCTCGCCCTTGTCGCCGATGATGATCTTCTTCTGGCCTTCCCGCTCCACCAGGATGAGGGCAGAGATATGGAGGGTCTTGCCCTGGTGCTTGAATTCTTCGATCTCCACCGCCACCGAGTAGGGCAACTCGGCACCCAGTTGCCGGGTGATCTTCTCCCGGACAATTTCCGCTGCCATGAAGCGCTCGCTGCGATCGGTAATCTGATCGTCCGGGTAGAAGTGCACGCTCTCCGGCAAATAGCGGCCAACCGCCTCTTCCAGGGGCTCGAGATTGGTCTCCCGCAGGGCCGACAACGGGATGATCTCGGCGAACTCCCGCTTCTTCGACAGCATCTCCAGGTGCGGCAACAGGGCATCCCGGTTTTCCAGCTTGTCGACCTTGTTAACGGCCAGGATCACCGGACACTTCACCCTGGCGAGTTTCTCCAGCACCATTTCATCCGCCGTGGTCCAGGCCAGCTGGTCCACCACGAAGACCACCACGTCCACATCAATCAGCGCCGACGAGGCCGCCTTGTTCATGTAGCGGTTCAGTGCCCGGGGTTCGTCTTCGTGCATGCCCGGGGTGTCGACATAGATCGCCTGGACCGGACCGTCGGTCTTGATGCCCAGCACCTGGTGTCGGGTGGTCTGGGGCTTACGCGAGGTAATGCTCAGCTTCTGTCCCAGGATATGGTTCAGCAAGGTGGACTTGCCGACATTCGGACGGCCGACAATGGCCACGAATCCGCAACGGCTGTCGGGATTCTCGGGACGGGTAATATCATTCATCAGGAATTCTCCACGCCCAGCTCTTTCAGGGCGTTACGGGCCGCCTGTTGCTCGGCCACACGGCGGCTACTGCCGGTCCCGGTGGTCTTGCGGTCCAGGGATGGCAGGGCGCAGGATACATGGAAGGTCTGGTTGTGGGCTTCACCGTCAACCGAGATAACATCGTAGCGCGGGAGCGGGAACTGCCGGGACTGCAGATATTCCTGCAACCGGGTCTTTGGATCTTTCTGGGTATCCTGCAGATCCAGGTTTCTGAGGCGCTGCTCGAACCAACGCAGGACCTGAGACCGACAGGTATGGAAGTCACTGTCCAGATAGATCGCGCCGATGATGGACTCCACGGCATCGGCGAGGATGGACTCACGGCGGAATCCGCCACTCTTGAGCTCACCGGACCCGAGGCGCAGGTATTTTCCCAACTCGAACTCGCGGCCGATCTCCGCCAGGGTCACCCCCTTGACCATGCGGGCCCGAAGCCGGCTCAACTGCCCTTCCCGGGCCTTGTCAAAGTTCAGGTACAGGTACTCGGCAATCACCATATTGACGATGGAGTCCCCCAGAAACTCCAGTCGCTCATTGTTCTGGTTGCCGTAACTGCGATGTGTGAGCGCCAGCAGCAGCCGCTCGGGAGACTTGAACTGATAGCCGATGCGCCGCTGTAACTGATCCAGATCCGGTTGTGAACTCACTTGCCCTTCAACTCATACTCATGTTTGAAGTGGATAACAGTATCCACGTTACTGAACAGGTTATTGCGAACTTCGTAATCCACCTTGATCACGACAAATTCGCCATTCTTCTCCACGGAAATGTGCTTGGGATCAAAGCCCCGCACATTGTTCACGCTCAGGCGCTTGTTGATCAGGGTAAGCACCTGCGCCGGGCCCATGCTGGAAAGGCCCTCCGTACCATCCAGGCTCTCCAGGGCTTCCTGAATGGTGATGTCATCGATGTAGACCGGCCCCAGCTTGACCGCCAGGGTCAGGAGGCTACCGAAAAACAGCACCATGATCAGAATGGTCAGGACAGATGCGCCACCCTGACGCCCCATTTTGGAGAGATTGTTTTTCTTCATTATAACTGCACTCCGGATTAGTCTGCGTTATTCGATACCACCGACACGATCAAAGGATGGCAGACTGGTGATTGATTTCCAGTGCATCCAGATCGCAAAGGCCTTGCCCACGATCAGCTCGTCCGGCACCGTACCCCAGTAGCGGCTGTCGTTACTGTTGTCCCGGTTATCGCCCATGACGAAATAATGGCCCTCGGGAACCACCCATTGCCCTTCCCCGGAGTTACCCGCGCGCCCAAGGGTGAGGAAGATATCATGCTCCACCTCACCGAGGTCCTCGCGCCGCAACTCCATCGGAGGCAGCCGGGCCACAAACCGGGTGTCTACCAGCTCACCGTTGATGAACAGTTGCTTGTCCTGATACCGGATGCGGTCACCCGGCAGGCCGATGACCCGCTTGATGTAATTGGTCTCGCCGTCTTCCGGGTACTTGAACACCATCACATCCCCCCGCTCGGGATCGCCGACTTCCAACACCTTGGTGCCGGCCACCGGCAGGCGAATGCCGTAGGCGTACTTGTTGACCAGGATGAAGTCACCGACTTCCAGAGTCGGCAACATCGAGCCGGACGGAATCTGGAACGGTTCAACCAGAAACGAGCGAAGTACCAGAACGATGGCCAGGACCGGGAAGAACGAGCGGCTCAGGTCAACCAGGTAGGGCTCTTTCGGTTCCTCCCCAGCGGATACCGGTTCAGCTTCCTGGCCGGTGCCCGGGTTGCTGCCCCGGGCCGCCGCGAGCCGGCGTTCGCGCAAAAAGAGCTTGTCCGCCAGCCAGATCAGACCCGTCGCAAAGGTCAGTACTACCAGAACCAGGGGAAAATCGATATCCATCCGGGTGCCTTCTGTTATTTGTCGACTTTCAACACGGCAAGAAACGCTTCCTGAGGCACCTCGACATTACCCAGCTGCTTCATACGCTTTTTACCTTCTTTCTGCTTCTGCAGCAGTTTCTTCTTACGGCTGACGTCACCACCGTAACACTTGGCCGTCACGTTCTTGCGCAGCGCCTTGACGGTCACCCGGGCCACCACATGGGTACCGATGGCCGCCTGGATGGCAATATCAAACATCTGGCGGGGGATCAGTTCCTTCATCTTGTCGATGAGCTGACGCCCCTTGTAGTGTGCCTGCTCCTTGTGAACGATCAGCGCCAGGGCATCCACGCGCTCACCGTTGATCAGAACGTCCAGACGTACCAGGTTCGCTGGCTGGAAGCGCACAAAATGGTAATCCAGGGAGGCAAAACCACGACTGGCCGACTTGATCCGGTCAAAGAAGTCCATCACCACTTCGGCCATGGGCAGCTCGTAGGTAAGCTGTACCTGGGTGGACATGAAGTGCATGTTCTTCTGGATGCCCCGCTTCTCCTCGCACAGGGCGATCACGTTGCCCAGGTGCTCCTGCGGCACCAGGATGTTGGCTTCGACGATCGGTTCACGCATCTCCTCGATGGAGCCAATATCCGGAAGCCGTGACGGGTTGTCCACCGACAGCGTCTCACCCTGTTTGGTCACCACTTCATAAATTACTGTCGGCGCGGTGGTAATCAGATCCAGATCGTACTCGCGCTCGAGCCGCTCCTGGATGATTTCCATATGCAGCATGCCCAGGAAGCCACAGCGGAACCCGAAACCAAGGGCGTCGGAATTCTCCGGTTCGAAGAACAGGGAGGCATCGTTCAGGGTCAGCTTTTCCAGAGCATCACGGAAGTCGTCATAGTCGTCCGCGCTGACCGGAAACAGGCCGGCATACACCTGCGGCTTGACCTTCTTGAACCCGGGCAGCATTGGAGTCTCTGCCGCAAACTTCTGGTGCACGATGGTATCGCCCACCGGCGCGCCGTGAATATCCTTGATGCCGGCAACCACAAAGCCTACATCCCCTGCCTCGAGGATATCGGTATCCGTGGGCTTGGGATTGAAGATACCCACCTTGTCGGCATTCCATGCCTTGCCGGTGGACTTGATTACGATCTTGTCACCCTTGCGAAGAGTACCCTCGGTGACCCGTACCAGCGACACCACACCGAGGTAGTTGTCGAACCAGGAATCGATGATCAGTGCCTGCAGGGGGGCACTGCGGTCACCCTTGGGCGGTGGAATCTTGCGAATCAGGTCTTCCAGCACATCTTCCACGCCCATGCCGCTCTTGGCACTGCAGCGCACGGCATCGGAGGCCTCGATGCCGATGATGTCCTCGATTTCGGCCGCCACCCGATCGGGTTCGGCCTGGGGCAGATCCATCTTGTTCAGGACCGGCACCACTTCGAGCCCCTGCTCGATGGCGGTGTAGCAGTTGGCGACGGACTGGGCTTCCACACCCTGCCCGGCATCGACCACCAGCAGCGCACCTTCACAGGCGTACAGAGATCGCGACACCTCGTAGGAGAAGTCCACATGCCCCGGGGTGTCGATAAAATTCAGTTTGTAGGTCTCACCATCCCGGGCCTTGTAGTTGAGCGTGACACTCTGGGCCTTGATGGTGATCCCGCGCTCCCGTTCCAGGTCCATGGAATCCAGGACCTGCTCGGCCATCTCACGGTCCGTCAGGCCGCCACAGATCTGAATGAAACGATCAGCGAGGGTGGATTTACCGTGGTCGATGTGGGCGATGATGGAAAAGTTACGGATTCGGCTCAGTTCAGTCACAGAAAATGAATACTCATAATTAAGACGAAGGATTGAGCCCGGAGGGGCCGCTACCGGGATCCGGGAACGGCGTGATTTTACCGGTTACCGCCGGCCATTGCCATGATCAGGAAATCAGCGGTTTCTCATACTGGCGAATCAGGAAACCGATCAGGGCATCCTCATCCAGGGGATAGCTGAACAGATTGCCCTGGCACTGGGCACAACCGGCGGTTCTCAGGAAGCTCAGCTGCTGGAGCGTTTCCACACCCTCAGCCACCACCGTCAGGTGCAGTTTGCGGGCAAGTGCGATCACCGCGGAGGCAACATCGGTGGCGCTGACGTTGTAGGGAATGTCGCGAATGAAGCGATGGTCAATCTTGATCACGTCCAGCGGCAGCTGCTGCAACGCCACCAGCGAACAGGAGCCGGTACCGAAATCGTCAAGAATCAGGCAGACACCCAGGTCATTGAGGGCCACCAGCAATTCCCGAAGCATGCGCGGATCCTCATTGAGCAGTTCCGCCGGCATTTCGAGTTCCAGCCGTTCCGGCGAGACCCCGGTTTCGGTGATCACCTGCCGGACCATATCCAGGAAACCGCTGTCGGTCAGCTGTCGCACCGAGAG
>JAAZVL010000279.1 GCA_018623515.1 Marinobacter sp.
CTTGGCTCAACGATACAACTTTAAAGCATTTAAAATTAACCTGCCCATTGAGCTTTATTTCGGGTACCTATGGCAAAAAAACCGGCCTAGTGTCTGGACATTTGGATCAACCGCAATAGACACTTTGACTCTAATCAGCCCAGAAACAAGATTTGGCATCATAAAGCTAGACCAAGCCAAATTTAAAAAGCCTGGCCTAGGTGATGGATTCCATAAGCTATACGAACATTTCAAAGACAACCCGATGGTTACCTTACACGAACTATCGAATTAGCTTTCCTGCTTATTTTTTATCAGATCTTGTCGAACCGGAGTGTTGGCGCGAATATCTTTTAAAACCCTCGCTCCGAGTATTTTCTCAAGCTCCTTGGGTGCTAATCCATAGCCAGGCCTCACACTCCTGACACAATCGGGCGTTATTGTGTCTCCGGCCCTCATTTCCTTCACAAAGTACAACGACCGCCGAAATTGAGCATTACCCTGTTCGCTGGATTTTCGACCGTAATCTACCTTCCCCAGTGCCTTCCAGGCGGTTTTGCTGTCTCGGCACAGAGCAGCAAGATCCGCCGGCTCCAGCGAGAAGCTATCATCCGGTCCCCCGCCATTCCGATCGAGAGTGAAGTGCTTTTCGATAATGGACGCACCAAGTACAACGCTGGCAATCGCGGTGGTATTGTCCAGCGTATGGTCTGACAACCCGGTGACCAAGCCAAAACGTTCGATCATGTCGGCGATGGTGCGCAGGTTGTAGTCCTCTGAGGGGGCCGGGTAGCCGCTTACACAATGGAGAATCGCCAACTGCTGGCAACCACCTTCACGGGCGGCAGTAATGGCTTCCTGAATCTCCTCGGCATCAGCCATACCGGTGGAGATGATCATCGGCTTGCCGGTGGCCGCCACATAGCGGATCAGTGGCAGATCGACCGCTTCGAACGAGGCAATTTTGTAGGCGGGTGCGTTCAGATCTTCGAGCAGGTCCACAGCCGTGGCGTCGAAGGGCGAACTGAAGATCGGGATGCCGACTTTCCTGGCATGGTCGAACAGCGGCTGATGCCAATCCCAGGGCATGTGAGCTTCTTCGTAAAGTTCGTAGAGGGTCCTGCCATCCCACAGCCCGCCTTTGATTCTGAATTCATCGGCGTCGGAATCCAGTGTGATAGTGTCCGGGCGGTAAGTTTGCAATTTTACAGCATCCGCCCCGGCCTTGGCGGCTTCTTCGATAATTTTCAGGGCCGTTTCCAGCTTGCCGTTATGGTTGGCTGAAAGTTCAGCTATGACATAAGGAGGCTGTTCACGAGAAATCTCCCGACCAGCGATTACGATTTTGGGTTCATTCATCTCATTCAATCCTTAGCCTGTGCTTGCCACTCTTTCCTGAGAAGACCAAAACACACAACATCATGAAATTCGCTACCATCAAAGTGCTGGTCTCTGAGGCGCCCCTCTTCGGTAAAGCCCTGGGCTTTGTGAAAGGCAATCGAACGCCCGTTGAAACCGAGGGCCTGCCCACACACCTTGTGAAGCTTCAGCCGGGCGAATGCATAAGCCAAAGCCTGCCTGCCCAGTTCCCGACCACTACCTTTCGGGGCGTTTGGTGCCAGATAAAACCCCCAGTCTGCCACTTCCGGACAGCGTGTTCGGGTAATGTTCACAAACCCTTGCGCTTTCTCTTCTTGCTCGTAGATCAGAAGCGCTGTTGCAGGATTAGTACTGGCGGTGGCGAACCACTTTCGGTGTTCGTCCAGGCGAATTTCGTGGGTGGTGTACATATAGCGGCGGACCTCGGGGTGGTTACGCCATTGCAGCACCTGTTCAAGGTCTAACTCTGTCATTGGTCGGAGTTTGTGCTCAACCATCAAATTCTCCTGCCTGCAGCACTCATCGCTTGAACAGCCCTGAACACACCGTTGCCGTCCGTGATATCGGCAGCAGCCTCGCCCATCCGTTTGAGCCAACTGCCCTCAAAAGACCCTAATAGTGAAGGCAGCATTGTTCCAACCTGCTCAGGGTTGCCAATCGTCAGCGCTGCACCGGATTGTTCCAATGCTTTCGCGCCTGCGACCTGATTCTCTGCCAGAATCACCAGCACAGCTGGAAGGCCCAAGCAGCAGCGCTCCCAGGATGTCCCCCCTGCTGCCCCTATAGACAGATCCGCCAGAGACATACGCTTAGCCATATCCTTTACATTCACACTCACCTTTGCCCTGAAAGGTAATCGGGCGGCCTGTTGCCGAACTTCATCCAGCCAAGGGGCAGCTGCACCCATGATGATATCCAGCTCTATACCGGGACGCAGCGTCGACTTCGATAGCGCATCAATCACCTGGCCAGTCACGTTCGTTCGGTCTACGCCGCCAAGGGAAATAAGAATGCGTTTGAGCTTCGGTTGCTCCCTGCGTTTCAGGCTCTGCTCCCGAAGCTCTGCAAATTCGGGGCGCAACAATGCATAGCGGGGGCCGATCAACCGCTGACAACCCGCTGGGAGCAGCCCATCGTAGTCCGAACTGATCCGGCCAAGATTCTGGTCCAGCAACAGCGCACACTCATGGGGCCGGTTCGCCAGATCATCTACCACCATGATGTTGCCCACAGCATTAGCCAAGGCCCGCTCCCATTGTGCGTCCAGTGCGTAGTGGTCGACCACCAGCCAGTCAGGCTGCCTTGGTGCGATGGCGTCGTGCGTCTGGTTAGCATCCTCTTGCCAGGTTACACCCAGCCATAGTTCGTAATTGTCTGAACTATATTTGTCAATGCGAGGCTCTTTAGGCGTACAGGCAGGCAACAGAGTTAAGCCATGGCCCTTGCTTGTGATCAAATCACCGAGGTTCCCTTGGTGCCTGCGACAAACAAAACAGCAGTCATGACCCTGCCGGCTAAGCTCGTCTGCTAATGTGAGACAGCGCATCACGTGGCCGGTGCCGATCTGGACGGAGGCGTCGGTGCGAAAAACAACTTTCACCGCAAACCGCCTTCCGCCAGCATGGCCTGAAACAACCACTCTGCCCTGACCCAGTCCTCCGGGGTGTCGATGTCCTGAACCCGATGTCGCGGCAGTTTAACAGGCACCGAATCCTCACCGAAAATGAGGCGCTCTTCGCACCACGCCGCGGCTGTACCCC
>JAAZVL010000001.1 GCA_018623515.1 Marinobacter sp.
CAGGCCATCGATGAAACCGCTGTGGAGCTGTTGCGGCTGGACGTTACCGATACCCGGGCCAACCCCTATCCCGGCAACAACACCGAGCAGAAGTTCATCATCAACCAGACCCTGATGGTGCGCAGCACGGATATCGACCGCATCCGTCAGGCCGCCCAGAATGTCAGTGACCTGGTGGATTCCGGTGTGGTGCTCTCTTCGGATTACGGTCCTGGCGGCCCCACCTACCTGTTCAACGGCCTGAACGAGATCAAACCGGCCATGATTGCCGAGGCCACGGCTTCCGCCCGGGAAGCGGCACTTCAGTTCGCCCGGGACGCCGACGCGGAACTGGGTAACCTGCGCCAGGCCAACCAGGGCGTGTTCCAGATCCTGGCCCGGGACCAGGCTCCGGGTATCCGGGAGGACCAGCAGCCGGTCAAGATCGTGCGCGTAGTCTCCACCATCGAATATTATCTGCGCTGAAGTCGGCCGGAGCCCTTACTGCGTCGCCACCATTTCATCGGTGACCCGATATTCCCCCATCAGCCAGCGCATCACTTCGATGGCGGCCGGGTGGTCGAAGGTGTCGTAGGTATGCAGCAAGCTCTGGCGTTTCTCATCGCTGATCCGCCCCAGGCCTCCGTCCTGCAGCACCAGCAGGTCGGCCTGTAACTGGAGGGCAAGCTCGCTCCCGAGCAACTCCCGGGCTGCATGCAGGAAGGCCTGGCCGTACTGGTAGTCCGGCCCCCGACGGTAGGATTCGGCCAGGGTAAGGGCCGGGATGGCGGTCAGAATCGGCTGCAACGCTGGGTTGATGCCGTGGCCGGCCAGGTGGGCAGCATTGGCGGCGGGTCTGCCCGTGAATGCCCGCAGGTGCAGGTGTTGTGACATGCGGTCACCGTCGTTGACCGGGTAGTTATCCCAGAGCACCGGCTTTCGCCCCAGCAGGTCACCCACCCGCTTCAGGTGACCCGGCGAAATTTCCCGGGAGCAGACCTCCTCTCCGGTCCAGAAGATATTGACGTCGCGATCGAGGGCCCGGCCGAGTGTCACCAGATAATCGGCCGGGCGATCCCCGAACACACGGTCCAGCACCGGATCGTCAGAATAATAGCTGGGGCAGACGCTGAGTCGGGGAATGTCGGTGTGGTCCCGGACCCACCGTACAATGTCGGCCTGGACCTGCGCCAGGTCCGGCGTGTCCGAGCGCATGTCGTCAAACAGGATGGCCAGCTCGTCGAGGCCCAGTTTTTCCAGCCCCGCCAGCTTCTGCGCCAGCGCACTGCGTGCCGCATCATCGAACCGATTAAAGACTTCATAGGGACTGAGTCCGACACCGAAGCGTACCCCGTGTTCCCGGCAGAACTTTCCGAATGCAGCCAGCTCCGAAGCTTCCGCCGGTGGATGCGGATTCTGCCACCGACGACGTAGAAAGGGATCAGCCTTGGGAGCATACAAATAGAATTCGTAACCGTGCGGAACCAGTGACGCCAGAAGGCTGCGACGCTCCGCCCAGGTCCAGAGGGGACCGTAGAATCCTTCGATGATGCCCAGTGGTGTCGTCATGGTCGTCCTTCTCCTGCCCAGCGTCTGTTCACAGGACAGACATGGACAATATCGTTAAGCTGTTCTCTCATGTTACACCCGATTTATTGACTAGACTCACCAATAGAAAATCCTTGGTTTGAGGTAAACAGGAGTTGCTATGGAAATCAAAACCTTTGCCGACCTGATTGACTGGACCCGCCAGCTGCATGCCCATCTTGCCCGATGCCTGAAGGAATCTGCGGGGCAGCATCCGGATGAGCGGGCCGGCGCGCTGCTGGACTACATCAGCACCCACGAAAGCCTGCTCGAGAAGGCGGTGGCCGAATACGAGAAGCAGGCCGACCCGAAAGCCATGCACACAAGACTCTACGACTACGGTGTCCACAAGCCGATCGAACGCAACCGCACCTGCGACATCCACTACAAGGAGCTCGACTTCGCCGGCATCGAAAAGGAGATTTTCGATTTCCACGATCAGGTCATGGATCTTTACGACTCGCTGATTGGCAAGGCCGAAATCCCCGAGGCCAAGGCACTGCTCGAAGACCTGAAAGCCCTGGAGGAGCATGAGGCGATGCGTCTGGCCAGGCAAATCGGTCGGATGGATGACGTCTAATACGTACGACCTAAGTATAATGATCCAGACTAATTCGTTCCGTTCGGGCGCAATAATTGCTACCGTGAACTAACATATGGAGTTGTTCATCCCTACAGGGAACGAAACACCCGATAAAAATGACAAGAGGATAGAAGAGCAATGAAGATCCGTTCTGTTCTTTCCGCGGCTGTGCTGGCTGTGGCAACTACCTTTGCCGCCACACAGGCGCACGCGCAGGAAAAGTTTAATCTCAGGCTGGCAGAGACCTGGGGGCCCAACTTCCCCATCTTCGGTGACACCACCAAGCGTTTCGCCGAGACCGTCGAAAAGATGTCCAACGGCCGCATCACCGTTCGCATCGACTCTGCCAACAAGCACAAGGCCCCCCTGGGCGTCTTCGACATGGTCAAGGCCGGTCAGTACGACATGGGCCACTCCGCGTCCTACTACTGGAAAGGCAAGGTTCCCGAGACCCTGTTCTTCACCAGTATGCCGTTCGGCATGAACGCCATGGAACAGTACGCCTGGTTCTACCACGGCGGCGGCATGGAGTTGATGCAGGAAGTGTATGAGCCGCACAACATGCTGTCCTTCCCGGGCGGTAACACCGGCGTTCAGATGGGCGGTTGGTTCCGCAAGGAAATCAACTCCCTGGAAGACCTGCAGGGCCTGAAGATGCGTATCCCGGGCTTCGCGGGTGAGGTCTTCGCCGAAGTTGGCGTCAACCCGACCAACATCGCCCCGGGTGAGCTGTACACCGCCCTTGAGCGCAACACCATCGACGCAGTCGAGTGGGTCGGTCCGGCACTGGACCTGCGTCTGGGCTTCCAGCAGATTGCCGAGTACTACTATACCGGCTGGCACGAGCCGGCAACCGAGCTCCAGTTCCTGATCAACAAGCGGGTCTGGGACAAGATGCCGGAAGACCTGCAGGAAATCATGCGTGTGGCCATGCGTACCGCTTCCTATGACATGCTGGTCCATTCCCAGCACGCCAATGCCGAAGCCTGGGCCAACATCAAGGAAGAGTATCCGAACGTGAAGATCAAGCAGTTCCCGGATGACATCTTCCAGGCCATGTATGACGCCAATAAAAAGCTGCTCAAAGAGGCAGCCGCAGACAGCGAGATGGCTGCCAAGATCATCGAATCCCAGCAGAACTACCTGGAGCAGAGTCGGGCTTACACCGACATCTCTGAGCGGGCCTATCTCAACACCATGGCCGAAGTCGAGTAAACTGGGGCCGTTCTGATTGAGAGCCGGGATCGCTCTTCGAGTGATCCCGGTTTTGTCGTTTCTAGCAACCGAGAAATACCAAACCGCTTTGCGGGGGATGTTCGATGGGGTTCATTATCAAACTGGACGAGGGCCTGGCCTGGCTCTCGAAAATCTGCGGCTGGATCGCCTGCGCGGCCATGATCCTCATGGCCGCCAATGTGTTCTACGACGTCGTTGCACGCTATGCGTTCAATGAGGTCTCCATTGCCATGCAGGAAATGGAGTGGCACCTGTATTCAGTCGTGTTCCTGCTGGGTATTCCCTATGCCCTGCGCACGGACGGGCATGTCCGGGTAGACGTGTTCTATACCAACTGGAGCAACAAGACCAAGGCGTGGATCAACCTGATCGGCGCGATCATCTTTGTCATTCCGTTTGCCTATCTGATCGGCATTTACGGTTACACCTTTGCCCTGGACTCCTACAACATGGGCGAAGGCAGCGGCGACCCGGGCGGCCTGCCGCATCGCTGGATCATCAAGGCAGTCATCCCGTTCACTGCCGTCTTCATCGCGACCGCCGGCCTCAACATGGTGACGTTTGCCATCCGGGTCCTCTCCGGCGAAAAACAGTATGAAGTGGAACACAGTGGGGGAGGTCTCGCATGATCGGTATGATTATGTTCGGCGTGGCCCTGGTCATGCTGATGCTCGGTTTCCCGGTGGCCTTCACCTTCGGCGGTGTCGCATTGTTCTTCGGCGTCTTCGCCGAAGGCATGGATCTTTTCGCATTCATGCCCTACCGGATCATGAGCGTGATGCAGAACACCGTTCTCATGGCCGTACCCCTGTTCATCTTCATGGGGGTTGTACTGCAGCGCACCCGGCTCGCGGAACAGCTGTTGACTTCCATGGGCCGGCTTTTCGGCGGTCTGCCTGGCGGTCTCGCCATTTCCACCATCCTCGTCGGCGCGCTGCTCGCGGCTTCCACCGGTGTGGTAGGTGCCAGCGTAGTGGCCATGGGGCTGATTTCCCTTCCGGTCATGCTGGCCCACAAGTACGACAAGCGCCTGAGTACCGGGACCATCTGTGCGTCTGGCACCCTGGGACAGATCGTGCCCCCGTCCATCATCCTGATCATTCTGGGTGACGTGCTCGGGCTCCCGGTCGGGGACCTGTTCAAGGCTGCGGTCTGGCCCGGCGTGGTGCTGATCGGCCTGTACATCATCTACATTCTGTTCCTGACCCGCCTGAAGCCGGAAACCGCGCCAGCCATGCCGGAGGACCCGACCCGATCCCGCAAGCAGGAGATCTTCTCGGCTCTGCTGGCGATCATTCCGCCTCTGGCACTGATTGTTGTGGTCCTCGGCTCGATCTTTACCGGTATTGCCACGCCTACCGAGTCCTCCGCCCTCGGCGGCGTCGGTGCCGTGGTACTTGCCATCATCTACAAACAGTTCTCTTTCAAGATGGTATGGGACGCGGCCAAGGACACCGTCAGCGTGACCGCTATGGTCTTCGCCATCCTGATCGGTGCAACCGCCTTCTCCATGGTGTTCAGCTACACCGGCGGTGACTATCTGCTCGAGGAATGGCTGATGATGCTGCCAGGCGAGCAGTGGGGCTTTATCATCCTGGCCATGGTGGTCATTCTGGTGCTGGGTTTCTTCATCGACTTCGTGGAGATTTCCTTCATCATCGTGCCGATCCTGGCCCCGATAGCCGAAGCGATGGGCATCAACATGCTCTGGTTCGCCATCCTGATCGCCATGAACCTTCAGACCAGCTTCCTGACGCCGCCGTTCGGGTTCTCGCTGTTCTACCTGAAAGGGGTGGCACCGCCGGAAGTGAAGACCACGGATATCTACAAGGGCATCATTCCGTTCATTGCCATACAGATATTCGTGCTGGCGTTGATTGTGATCTTCCCGGAGTGGTTCGGGATGAGCGCAACTTACTGAGCCAGCGGCTCCCTGATAAACCGGGCTTTCGAGCCCGGTTTTTTTATGCCTGATCGGGACCCAACCTGACATTTTGTGATCATTTTCTATACTCAACGGAAGTCACTCATTTCAGACAGGTAACCGAGGGAAGGGGAACCCCATGACTGAGAGTACTGCCCGGAAAACCGAACGATCGGAAAAGGAACACAAAGCCCACGTCCTGAGCCTGCCGCTGGCAGACACCCGGGTCGACCGGGAGCCGCACACCTACGAACGTTGGCTGGTCACCAAACTAATGAACATGGCCGGTTCGCCGCCGGTACGGTTCCGGCTCTGGAACGGTGACGTGATCGAGCCGCAGCATCACGAAGCCAGCTTTACCCTGCACCTGAAGGACCCCAAGGCCCTGTATTCGCTGGTTGCCAACCCCAACCTCGCCTTTGGTGACCTGTATGCCGCCGGCCGGCTCGATATTGAAGGTGACCTGCCCGACCTGATGGAAACCCTTTACCGGGCTGTCCACGCCGCGCGAGAGAAGTGGCCCCGCTGGCTGGATGCCCTGTGGAAGAACCACAATCCCCGCTCCACCGGCATTGCCGAAGCCAAGGAAAACATCCATCACCACTACGATCTCGGCAATGAGTTCTACCAGCTCTGGCTGGATCAGGCAGAAATGCAGTACACCTGCGCGTACTACGAAGCGCCGGACCTGACCCTGGAGCAGGCCCAGCTCGCCAAGCTGGAACACGTCTGTCGCAAACTCCGCCTCAAGCCGGGCATGACGGTGGTGGAGGCCGGCTGTGGTTGGGGTGGCCTGGCCCGCTATATGGCCCGCAACTACGGTGTGAAGGTCCACTCCTACAACATTTCCAGGGAACAGCTCGCTTACGCCCGTGAGGAATCCCAACGGCAGGGGCTGGACGGCCTGGTCACTTACGTCGAGGACGACTATCGCAACATCGAGGGGAAGTACGACGCCTTTGTCTCCATCGGCATGCTCGAACACGTGGGCAAGGAGAATTACCCGGCGCTGTCGGAGCTGATCAAGCGCAGCCTGAAGCCCGATGGCATTGCCCTGCTCCACAGCATCGGCCGGAACCGACCCATGCTGATGAATGCCTGGATCGAGAAACGGATCTTCCCGGGCGCCTACCCGCCCAGCATTGGCGAGTTCATGGAGATCTGCGAGCACAGCGATTTCTCGGTACTCGATGTGGAGAATCTGCGGCTCCACTATGCCCAGACGCTGGCCCATTGGATGGAGCGCTTCGAGGCCAACCAGGACAGGGTCACTGACATGTACGATGAACACTTTACCCGGGCCTGGCGCCTCTACCTGGCCGGCTCCATCGCCGCGTTCCGCGCCGGTTCGCTGCAATTGTTCCAGGTCGTGTTCACCCACGGTGGCAACAACCAGCTGCCCCAGAACCGGCGTGACCTGTACACCTTCCCGGCAGCGCCAGAGGAGGCCTGATGGAGTACTACGACCTGATCATCGTCGGTGCTGGCCCCGCCGGATCGACCCTGGCCAAGGCCCTGGAGAACACCGGCAAACGGGTCCTGATCATCGACAAACAGGACTTTCCCCGTGACAAGACCTGCGCAGGCTGGGTGACGCCGGCGGTCATGAAAGAGCTGGATATCGATCCGAACGACTATGGAAATGGCAGGACCCTGCAGCCGATCCGTCGGTTCCGGATTGGCATGATGGGGCAGGCGCCGGTGGAGAACGATCATGGCGAGGTGGTCAGCTACGGAATCCGGCGCTGTGAGTTCGATAACTACCTGCTGGATCGGGTAACAACAGCCACCCGGCAGCTGGGTACCCCGGTAAAATCCATCGAACGCCGGGGCGGCAACTGGGTCGTCAACGAAACCTGGGAGGCCCCCATGATTGTCGGGGCCGGCGGCCATTTCTGCCCGGTTGCCCGGCTGCTCGGGGAGGGCCCCGGCAGCCACGAAACGGTGGTGGCGGCCAAGGAAGTGGAATTCGAGATGACCGACGAGCAGGCCAGACTCTGCCAGGCCCGCGGCGATACACCCGAGCTGTGGTTCTGCCGCGATCTCAAGGGCTATGCCTGGGTATTCCGCAAGGGCAATTACCTGAACATTGGCCTTGGCCGGGAAGACAACCACAAACTGACCGAACATCTGCAGGCGTTCGTGGAAGAGATGAAAAGCACCGGTCGCATCCCCGCCGACCTGCCCGGACGTTTCAAGGGGCATGCCTACCTGCTGTATGCCCATGCCGAGCGCCCGCTGGTCGACGATGGTGTCATCCTGATCGGCGATTCCGCCGGCCTGGCTTATACCCAGAGTGGTGAGGGCATCCGCCCGGCGGTCGAATCCGCCCTGCTTGCCGCCGAGGTGCTTCGCAAGGCCACGGACTATTCCGCTTCTTCCCTGCAGGTTTACGGTGACGCCATTGCCGAACGCTTCGGCAACCGGGCATCCGATAGCGAACAGGGCTGGCAGGTGCCGGACTGGGTCAAGACCCCACTGGCCAGCACCCTGATGCGTTCACACTGGTTTACCCGCAAGGTGGTGACCGAGAAATGGTTCCTGCACCGGGAGGTGCCGCCGCTGGAAGTTGCGGTATGAACACCTCTCTCCACAATAGAAAAAAGCCGGGCGCAGGGCCCGGCATTTCATTCTGCTTGCAGTGCTGATACTCAGTCGGCTGACAACTCGATGACGTCGATCGAGTAAAGCGTGGTGGTACCGCTGACCTCGTTACCCACCGCCAGCATCGGCTCACCAGTCGGGCTGTCGGATGCCGCAATGAAGGCCAGCCCCTCGGGTCCCAGGTCACCAGCCGTTCCGGCCTCAGGATCCGCCTCGTCCGAGAAATCGCGGTTGTTGAGGTATTGGACAAACTCCGGATTCTGCGGGTTGGTCACGTTGTAGACCATGATGCCGCCGACGCGCTCCAGGCCAATGAAGGCAAACGTCTGGCCGTTGATCTCACCGACCGTTGCCGCCTCCGCTTCCGGCCCCTTGTCATCGGAGCGATTGTCAAAGGAGTTCTCGTCGTTGTTGCCGTTGAAGTTGTCGGGGATCAGGCTTGCGGTGATGCGCTCAAACTCGCTGCCGGAATCAAACACCCGCTGACCGTCCTCGTTCCAGATGGAGAAGGAACGGGCGCCATAGGAATAGAGCTCGTTGTAACACTCGGTCACTTCGGGAGTGCCGCACTCCGTGGTACTTCCCAGCGTGGTGGTAATGTTCAACCGCCCCAGGTTTTCCAGATTCTGGAGATTGTTCGGAAACGCGCCCGGTGCCAGCACCAGGTCCTCGACGCGGGCCTCCTCGCTGAAGCCGGCGTAATCCCGGGCATCGCCCTCGTTGGCGGTAATGTAATAGGTCTTGCCGTTGTAGGCATAGCTGGTAATCGCATCCGGCTGGTACATCCCCTTCACCGGCCAGTTGCGGATGTTGATACCCTCATCCTCGTTACTGGCGTCCAGCTCATTTCCCAGCAAGTTGTGATCCTTGAAGCCGAGCGGCAGAACATCCAGGATTTCCGCCTTATCGATGTCCAGCAGGGCCACAGCATTGTTTTCCTGAAGAGCCACCCACGCCCGGGAGTTGTCCACTGATACGGCGATATATTCAGGCTCGAAATCCTGCGCCGCCGACGCTCCGGGACCAAAGATTCTGACGCCTTCAGCACGCAGGCTATCTTCCTGCCCGTTGAACGCCTCGAAACCCGCAGTGGTTGCAGTCGCACCCGCTACCCCCGCAGAAAGGTCAATCACGGTTACCGAACCTACCGGGTCCACGGTGTAGTCGTCACTGGGTTCACCCTCATTGGCCACCAATACCTTCTGACCATCCCGGGTGAACGTGAGCATGTCCGGCAGGGCACCTACCTCGACTTCACTGACCTTGCCAAGGTCCGTCGAGTTGTAGAACACCACTTTGCCGTTGTCCTGCTTGTTTTCCGCCTCGATGGCAACCGCGACCAGATCGCCGTAGACAGCAACGCTGTTGGCAGAGGCCCCCTCCGCGGTGGCATCGATGGTTCCGAGTAATACCGGCTGCGACGGGTCCTGGATATCCAGGACATCAACGGTCGATGCATTGGCATTGACCACGAACAGTCGCTGGTTGGCCGGATCATGGGCCACGATTTCGGCGGCACTCTCATCGAATACATTGCCCTCAGGCTGGTAAGAGCCCAGAACGTTGAGTTCAATCAATGTCTGGCTGGTGCCCGCAGGACCGGCAGGGCCCAGATCCCCGTCGTCACCATCGCAGGCGGTCAGAATAAGGGTGGAAGAAAGAATAGCCGTAGCAAGGAGAGACTTGCGCAGTTCCATGGTCGCCTCAAGATTCAGTGTATGTGATTAGCAAATACACACACTAGGCGCGCCAGGTGACAGGTTATTGTCAGTTTCAAGACACTTTTCTGTCACAGACATTTCCAGCACAAAAAAATGGCGGCCTCTTGGCCGCCATTTTCAGAGCACGATGGGATTATTTCCCGAGGTAACTCCGGTACATCCAAACCATCTTCTCCTGCTGCGAGATATAGTCGCTCATCAGGGCAACGGTGCCTTCGTCTTCGGCATCACCGGCCAGGCTTAGCAGGTTTCGCTGCTTGCCGATCAGCTTGCCGAAGCTCTCGACAATGTTCTCGACCGCTTCCCGACCGTCGGACACATCCTTACGCTCCGGGATTTCAGAGCGTTCCATGTAGGTGCTGTAGGCGTGTGCCGGGCGATGACCCAGGGTAAGCACCCGCTCGGCGATCTCGTCAATTTTCAGGAGCAGGTCGTCATACAGTTCCTCGAACTTGGCGTGGAGCTCGAAGAAGTTCTCACCCTTGATGTTCCAGTGATAGCCACGGACGTTCATATAGAAGATCTGGTAGTTGGACAACAGATCGTTGAGCGCGTCCGACAGTTCCACAGTTTTTCCACTATCGAGACCGATAAAGTTCTTACTCATTACGTACCTCCTTGACGCTGATTCGAATCTTGATCCTTCCACTCTAGGCGGAGCAGGAAGATTCGTGAAGTTGTATCAAACAATCTCTTTCATAGCCCAGACTTATGCAACCCCACGGGCTCTCATAGTCGACTGCTATCAATTTTCTTGACACAATCTATTTAACAATAATTCTCAGTTGCCCTTTAATGAAGTTACAGACACCGGATGCGGAGCGGATCATGAGCACCTTGAAACTGTTCGTACATGACCATGGTTCGAAGGGCGATCAGTCCTTGTTGAAGACCATCACCTTCGCCATTACCCATTTTACGGTTGCCTTCACCGTGGCCTATCTGCTGACCGGCGACATCATTGTGGGCAGTCTCATTGCCATGGTCGAGCCGGCCATCAACACCGTGGCCTACTTCTTCCACGAGAAGATATGGGCTCGCCACCTGCGCAATGCAAGGGGGTCAGATAACACCCTACCCCACAATCAGCCCAGCACCTGCTGACTGAGATCAAGGGCCGGTCAAACTCCCGGCCCGCATTCGAGGCACTCGTCAGTAATTTCCGGTCCGATCTGCAGGTTCCGGTTCAGCTGCTTGAGCGCGGTGCGCAGCCCCTCCTCGATCACCGGATGGTAGTAAGGCATCGCCAGCATCTCGCTGACGGTCATCCGTTTCTGGGCACACCAGGCCAGCAGGTGAGCAATGTGTTCCGCCGCCGGCCCGAACATTTCCGCGCCCATGAACAGGCCACTGCCATGTTCGCCATAGACCCGCAGGATGCCCCGGTTCTTGCCAATGACCCGGCTACGCCCCTGGTCTGTAAAGGAAACCTCGCCCACCGCGAAACAGCCATGGCACTGCTTGTCGACCTGATCAAGGGTCAGCCCCACGGAGGCAATCTGGGGGTCGGTAAACACCACCCCCAGGGGAACGTGACGAAGACCGGTACGCACATCCGGCCAGGCTGCCGCGTTGTCTCCGGCGATACGCCCTTCATCCGCAGCCTCATGCAGCAGGGGACGGTCGTTGTTGGCGTCCCCGGCGATGAAAATATGACTGTCGCCGCAGCGCAGGGTGTACTCGTCGAACACAGGTGAACCCCGGTCATCCAGCTCGATATCGGCGTTCTGGATATCCAGGTTGTCCACGTTCGGGCGACGGCCTGTCGCAGCGAGCAGATAATCGAAGGTCTCGGTCACCGGTTCGCCCGAGCCGTTCTTGAAGGTCACGGCCACCCCTTCGTCGGTGCGCTCGACGTCGGTGACATCGGCATCCGGATCCAGCGGAAACTCCTGGTTAAAGATCTCCAGGGCGCAGGCGCGGATAGTATCGTCCTGGATCGAGCCGATGGCACCACCGACGCCGAACATCCGAACCCGCACACCGAGACGGCTCAAGGCCTGTCCCAGTTCCAGACCGATCACGCCCGGACCGAACACTGCCACCGATTCCGGCAGGTCGTCCCAGTCAAACAGGTCATCGTTGACGATGAGCCGATCCTTCGCCTCCTTTAAAAAACCCGGAATGTTTGGCCGGGATCCGGTGGCGATGATGATGCGTTCGGCATGGACCTCCGCGTCATCTCCCACAATCAGGCGGTTGGGACCGGCAAACCGGGCATGGCCCATCAACCGGTGAGGCTCCGGAAAATCCTTGACGGAATCCACCACCGACGAGACAAAACGATCACGCTCTTTGCGCACCCGCTCCATGACCCGGCGACCGTCAATTGCGACCTTTCCCGGCGAGATACCGAATTCCCCTGCCTCCACCATGGCATGGGCATGTTCTGCAGCAGCAATCAGCAACTTGCTGGGCATGCAGCCAACCCGGGCGCAGGTTGTGCCATATTGCTCCCCCTCTATCAGAACGACGCTGTCCGTTGCCTTGCGAACCCTCTGGTAAGCCACCATCCCGGCCGTCCCGGCTCCGATGATCGCCACATCCACTTCGTGCTTTTTCACAACATGCCTCCTCAACCGGCACAGGTGGGCCGGATCCAATGGATTCGCTGGTGACCTGTTTTCTTCCAGTATAGAAGCAGCCCGGGGGCCGGCGTAAACCAGCAGATCAATCGCGGCAGGACAGCCATGGAAAAATGACCTACCCTTACCGGTTTCTGCCAACAGGTTCGACGGGAGATTGCGAATGGTTCAGTACTGGCCAGAATTCCTGACCATTGTCGTGGCTCATCTGCTGGCCGTGGTCAGCCCCGGGCCGGATTTTGCGGTGATGCTCAGGCAGGCCCTGTGCCAGAGCCGGAGGAATGCGCTACTGAGTGCTGCCGGGGTGGGCGCCGGCATTCTGGTTCATGTGACCTATTCCCTGCTGGGCATCGGGCTGTTGATCAAGCAGTCGGTGATGCTGTTCAGCGTATTGAAGGTGGTCGGGGCCCTGTACCTGGCGTGGATCGCCCTGCAATGCCTGAGAGCCAGAGCCGGCAGCATTCATGTGGAGACCGGATCTGCACCTGCGCAGTCTGGCTTTGCGGCCCTCCGACTCGGCTTTCTCACCAATGCCCTCAATCCCAAGGCAACGCTGTTCTTCGTGGCCCTGTTTTCGGTGGTGATCAGCCCCGGTACGCCACTGGTGGTGCAGGCGGGGTACGGGATCTATATGGCGGTCGCCACCGGCATCTGGTTTGCCCTGGTGGCGGTGTTCTTCACCCTGCCCCGGGTCCGCCAGGCCTTCAATCGCTTTGGCCACTGGCTGGACCGGATCATGGGCGGGGTATTGCTGGCTCTCGCCGCCCAACTGCTGCTCTCTACAGTGAGCGAATCAGAGCCTCTGTCTGCTTCCAGCCCAGGCAAGGATCGGTGATCGAGCAACCGTAGAGCAGCTCGGGCCCATCATCCTGGCGCCCCGGTTCGAGGAAGCTTTCCAGCATCAACCCACGGATATGGGTGTTACCGGCGCGCCTCTGGGCCATGACTTCCCGGGCAATATCCATCTGGCGTTCGGACTGCTTGCAGGCGTTGTCGTGGCTACAGTCGACCATGACAGCGGTGGAGAGGCCCGCCTGTGCCAGCCCTTCAACGGCGGCGGCGATACTGTCAGCATCGTAATTGGTCACACCACGGCCACCCCGGAGCACCAGATGGGTATCCGGGTTACCCCGGGTCGAGATCATTACCGGCGCTCCGGTGGCCGAGACGCCCAGGTGATGATGAGGATGGGACGCAGACTTCATGGCGTTGGTGGCCACCGCGATCCCGCCGTCGGTGCCATTCTTGAACCCGACCGGCATGGGCAGTCCACTCACCATCTCCCGATGGATCTGGGATTCCGTGGTCCGGGCGCCGATGGCGCTCCAGCTGACCAGATCGCCCAGATAATCCATGGCGAACGGGCTCAGGGCTTCGGTGGCCAGAGGCAGCCCGAGCCCGGCCAGATCCAGCAGAAGCCGACGGGAACGAATCAGCCCCTGCTGCAGATCCCCCTGCCCGTTCCGATCCGGATCGTACAGCAGGCCTTTCCAGCCCACGGTGGTCCGGGGCTTCTCCAGGTAGGCCCGCATCACGATCAGGAAGCGGTCACTGACCTCCTCGGCAAGTTGCTTGAGCCGGCGGCCGTAATCCAGCGCTGCCTGCTCATCGTGGATGGAACACGGCCCCATCACGATCAGAGTCCTGTCATCCCTGCCCTGCAGGATATTCCGGATCGCCTGTCGGTAGCCCTGCACCTGAACCAACAGATCCGGTTCTGCAGGAAACTCCCGGCGCAGTTGTTCCGGCGATGGCAGGGCAGTTTCCTGTCGGTGGCTGTCTGCTGCTGCGACAGCATCGTGCAGCGCATCGGCTTTCAGTGGCATGTTCATAGCGGTGTTCCCGTTTCCCTTGGTCAGAATCAAAAAAGCCCCGGCTGGGCTACCAGTCGGGGCTTTTTCGAGTCCGGTGGCAGCCTGGGTTACTGCCGGGCTGCCTTCCTCGTTATTCGTCGGATCAAAATCCTATGGGCGGCCCGGGTTCTGGCTAAAATAAAAGCCATAACCAAACCACCAAAAGAACACAGCAGCGCCCGCAGCCATCGGTTTGACGCCGAAAGCTTGCAGAACATTCAATTGACAGGTCGCGTTTGTGGTCTTCATGCTTTTCAATATATACCTCCGGTTTCCGCCTTGGCAACCCGGAGGTCGAAGTTTTTCCGTTTGCCGTTCATCTGCGGAGTGCCAATGCGCCCATTCCACGTTGCCCCCTGCCGTTTGCTGGCCCTGGTGGTCATGATCGTGCCCTTTTGGCTGATCACCCTGTCCGCCCACGCCCAGACCGAGACCCGCAGTTACCAGCTCGATGCCCGCCCGGCGGAAGAGGTGGCCACCCAGATCCGGGATCTGTATGCCAACGCTCCGGTCACGGTGACCGCCCGGGGACAGCAATTGCTGGTGCGGGGCGAACCGCGCCTGCTGGATGAAATCCGCACCCTGGTGGAGTCACTGGATGTGGCCCCCGCCCAACTGCGGATCACGGTGAGGACCCGGGAGGAGATCAGTGGCGAGCGCTCGGGTGGCGGCGTTGCGGCCCGGGACGGAGACATCGGCGTCACTGTGGAGCGCAAGACCATCAACACCGGCAACAACCAGCAACGGACGCTGGTGGTCCAGGATGGCCAGACTGCTCACATCAGTTCCGGTCAGGTCCGCACACTGCCCTTTGCCATTCGTGGCGGCCGGAACCCGGCGGCGATTCTGCAGCAGGTGGAGACCCGCAGTGGTTTCCTGGTCAGTCCACAGGTCATTTCCAGTCAGGCCGTGGAACTGAATATCGTCTCGTTCGAGGAGGACCCGGCACAGATCCAGGGCTATGAGACCGAAGCGCTGCTGACGATCCGGCGGGTGGAGCCCGGGCAGTGGGTTTCCCTTGGCAGCATTGCCAGGAGCAGCACGCATAGAGGCAGTGGCATCGCCTACCAGGTGGAGAGCAACCGCTCCGGCATTCGCAGCATCGAGGTCAAAGTGGAGGTTATGCCCTGACTCAGGCCCGGGCTTTCTTCAGCAGCACCTGCTTGGCTTCGTTGATCTTGGCGGCGAGGTAGTCATTACCGCCGCGGTCCGGATGCAGTTTCTGGATCAATCTGCGGTGGGCGGCGATGATCTCCTCTCTCGGACAGCCAGGCTCTACCCCAAGAACCTCACACGCCTCGCGCTCCGACATATCACTACTCGAGGGCGGACTCTGGGCCGATTGCTGCCGGGAATGCTCCCGGGCATCGGGAATCTCCCTGCCCATCATCCGGGCCAGCGCCGGCGCGTACTTCAACAGGGACGGCACCTTGCGCAGTACAGGGATGACTGCCGCAATGGCCGCGGTAATGACGTGGACCCGCCCGGTCAGTACCATGAACAGCAGAAGGGCGCCACCGACCACCAGGACGGTTTTCCAGACCGCGTCTTTCTTTTTTTCCGGGGTCAACGCGCCCCAGCGTTTGAGAATGATGAAAACGGCCGCGGCCAGCGCCAGGCCGAGAATCCACTGCATGGGCTAATCCCCTTTTGGCATGCGGTCGTAATTGTGTCACCTGCGATATGGAGAATACCAGTGTCCCGCAAGCGGAGATGCCAATTCCCCGGTGCGGGCCTCTGCATTTTCTCCAGATTTCTGAATTTAGTCTTAAAGGCTGTCAAAACGGTGACAAGCCCTTCCGTTTTTTTATAGGATGCTACGTTTTACGGAGAAGATAACCGCCTCCAATATCACCTGTGTTGATCCGAGGCATCAACACTCAATGGACACAGATTCCAGGGTCTGAACTATGCGCACTGCTTCCCGCTTCATCATTGTCATTATATTTCTTGGCGTCGTCCTTGGTGGCATCTTTGGTTACAAGTTCTACCAGTTCGGTCAAATGAAGGAGCAAATGTCCCAGCCGCAGCCGCCGGCGCAAATTTCAGCGACCGATGCCCGTGTCGAACAGTGGACACCCTCGATCAAAGCCGTTGGCAGCATTGAAGCCATCAATGGTATCGAGATTGCCAACGAGGTGCCCGGCGTCATCGAGAGCATCAACTTCGAATCCGGCGATACCGTCCAGCAGGGCGACGTGCTGATCCGCCTGAACGCGGAAATCGACGAAGCGGCGCTGCGCACACGCCGGGCCGAAGCCCAGCTTGCGGAACAGGAATTCAAGCGGGTCTCCGACCTCCTGCCCAAGCGCGCCGTGTCCCAGTCCCAGTACGACCAGGCCAAGGCCAACTACGATGCGGCCCGGGCGCGGGTGAACGAGGCGGAAGCCCAGCTCAGCAAGAAGATCATCCGGGCGCCGTTTGACGGCACGGTGGGCATCCGGATGGTGGATCAGGGTGAATACATCGCGACCGGCACACCGATTGTCGAGATCAATATGCTCAACCCCATTTACGTTGACTACACACTGTCCGAAAAGAACCTGGCGGACATCGCCCCCGGCTATCCGGTGACAGCCACTGTGGCCGCGGTCCCGGATGCCGTGTTCAAGGGCGAGATCAGCGCAATCAACACCTCGGTGAATCCTGAAACCCGGACCGTGCGCGTCCGTGGCACCCTGAAGAACGAGGAGCAGCTGCTGCGTCCAGGCATGTTTGCCACGGTCATGACCCTTCAGCCAGAGGACAACGAAGTGGTCACCGTGCCCCGCACCGCCATTTCCTACAACACCTACGGCGACTTCGTGTTCGTGGTTGAGGAAAATGACAACGGCGAGCTGGTGGTCAACCGCCGCACCGTCACTACCGGTCAGACCCGGGAAGGCCGGGTGGCCATCCTGTCTGGCCTGGAAGCGGGAGAGACAGTGGTGTCCAAGGCCCTGCTGAGACTGCGGGCCGGCCAGAAAGTCGAGATTCAGGAAGACTCCGGGCAAACGCAGGAGGCGTCTGAATAATGCGATTTACCGACATATTCATCCACCGTCCGGTACTGGCGACGGTGGTCAGCCTGCTGATCCTGCTGCTCGGTGCCCGGGCCGCCATGGAGATGGAGATCCGGCAGTATCCGGAACTCGAGAGCACCACGGTAACCGTCACCACGGCCTACCCGGGAGCCAGCTCCGACCTGATCAAGGGTTTTATCACCACGCCGCTGCAACAGGCGATTGCCGAAGCCAGTGGCATTGATTACCTGACCTCCACCAGCTCCCAGGGCGTGTCCACCATCGAAGCGAAGATGGAGCTGAACTACGACGCCAATGCCGCCCTGGCGGAGATCCAGGCCAAGGTGGCGAGCCAACGTAACGTCCTGCCTGCCGAAGCCCAGGATCCGGTCATCACCTCCACCACCGGCGATTCCACGGCGCTGATGTACATTGCCTTCTACAGCACCGAGCTGGCGGTACCGCAGATTACCGACTACCTCACCCGCGTGGTGCAGCCCAAGCTTCAGGCACTTTCGGGCGTCGGCAAGGCCCGTTTGTTCGGGCGAAAGTTCGCCCTGCGGGTGTGGCTGGATCCTGAGCGGCTGGCCGCCGTCGACATGACACCGACGGAAGTGGTCGCCAAGCTTCGGGCCAACAACTACCAGGCCGCTGTGGGTAATACCAAAGGACAGTATGTCGAAATCGCCATGACCAGCGATACCGATGTGGCTGATCCGGACCAGTTCCGCAACCTGGTGGTAAAAACCCGGGATGGAACCCAGATCCGGCTCCAGGACATCGCCCGCGTGGAGCTGGGCTCGGAAACTTACGATGAGCTTGCACTGTACAAGGGTCAGCCCGCTACTTACGTCGCCATCGAGCTGGCTCCCGGCGCCAACCCGCTGACGGTGGCAGGCCTGGTCAAGGATGCACTGCCGGACATCGAGAGCCAGTTACCCTCCGGACTGGACGTGCGGCTTGCCTATGACGCGTCCGACTTCATCGAAGACTCCATCAACGAGGTGATCAAAACCCTGCTGGAAGCATTGGTCATCGTTCTGGTGGTGGTGTTCCTGTGCCTTGGCTCCGTCCGTGCATCGGTGATTCCGTCGGTCGCTGTGCCTCTGTCGCTGATCGGCGGCGCCTTCATCATGCTGATGTTCGGGTTCTCCCTCAACTTGCTGACGTTGCTGTCCATGGTCCTGGCCATCGGCCTGGTGGTGGACGACGCCATCATCATGGTGGAGAACGTTCACCGGCACATCGAGGAAGGCGAATCCCGGCTTGACGCAGCCATCAACGGTGCCCGGGAGATGGCCGTGCCGATCATCGCCATGACCACCACGCTGGTGGCGGTATATGCACCCATCGGTTTCATGGGCGGCCTGGTGGGCTCGCTGTTCACCGAATTCGCCTTCACCCTCGCTGGCACCGTGGTTATCTCGGGCATCGTGGCGTTGACGCTGTCCCCCATGCTGTCCGGCAAAGTACTCAAACCCCACGGCAACCCGGGCCGGTTCGAAGTACTGGTGGAGAAGACCTTCAACGGCCTGTCGAGCGCCTACAAGTCGGCTCTTGCGTCGCTGATGCAGACCAAGTCGGTGGTGGTGTTCTTTGCGGTGGTAGTGCTGGGTTCCATCTACTTCATGGTGATGATGAGCCAGAACGAGCTGGCACCCACCGAGGACCAGGGCATTCTGTTCTATCAGGGTCTGGGCTCCCAGACAGCCACGCTCGACTACCTGCGCGAGCACGGCAATGAGGTTCAGGAGCGCATGTCCACCGTGCCCGGTTACAACGAGGATTTCATGATTCTGGGCATTACCAGCCCCAACGCCGTGTTCGGCGGTTTCAAGATGAAACCCTGGAGCGAAAGGGAGGTTACCCAGTTTGAAGTTCAGCCCATGCTCGATGCCGAGCTGAAGAAGGTGACCGGATTGCAGACAGCAGTCTTTCCGCGTCCTTCCCTGCCTGGCTCCGGCGGCGGTCTGCCGTTCCAGTTCGTGATCACCACCGGCAGCAGCTATGAACAGCTGGACCAGGTGGCGGATGAGCTGCTCGGCAAGGCCATGGCCAGCGGCAACTTCATGTTCCTGCAGAAATCCATCAACTTTGACCGGCCGATCACCCGCATCAACGTCGACCGTGACCGCGTCGCGGATCTCGGGCTCTCCATGCAGGACATCGGCCAGGCATTGTCCAGCATGCTCGGCGGCGGTTATATCAACCGGTTCAGCATGGAAGGCCGCTCCTACCAGGTGATCCCCCAGGTAGACCAGCAGTTCCGACTGGATGAACAGGCACTGAACGACTACTACATCCGCACGGATGTCGGCGAACTGGTGCCCCTGGGCAGCGTGGTGAGCTTCAGCCACGATGTTGAACCGTCGAACCGGACCCAGTTCAACCAGCTGAACTCTCTCACCCTTCAGGGGGTAGTGATGCCGGGTGTGGCACTGGGTGATGCCATGGACTTCATGGAGCAGACCGCCGACGAGGTCTTCCCACAGGGCTTCACGTCGGATTACACCGGCCAGACCCGCCAGTTGGCGACCCAGGGCAGCGCGCTGGCGGTCACCTTCTTCCTGTCCCTGCTGGTGATCTACCTGGTCCTGGCTGCCCAGTTCGAAAGCTGGCGTGATCCGTTCATCATCCTGGTCTCGGTGCCCATGTCCGTGGCCGGTGCCATGGCGTTCATCGTGCTCGGCTTTGCCTCCATGAACATCTACACCCAGGTGGGGCTGATCACCCTGATCGGGGTAGTGTCAAAGAATGGCATCCTGATTGTGGAGTTCGCCAACCTGTTACAGAAGGAACGCGGCCTGGACAAGGTGCAGGCGGTGATCGAGGCGGCGGCCATCCGTCTGCGCCCGATCATCATGACCTCACTGGCCCTGATCTTCGCAATGGTGCCGCTACTGATTGCCGTCGGCCCCGGTGCGGAGAGCCGGTTTGCCATCGGCCTGACCATCAGTGCCGGACTTGGCATCGGTACCCTGTTCACCATCTTCGTGCTGCCGGCTTTCTACATCCTGCTGGCGCGGGATCATCACGGTTCGGCCGCCGATGAATATCGTGATAAGTCCGGAACCATGGAGCCGGCAACAGATCACTGACGGCCGAAACTGAAAAAAGCCCGGTCACCGAAAGGTAGCCGGGCTTTTTTGTCAGGGGGTACGGGAATAACTCAACTGGCCTGTCTGCCGACTTCCTTGCCGAGGAGTGAGCGCCGCCACTGGATGGTCTCACTCGGCAGTTCGCCGAAATGCTCCCGGTACAGCGCCGCAAAGCGCCCCAGATGGCTGAAGCCCTCATCCGCCGCATAATGCGAGATATGGGGTACCTCGCAGGTGCAATCCACCAGCCGGCGCCGGACACGGACCAGTTTGCAACGTTGATAGAAACGATAGGGCGTCATCCCGGTCTCGCGTTTCATCAGGTAGTAGAGGTTGCGTTCACTGGCCCCCGCATAACTGGCCAATTCCGGCAGGTCAAACTGCCAGTCCGGTTCACTCCGGATCCGGTCGATGGCTCGCTTTACCCGGCGATCAAGCACAGGCAACTCCAGATCGGCGCGAACCTGGCCAGTCGTCTCCAGTTCAACCAGGCGCGAAATCAGCTGCCGGGTGCCCGCTTCCGTCTGCTCACTGTCAAGGAAAAACCTTGCCTGCAAGATGAACCGGTCAATCAGGCAACAGATCGTGCTGCCGGAGACGGATCGGGGGGCTTGCCCGAGGGCTGTCAGTGCACCTTCTGAGGGGATAACCATCACCAACCGGGTGCCTGCGGCCAGGTGAAGCGTCAAAGACCCCGGGTCGGTATGGCAGGCCCCGCTTTGCATGTCTCGCTCCGCGGAACTCTCCCCTATGTGCACCTGGCCTGCCAGCACCCGCAACCACAAGGGTACGGGAGAATTCCAATCGGTGATCCGCAACGCCCGTTCCACCGCCAGGCAAATGACTGTGCCAGCATCCGACGACACAACATAAAGGGCACCCGCAGCAGCCTCACGGCCGTCGGATAACCGGCACCGGATCGACGGCAAGGCTGCCAACCGCTGCAGCGCCGCCTGGAACTCGGCGAGTGAGGCACGGTTCAGTCGTAGAAAGCCATCCAGTTCCATGGGTGACAAGATTTCGCAGGACATAAAACCACAGTGTCGAGGAGAGTTGTGCCCTTTTTATTGGAAATCTTCCGGAAACCCTAGCCATATTTTGCAATCACCGGATCAGGAAGCCGCATAATCGAACCGGACTTGATGTCCATCAATCAGTACATCAACAATCTTTTCCCATTCACAGGGCTTGCCGAGCAAATAGCCCTGACCCCGGTGGCAACGCAGTTGACGCAATTTTTCGAACTGCTCGCCACTCTCGATTCCTTCAGCCACCACTTCCAGCCCCAGGGCCTCGGCAATGCCGAGAATGGCCCAGACAATACGCGCATCCCGGGCATCGGTCCCCAGCTGAGGGGTAAACTGGCGATCAATCTTCAAAACCTGCACCGGGAGGGTGTGCAGATATGCCAGGGAGGAATAGCCAGTCCCGAAATCATCGATGGCCACACCAACACCCTGCTCGCCAAACCTGCGCAGTCTCTGCAGACAACGGCTGGACAGACTCATCAGGTGGGTCTCCGTGATTTCCAGTTCCGGCCGCCAGCCCAGAGCCGCCAGGCGGTCAAAAAAGGGTCCGAGCACCAGGTCCAGGCGTGTATCGGTAATCTGCCGGGCGGAAATATTGATGGCCAGGCGCAATCCCCGGGGCAGTTGTCTCTCAGAGACACAGTCGAGGTCCGACTGGACGCAACGCAACAGATGCTCGGTCAGGTCATGGATGCGGCCCCGGTGTTCGGCAATGGGGATAAAATCCGCCGGCGAGATCTCGCCAAATTCCGGATGCAGCCACCGGAAAAGCGCTTCCAGCCCGACAACACGCCCCGTGGCCAGGTCAAACTGGGGCTGATAGACCACCCGGAACTGTTCCGGTGCGGTCTTGAGGGCGGCGATCAGTGCCTCGGACAGGCGCTGTTCCCGTCGCCCCTGTTCACTCTCCACAGCACTGTACAGGCGGAAGCAGGCCCGGCCGGCGACCTTGGCGGTATACATGGCCCGGTCGGCGTTTTGTAGCAAGTCCGCACTGGTCCGGCCGTGGTCCGGGAACATCGCACCGCCCACAGACGCTGACAGGAAATACTCACGGCCATCCACCCGGACCGGCACCTGGAACGCCCGGTTCAGTCGCTCGCCAATGTTCTCCAGTTCCAGGTCGTTCTCGACCTCGACGATGGCGGCAAACTCATCTCCGGACAGGCGGGCCAGCACATCATTCCGCCTGAGGGCCCCCCGGATACAGCGGGATGTCTCCCGGAGCACCCGATCGCCACAGTCATGCCCGTGCAGGTCGTTGATCGACTTGAAGAAATCAAGATCAATAAACAGTACTCCGAAGCTCCCAACAGCGCCCTGGCGGCGATCCACCCGGGCTCTAAGGAACTCCTGAAACAACGAACGGTTGGGCAGCTCGGTCAACGGATCATAATAGGCCAGGGAGGCCAGACGCTCGTCACCGGCCGCCGGATCCCCCACATCCATGAATACGCCGGCGTAGAACTTCCGGGAGCCCTGGATCACGGGATAGATGGACAGCCACTGCGGGTAGGTTTCACCATTCTTGCGACGGTTCCAGATCAGTCCCTCCCATCGCCCGTTGACGTGAATGCTCTCCCACATGCCCCGGTAGAACTCCGGGGAATGCAGACCGGAACTCAGCACTGAAGGTGACTCTCCGAGGACCTCTTCCTGGCGATAACCGGTGACCGCCTGGAAACTGCGATTAACGTAGGCTATGCGAGGTTCGGTGGTAGACAACATGATCGCACGGGGGTGATGCTCCACCAGCGCCCTGAAGTCCTGCTGTTGTACTGCTTGCATGGCGGACTCTCTTTTTTGTTATATCCTTGGCTGAGGCCAATCGGTTAGGACGTCAAGCATATCGCCCACCTGTCGCCTGCCAAGCCAGATTTTGCAGAACAATCAGCAGTTACGACCAAAGCATCATAGGGCGTGGCAATTTCAAGCCAGGGCGAGTTCATGTACCCTGAGCTCCCTCCCGACCAGCACTCAGGGACTATAACTGACTGTGACTCTCAATAACCTGTTCTGGCTTTTTCTGGCCTGCTTTGCCGCCTGGTACTGGTGGCGGGCGAAGGCTATCAAGGATTTCGTTTTGCAGGCGGCGCGCCGTTACTGCAAAACCATGAACGTCGAACTACTGGACGATGCGGTGTACCTGCGCGGCCTGTGGTTCAAGCGTGACGACCAGGGCAGGCTGAGAGTCTGGCGGCGCTTCCTGTTCGACTTCACCTCCACCGGGGAAGAACGCTACACCGGGCGGGTCATCATGCTGGGCTCGAAGATACTCAATATGGAGCTGGAGCCCCACCGTTTCTGACCGCCCCTGCCCTTCGGCAACATTCGGTAACAACACTGAAACCTGATCGTCATATTTCTGTCGCATTCTTCCGGCCGACCTCGAGTAACAACCTCCACAAGGCACAATCAGAATGCGAAGACTGCTCTCCACCAGGCCCCTGATAAACCTGGCTTTTTTGACCCTCTCGATCAATAGCGCAACCAGCCACGCAAACGAACTGGAAATTCACGGGTCCAATACCGTCGGCGCCACCCTGGCCCCCATGCTTGTCAGCGGTTATCTTGAAGAACATACCGGCAAACCGGTCCGGGCTGAAGCCACGGGGCGTGAGAACGAGCAGCGTATTCTGGCCCGGGGCAACGGCAAGGCTATTGAGGTTCTGGTGGCGGCGCACGGATCGAGTACCGGTTACAAGGCCCTGGTCGCCGGCCAGGCCGATGTCTGGGCGTCCTCACGACCGGTTAAGGCCCGGGAAGCGGAGGAGTTCCGTCACCGGGCGGACCTGACGTCGCTGGAAAGTGAGCACGTCATCGCCATTGATGGCCTGGCCATTCTCGTACACCCGTCCAATCCAGTGAACCAGCTCAGCATTGATGTCCTGGGCCGGATTTATGCCGGTAACATCCGCAACTGGTCCGAGGTGGGAGGCCCGGACCTGCCGATCACGCTATATGCCCGGGACGACCGTTCCGGCACCTGGGACACCTTTAAATCCCTTGTCCTTGCCGAAAAATACTCTCTGGATGCCTCGGCCATGCGTTACGAATCCAATGACCAGTTGTCCGACGACGTCAGCCGGGATCCATCCGGCATCGGCTTTGCCGGGCTGGCCTCGGTGCGCGACAGTAAGGTACTGGCCATTTCCGAGGGGGACGCCCCGGCCCTCAAGCCCAACCAGCTGACAGTGGCCAGCGAGGACTATCCTCTGGCGCGTCGCCTGTTCATGTACACCGCGGGCACCCCTGACAGCGAGCTGGTCTCGGGACTGGTGGACTTCGCCCTGGCGGGCCCGGGGCAGGAGCTGGTGGCCAGATCCGGGTTCATTTCCCAGAACCCGATCGCGGTCCGGCCAGAGTTTGATGATTCCGTCCCTGAATCCTTCCGGCGACTGACCGAGCGTTATGACCGGCTGACCGTCAACTTCCGTTTTGCCGAGGGCCGCACCAAACTGGACAACAAGGCCCTGCGGGACCTGCGCCGGGTCCGGGATTACCTGGATCAGACCGGCAAGAACGCAGATGATCTGATGCTGATCGGTTTTGCCGACCAGCAGGGCAACGAACTCCGGGCCCAGATGATCTCCGAGTTGCGGGCGCTGTCAGTCCGCAAGGCACTCAACGAAGTAGGCATCAGGGATGTGGCCTATACCGGTTACGGCCACTACATGCCCGTCGGCGGCCGGGGCAGCCCACGTAACGGTCGGGTTGAGGTCTGGATCCGTTCCCGCTAGGCGGGCTGATTAGACCAAAGAAAGCCCCGGTTTTTCGGCAATCACCTATCCGCGCGGGCGTCACAGATATGTTTGGGTTTCCTATACTGTGCGGGTCATTTCCAACCAACAGACCGGAACAATGGACATCCAAACAGACCACCGATACGCGATCAACCTGAACGTCCGGGGCATCCAGCCCTCCGCCACCCTCCGCATCAACGAGCTGAGCAACCAGCTGCGTTCCGAAGGAAAAGACATCATCAAGCTCGGCCTGGGGCAGTCCCCGTTCCCGGTCCCCGATCGCGTGGTGGATGCTCTGAAAGCGCACGCTCACGAGAAAGACTACCTGCCGGTGAAAGGCCTCAAGGGCCTGCGCGAAGCCATCGCCGGCTACATCAATCGCAACGAGCGCATGCGTTGCACCTGGGAAGACGTGCTGATCGGCCCGGGTTCCAAGGAATTGCTGTTCATGCTCCAGCTGGCCTACTATGGTGACCTGCTGATCCCCCGGCCGAGCTGGGTGTCCTACGCGCCCCAGGCCCGGATCATCGGCCGTTCGGTACACTGGCTGCCGACCCACGCCGAGAACAACTGGCAACTCACCGCCGAGGAACTGGACATCATCTGCCGGGACGACCCGTCGCGCCCGCGCATCCTGATCCTCAACTACCCGTCCAACCCGACCGGTTGCACCTACACCGACGACCAGCTGCTGGCGATCGCCAACGTGGCCCGCAAGTACAAGCTGATCCTGCTGTCAGACGAGATCTACGGGGAAGTGCACTTCGAAGGCAAGCACAAGTCCATTGCCCGCTACTACCCGGAAGGCACCATCATCAGCACCGGCCTGTCCAAGTGGGCCGGCGCCGGCGGCTGGCGCCTGGGTACCTTCATCTTCCCGCCCGAGCTGCGCCCGCTGCAGGATGCCATGGCGATCATCGCCAGTGAGACCTACACGGCCACCAGTGCTCCGATCCAGCATGCCGCCATTGCTGCGTTCCAGGGTGGTGAGGATATCGATGAGTATCTGAAACAGTCCCGTCGCGTGCTGAAGGTCGTAGGTGAGTACATGCATCGGCACCTGAGTGAAATGGGCGCCGTGGTGCAGAAGCCGGAGGGTGCGTTCTACCTGTTCCCGGATTTCTCCAGCTTCCGCGAGCAGCTCGCCCGCAAGGACATCAAGACGTCCCAGGCCTTCTGCACCGCCCTGCTGGAAAACACCGGTGTAGCCATCCTGCCCTCCAGTGACTTCGGCTTCGTACCGGACCATCTGGGTGCGCGACTGGCCTTCGTCGATTTCGACGGCGGTGACGCCCTGGCGCTGGCC
This sequence comes from Marinobacter sp., assembly GCA_018623515.1. Classification (GTDB taxonomy): domain Bacteria; phylum Pseudomonadota; class Gammaproteobacteria; order Pseudomonadales; family Oleiphilaceae; genus Marinobacter. Next base: position 26,250 of record JAAZVL010000001.1, read on the forward strand.
GGCGGCGATTACGCCGAGCAGGAACTGGACGACGCCTTCGTCAAACAGGCCTGCCCGCGCCTGGTGCTGGCCATGGACAAGATGGAGCGTTGGCTGAAGAGCCTGTAACCCCGGCGTGTTAGACTGGCGCCCTCACTCATAGAGATCTTGAGGGCGCCATGTCTGATTCCGCTTCCCTTCGCGACATCACCGATTTTGCCGAAACCCTGGCCCGCGAAGCCGGGGAACTGATCCGCCATGAGCGGGAAGACAACACCCTCCGAACCGACTACAAGCACCAGACCGAACTGGTCACTCACGCGGACTTAATGGCCGACGAGTTCATCACCGGCGCCATCCGCAAGCGCTTTCCCAAGCACCGTATCCTGTCGGAAGAAACCATGCCGGACCTGTCCCAGGCGGAGGAACTGGACACGCCCCTGTGGATCGTGGATCCGATCGACGGCACGGTAAACTATGCCTACGGTCACCCCCAGGTGGCGGTCTCCATTGCCTATGCCGAAAAGGGTGAAGTCCAGGCCGGCGTGGTCCACGCCCCCTTCCCCGGCGAGACCTTCCGGGCCACCAGGGGCGAAGGCGCCACCCTCAACGGCAAGCCGATCAAACACAGCGGCGCCACCGAGCCCCGGCAGTCGCTGTTCGCCACTGGCTTCCCCTACACCAAGGACAACCTGGAACCCCTGGTCCGCCGCCTCGACGCCATGATCCATCAGTGCCGGGACCTGCGCCGCATCGGTTCGGCGGCCCTGGACATCTGCTGGGTGGCCTGTGGCCGGCTGGACATCTACTACGAAAACGTCAGCCCCTGGGATTTTGCAGCGGCTCGCCTGATCGCCAAGGAAGCCGGTGCCACGGCCGGGCACTTCGGAGAGGTACCGGAGGGCTACCCGGCCGACCTCTGGGGCCGCGATATCCTGATTTCGGCGCCGGCGGTCTGGGAGCCGGTGCGTTCCATCCTCCGGTCTGCCTCAGGGTATGACTGAGCTTCTGGTTTGACCTCTACCTGGTTTTCCAGCCTGCTGGTTTTGCGGGCTGGACCGATGTGGGCATCCCTTTCCCGGAACCGCTACAAGCACATCCATGTGCGCTTGACTCCGGCCATCCATGGCCTCCGACATTCCGGGAAAGGGATGCCCACACCGGTCCGATCAGACTGCCAGAGATATCCGGTTGTCAGAGCCGGAGATCGGCAAGCTTTGAGGTACGGTAGTCGCTGACATATCTGAAGCTTCAGAAGGGAGCGGTGGGACTGCTCTGCACAGAATGTTGAAGGCCAGGGATGGCCTGAAACAAGCGCACATGGACGTGCTCGTAGCGGTTCTGTGCAGAGCAGTCCCACCGATCCCCTGCACCAAAACCATCAGGCTACAAAAAAGAAACCACCCCCAAAACTCACCCCCAGACACCCTCGGAAATCAGTCCCCAGCTCTCCTCAAAATCGGTTGACGGCAGCCGGGAAAACGAAGACCGGACAAACCGCTGGATGCGGCCTTCCACAAACACCATGACGAAGTCGGCCCCCCGGGCGGCACTGGTCCGTGGCCGAAGCCCCTGGCGGATTTCGCCTTCCTTCAGGGCCTGACGGACCTGGGTTTCCAGGCGTTCAAAGAACTGGGAGGCACGCTTGCGCAGGGCTTCGTTCTCCCCCATCAGGGCGTCGCCTGTCAGCACACAGCACAGACCCGGATTGCGCTCGGCGAACACCAGCACCAGGTGTACCAGCTGTTGCAGACGCGCCCGCACATCCTCCTGCTCCTGCAGGATCACCTGGCAGCGGGAGAACACCGCCTCCTCGGCAAACTCAATGAGGGCTTCGAACATTTTCCGCTTGCTGGGGAAATGGCGGTAGAGGGCCGCTTCGGTCACACCCACGGTGCGGGCCAGGCCGGCGGTGGTGATGCGGGCGCCCGGGTCGGTTTCCAGCAGTTCCACCAGGGCGTGAAGGATCGCCTCACGGCGACTGGGTTTGTTATCGGTCATGACAGGACTACAGCGCTCTGAATTTTGGTTTTTATGATCGACGTCTTTCTTGAACATGGGGTCAGATGAAAGCTTTCATCTGACCCCTTTTTCACAACTCGACCCCACCTTCACCCTCAGAAGAAGGTGCCATCAAGCGGCGAGGACGCACTGGCATACATCTTCTTCGGCATGCGCCCGGCCAGGTAGGCTTCGCGGCCCGCTTCGATGGCCAGGCGCATGGCGTTGGCCATCTTGATGGGGTCCCGGGCCTGGGCAATGGCGGTGTTCATCAGTACGCCGTCGCAACCGAGCTCCATGGCGATGGTGGCGTCGGAAGCGGTGCCGACGCCTGCGTCCACCAGCACCGGCACGCTGGCGTTCTCGACGATCAGCTTGATGTTGTAGCGGTTCTGGATGCCCAGACCGGAGCCGATGGGTGCACCCAGGGGCATGATGGCTACGCAGCCCATCTCTTCGAGGCGCTTGGCCAGCAGCGGGTCGTCGGAGCAGTAGACCATGACCTTGAAGCCGTCCTTGATCAGCTCCTCGGCAGCCACCAGGGTTTCGGTCATGTTCGGGTACAGGGTCTTTTCCTCACCGAGCACTTCCAGCTTGACCAGGTCGTGGCCGTCCAGCAGTTCCCGCGCCAGCTTGCAGGTGCGCACCGCATCTTTTGCCGTGTAACAACCGGCCGTGTTGGGCAGGATGGTGTAACTCTCCGGGGAAATCACATCCAGCAGGTTGGGCTCGTCCGGGTTCTGGCCCAGGTTGGTGCGGCGCACGGCAACGGTGACAATCTCGGCGCCGCTGGCCTCGATGGCGTGGCCGGTTTCCATCATGTCCCGGTACTTGCCGGTGCCTACCAGCAATCGGGACTGGTAGACGCGGCCGGCAATTTCCAGGGGCTTGTCTTCAGGAAGCTGAATTTCAGGGGTATCGGTCATAATCTTTCCGGGTAGTCTGGATGTTCAATCTGGATTCGGCGGCGGCCGCCATTAGCTGACACGGGAACTCGGGTTCAGCCGCCGCCGATGGCATGAACCACTTCGACGCGATCGCCGGGGTTCAGGGTGAATTCCGGGTGCTGGCTGCGGGGCACGATATCCTCGTTGACTTCCACCGCCAGCCGCTTACCGGTCAGGGCCAGGGATTCAATCAGGACCGAGACGGTGGCGCCGTCCGGGAGTTCCATCGCATCGCCGTTTACTTCTACCTGCATGTTGCTGTCAAACCTCGCATTTATTCAGCCTTGGCGCCGGAGGCCTGCGGTAACCAGCAGCCCCCAGCCAATCATGAAGCATACACCACCGAGCGGGGTGACCGGGCCCAGCCAGTGGTAACCGGTGAATACCAGCAGGTACAGGCTGCCACTGAACAACAGGATACCCGTCAGGTAGAACCAGGCCGCCGCCCCCAGTAATTGTCGGGACAGGCCAAGCCCCGCCAGCACAGCCACCAGCACCAGCGCCAGGGCATGGTACATCTGGTAGGTGACGGCGGTCTGGAAAACCTCGAGAGCCCGTTCACTCACCATCCGGCGCAGGCCATGGGCACCGAAGGCCCCGGCCATGACCGCCAGCAGACCGAACATCGCTCCGGCGACCAGTGGCCAGCGCAATACCGGCACCGTTCGGGATGCTTCAGCAGTCACAGTGGATCTTCTCTCCGGTATCCAGGTTCATCACCGTCAGCACACCGCCCCAGACACAGCCGGTGTCCAGGCCGATAAACCGGTCACTGCCGGTATTGCCCTCGAGCGCGGCCCAGTGACCGAAGATCACGCGGACATCGTCCTGCCTGGGGAACCGGAACCAGGGTGCATAGCCCTCGGGGGCATTGCCTGCGGATTCCTTGGTCGCCAGCTCCAGGGTGCCGTCCTCGGCAATGAAACGCATCCGGGTGAAGTAGTTGGTAATCACCCGCCAGCGGTCCATACCGGTCAGACCGGGCTCCCAGCGCTCGGGTTCGTTGCCGTACATGTGGGTAAAGTAATACTCCGCCCGGTCGCTCCGGATCACTTCTTCCACTTCCCGACCATAACGGACGGCCTCTTCCACACCCCAGATATGGGGAATGCCTGCGTGGGCCATGATGAAGTTGCGCTGCTGGTCGTAAACACAGAAGTTCTGCTGGCGCAGCCACTGCAGCAACCGATCGCAGTCCGGGGCATCCAGGATATCGTGGAGGGTGTCCTTGCGTTTCGGGGCATGACCGCCGAGCGCCACCGCCAGCAGATGCAGGTCGTGGTTACCAAGGACCACCACCGCGCTGGCGCCCAGACTCTCGATGTAGCGCAGGGTCTCGAGCGACGACGGCCCGCGGTTGATCAGGTCACCCGCCACCCACAGACGGTCACGGGAAGGCGAGAAATCCACCTTGGCCAGGACGTCCCGCAAACGTTCATAGCAACCCTGGATATCGCCGATGGCATAGTCAGTCATTACTTACCTCATCGCCGGATCCGGTTTTCTGGTCAAAGAGAAAGTCGGCAATGTGTACGTAGTCCGCCAGGCTGAGGTTTTCCGGGCGCAGCCCGTCATCGATACCCAGGCTCTGCAGTTGCTCAGCGCTGATCATGCCACCGAGGGCCTTGCGCAGAGTCTTGCGCCGGGCATTGAACGCAGTGCGAACTACCGCCTGCAGGGTGGTCAGATCCCTGGCCGGATGCGGCAGCGTTTCATGGGGCACCAGTCGGACAATCGCGGAATCCACTTTCGGCGCCGGCTTGAACGCGCCCGGGCCCACCTCGAACAGCGGCTGCACCTTGCAGAAATACTGGGCCATGATGCCCAGCCGGCCGTAGTTGTTGTCTCCGGGCACCGCGGCCAGCCGCTGCACCACCTCCTTCTGCAGCATGAAATGCATGTCCTGCACCACGCCCGCCTGGCTGAGCAGGTGGAAGATCAGGGGCGTGGAGATATTGTACGGCAGGTTGCCGATGATCCTCAGCGGCCGGTCCTCCACCAGCTGGCTGAAATCGAACTTCAGCGCGTCAGCCTCGTGGATACGGAATTCCGGGTAGTTGAAAAACTTGGTGCGCAACACCGGAATCAGGTCCCGGTCCAGCTCCACCACCTGCAGGCGGGGGTTGATCGCCAGGATTTCCTCGGTCAGGGCGCCCAGGCCGGGGCCGATCTCGACAATGGCATCCTCCGGCCTGGGGTTGATGGCACGCACGATGCGCTCGATCACGCCCGGGTCGTGCAGGAAGTTCTGTCCAAAACGTTTTCGGGCCTGATGGCCGGCTTTCTGACTCACGATTTGCTCTCTTGTCCGGACGCCTTCCGGCATCGCGCCATGTGTTCAGCCACGCGGATGGCGGTGTGCAGGCTACCGGCATCGGCCTTGCCGGTTCCCGCCAGGTCCAGGGCGGTGCCATGGTCGACCGAGGTACGTACAATGGGCAGGCCCAGGGTAATGTTCACGGCCCTGCCGAAACCCTGGAACTTGAGTACCGGCAGGCCCTGGTCATGGTACATGGCCAGCACCGCATCGGCGTTATCCAGCCAGTGTGGTGTGAACAGGGTATCCGCCGGCAAGGGTCCCGTCAGTTTGATGCCCTCGCTCCGCAAGGTATCGAGGGTGGGTTCAATCACCTCGATTTCCTCCCGGCCCAGGTGGCCACCTTCACCGGCGTGGGGATTGAGCCCCGCCACCAGGATCCGGGGTTCGGCGATGCCGAAGAAGGTCTTGAGATCGGCATTCAGGATGCGGGTGACCTGAACCAGCCGCTCGGGGGTGATGGCATCCGCCACGTTCCGGAGCGGGAGGTGGGTGGTGACCAGGGCTACCCGTAATTCTTCGGTGGCGAGCATCATCACCACCCGCTCCACCCCGCACAATTCCTGCAGGAATTCGGTGTGGCCGCTGAAGGCGATGCCGGCCTCGTTGATCACACCCTTGTGCACCGGCGCGGTGACCATGCCATCCACCTCGCCAGCCAGGCAGGCGCGGGCAGCAATTTCCAGAGTTTTCAGGACATAACGACTGTTGGCAGGGTCGGTCTTGCCGGCAGCCAGGTTCTCGCAGCCATCCACCGGCCATACCGACAGATGGCCCGGCTCCATCCGGGGCGTTGATCCCGGCTGCCAGGTGTGGAGCTCGACCTCAAGACCGAGCATCCGGGCGCGCCCGGTCAGCAGTGCCTCGCTGGCCACCACCACGATACCTGCCTGGCGAGGCTCCAGGGCCAGCTGAAGGCAGAGCTCGGGGCCGATGCCGGCGGGCTCGCCTGCGGTCAGGGCCAGGATCACCGGTTGGTTCATGACGACGCACCTGCCTCCTCACCAGCCGGGCTCTCCTCCGCATACTCGCCCTTGAACTCGACAAAGGCCTCGTCCCGGATTTCCCGGAGCCAGTTCTGCAATTCGGTCTCGAACTTGCGACGATAGATCGCCTGGCGGGCATCGGATTCCCGGGCCTCGCCAGTCACGTCTTTCTCGCGGCGTTCCTGTACCTGCAGGATGTGCCAGCCGAACCGGGAACGGAACGGCCCCTTGAGTTCGCCGAGGTCGGCCTCGAGCATCGCCTGCTCGAATGCCGGCACCATCTGGCCGCGGCTCACCCAGCCCAGATTACCGCCGTCGGAGCCGGATACCGGATCGTCCGAATATTCTTTGGCCAGTTCAGCGAAATCGGCACCGTCCTGGAGCTGCCGATACAGATCACGGATCCTGGCCTCAGCCTCGGCATCGGTACGGGCCTCCGACGGCCGCACCAGAATATGGCGGACCTTGTGCTGGCGCACCAGCTGCTTCTGCTCGCCACCGCGTTTGTCCATCACCATGACCAGGTGGAAACCGCTGTTATTCTCCAGTACCGGCGAAGGTTCGCCCGGCGCAAGGTCCGGCACCACGGGCGCAACCAGCGACGGCAGCTGATTCTCGGTACGCCACCCCATGTCGCCACCTTCCAGGGCATTGCTGGCGTCCGACTCGGCGACGGCCACTTCCCGGAAGTCCCGGCCGTCAACAATCTGCTGGCGTAAATCCTGCGCCTTGGCACGAGCGGCCTCGACCGAGGCCTCACTGGTCGGGTCATCCACCTGGATGAAAATATAGGCAAGCCGATACTCGGCGGTGTTACCGCCCTGAGCCTCCAGAGCCTGCAGGTAGTTCTCCACCTCCCGGTCGGTCACCCGCACCCGGTTACCCACCTGCCGCTGCTGGACCCGGCTGGTGAGCATCTCGTTGCGGATCTGTTCGCGGGCCTGGCGATAGCTCACGCCTTCCGCCGCCAGCTGCTGCTCGAACTCGGCCCGCGTCATGTTGTTCTGCCGGGCGATGTTGTCCATGGTTTCGTTCAGCTCGTTATCACTGATGCGCATGCCCATCTTGTCGGCCATCTGCAACTGGATGGACTCGGTAATCAGCTGATCGAGCACCCGCTGTTCCAGGACATCCCGGGGCGGCAGGCCGGTACCCTGGGCCTGCAGCCGGCTGATGATGGTATTGATCCGGGCTTCGAGCTCGGTCTGCAGGATCACATCGTCATCGACAATGGCGACAACCTGGTCCAGCAGTTTACGCTCGGCCTGGGCCGACACGGAGAGTGCCAGCATCAGGAACATCAGAAAGGTTGTCACACCCTGGCGAAAGGTCGCCTTCATAATCACCTCATATCAAGAATGGTGTTCACCGTTGGCCTGGGCTCTTGGTCCGGCCAGGGCTCAGGGAGTTCCGAAACGCCGGCGCTCCCTCTCGTCAAACCCGTAGATCGCCTCGGAAATCCGGGCCGAGGCGCCGCCACTGCCACCCAGCCCCTTGAGCTGGATCTGGAACAGCAGGCGGGTGTCCAGCTGCTGGTCGTCGGTCAGGTAGTTCTGATGCACCACCTGGACGCTCCAGCAACAGTTGTTGTATTCCAGACCGGCGAGAGACCCCACCGTGCGGTCCAGATCGGAGTCGTAAACCCACCGGCCGATCAGGCTAACACGGTCTGAGACCGGAACAACCGCCGCAATATCCGACTGTTCCAATTCATCCTTGCTGTAGGTATGGCCGAGACTGGCCAGGTAACGGTAATCCTCCGAATGGAAGGTCAGCTGGCTGCGGCCTTCCTCGGTTTCGCCGGTATCCGGATCCCACAGACCGGAAGAGCGGATCTCCAGGGTATCCAGCGGGCTGAGCACCAGCTCCCCCGCCAGTGGAGACCGGCTGCGGGTACCGCCACCGGCGCCGAACAGGGTCACCTCCCGGTCCTCGAAATACTGCACCTGACCGATACTGACACGCGCCCTCTCTGCTCCGGTAACCAGGTCATTGAACCGACTGGTCAGCGCTACGGTCAACTGGTTGGTGTCGCCGACACGGTCGCCACCGCTGAAACGGTCGGGTTCGAACAGCTGGTCAAAGCGGAAACTCTTGATCGCGGTATCAAAATCCGGGATCTCATTCTGGTCAGCGCTGGCATCCGCCCAGGCGTAATACAGCCGTGGCTCCAGGCTCTGGTTATAGGGCACACCAAAGAGCTCCGAGCGCCGGTCAAAGTACAGGCCGTTGTCCCACTCAGCCACCGGGACCGTACGGTCGAAACTGCCATCACCGAGGCTGTAATCTTCAAGGTCATAGCGGGTGTAATCGACGCTCACGGAAGGTCGAGTGAAGCCCCACAGGGAGCGCAACGGCACCGCCAGCTCGGGCACGGCGCGGAGCCGTTGGCCGTTGGCGCGATCAAGGCCGGTCAGGTTGTCGTTGTCCCGATAGAACCACGTGTACTGGCTCTCCAGTCCGGCCTCCAGCCAGCCTGCCCTGGTGGTTCCGCCATACAGCACCTCCGGCAGCTGGGCGTAAGGCTTGTCTGCATCGGCGATAAATTCACTGATGGTCTGGTAATCATTCAGGTAGGTCTCGAAGTACTGGTTGGCACTGCGGTAACGCACACCGCCCCGGCGCCTGAGATGGGTCGCCTGATTGATTTCCAGGCTGCGGTTGAGGTCACTGAGGTAGTCATTATCACTGACCACCGAATAATCTCCATAGCCGGTCCAGCCCTGGCCGAGATTGGCCCGGGTACTGGCATCCAGCGCCCAGCGCTCCCCGCTCTCGCCCGGATTTTCATCCCGGAAATCGGAGTCCTTGTTGATGTAGCCCACCTGCAGCACACTCTCGCCAAACCTGCTCAGGTAGCGGCCTTCCGCTTCGTTGAACAGGCCCCGGCCGTGGATATACTGGGGGGTCAGCGTGGCATCGTAGTGGGGCGCCAGGTTCAGGTAATAGGGCACCGCCAGGAAGGCACCGCTGCCGGCACTGGAAGATCCGAATTGCGGGTAGAGAAAACCGGTCTTGCGACGGTCATCGATGGGGAAGCTGGCCCAGGGCCAGTAGAATACCGGAACATCCAGCACTTCCAGGCGCACATGTCTGGCAGTACCAAAACCCTCGGCCCGGTCCAGCCGGATATCCGAGGCCACGATCGCCCAGTCATTCTGCGAGGGACCGCAGGTGGTCAGCAGGCCATCGCGGATCTGCACCTGGTTTTCGGCGATTCGGGACAGACTGCCGGCACTGCCCCGCATTTCCGGGCCGTGCAGCAGGAAGGTCGCGGTATTGATGTCAAAGCGCCCACTTTCGAGGCTGTAGTCCGCGGACTCGCCTGTGAGCAGGAAGCCGTTGCCGCGGCTCACCAGCGGGCCGCTGACCGAGACGGATCCGGCCTGCTGATCGTAGCGGGCCTCCGAGCCGGTCACTTCGAAGCCACCCTGACGAATCCGGACATCCCCCTGTAAAAAGAGTTCCCGGTCAATCTCGTAACGGGCGCTCAGACCACTGGCTTCCAGTGGCTCTCCGGCGTCCGCGCCCGGCCCCGAAAATGCGGAACCCGCTACTTCAGTGCCGGAGGGAAGGTAGCCGCCGTCACAGAATACCGGCAACCGGTCCCGGACCCCGGCGGGCAATTCGGCCCGGGGGCGCCAGTCGATCTCCGCTGCCGACGGCGATTTGCTACCCTGGGCCGCGACCGGCGCCGCCAGAACCAATCCCGACAGCGTGGCCAGAACTGCGCCGGAAATCCGGCGGACCCGGCCAGACAACCGGCGGACCGGTCGCTTCGGACAGCAGATGGCGGATTGCACGGTGGCAGGATTCCTGTTCCGGAAAGTGGATTTCGGGGCCTGAATTCGAGCCGCCTAGTTTACACGGGCCCTTGCAGCTTGTTAACGGAAACTCCGCTGTAAAACCGTTTTACCCCCTTTATACTCCTCTGCTAACTTTCGAAATCAATGCCAACAAATATGTCGGGACGATCAACCACCCCTATGGACACGCGCCAGCAGTCACTGACCCGCTGGGTCAGGCAGTTTTCCGGTTTCGAGCATGCCGAGGCGGAAGCCGTCTCCGGGGATGCCAGCTTCCGCCGTTATTTCCGGGTATGGCGCCGGCAGCAGAACGGCGAGCAGACTCCGTTCATCGTCATGGATGCGCCCCCCGAACACGAAGATTGCGTCCCGTTCCTGGCGATTGCCCGGCACTGGCATCGTCACGGGGTGGCGGTGCCGGCCATCGAAGCGGAGGATCTGGACCAGGGCTTCCTGCTTCTGGAGGACTTTGGCGATCAGTTGATGCTGGCCGGACTGACCGAGGACAACGCCGATACCCTCTACCGGGAGGCCCTGGAAGAACTGGTCGCGATCCAGCAACTGCCCTCACCCCCGGACTACCCGTTGCCGCCCTACGACATCGCGCTTCTGGACCGGGAAATGGCCCTGTTCCCGGACTGGCTGCTGGAACAGCACCTCGGCATGGAGCTGGATAACGGGGCCCGCTGCCTGCTGGATACCACCTTTGCCTTCCTCCGGGAAAGCGCACTGGCCCAGCCGGAAGTGACAGTCCACCGGGACTACCATTCCCGGAACCTGCTGATCCGGCCGGGAACCGGTCGGCCGGGTGTTATCGACTTCCAGGACGCTGTCACAGGGCCGGTGACCTACGACGCGGTATCGCTGCTCAAGGACTGCTACATTTCCTGGCCGGAGCCGCGTCTGAGCCAGTGGTTGGAGACATTCCGGCAGGCCACCCTGGAGAGGGGGCTGCACCACGCCGATCCGGATACCTTCCGGCAATGGTTCGAGCTGATGGGGATGCAGCGCCACCTGAAGGCCGCCGGCATCTTCGCCCGCCTCGCTATTCGTGACGGCAAACAAGGCTATCTGGGCGACATCCCCCGCACCGTCAACTATCTGATCCGCGCCAGCGCCCGGCAGCCGGCCCTGCGCCATTTTCACGAATGGCTCTCGGACGCGGTCATGCCGCTGATCGAGGAGAAGATCGGCCCGGCTCCGGCACTGGAGGACACCCCGCTGTGAAAGCGATGATCCTGGCCGCCGGCAAGGGTGAACGCATGCGCCCGCTGACCCTGACCACTCCCAAACCCCTGCTCAGCGCCGGCGGCAAGCCGTTAATTGTGCATCACCTCGAGCACCTGCAACGAGCCGGCTTCCGTGACGTGGTGATCAACCATGCCTGGCTGGGCGACCAGATCGAGTACACCCTCGGCACTGGCGAACGCTTCGGGCTGTCCCTGGAATATTCCCGCGAAGGCGAACCCCTGGAAACCGCCGGCGGGATTGTCCGGGCGCTGCCCCTGCTCACCGCTTCCGGTTCGGACTGGTTCCTGGTCATCAACGGCGATATCTGGACCGACTTTCCGCTCGGGCTGCTGGAGCCGGACCCCGACAGGGATGCGGTACTGGTGGTCACCGATAATCGCCCGCATCATCCCGAAGGGGACTTTCACCTGTTGGAGTCCGGAGAACTGGCCAGTGACGGCCCCAGCAAGCTGACCTTCACCGGCATCAGTCTGCTGCATCGCCGCCTGTTTGCGGGTCTGGATGACAGCGCCGGCAAACTGGGCCCGGTGTTGCGCCGCGCCATGGCCCGGGGTCGGGTCGCCGGGCGTTACCATGGCGGTGGCTGGGTCGACGTGGGAACACCGGAACGGCTTCGGGAACTGGACCGCCGGCTGTCTGCGCAAGAGGCCTGACGCACCATGGCAAAGAGCACCGGCGCGACACTTCCCTCCCACCTCCAGGCCGAGTTCTCCAGCCTGCTCCGGGAGCTGTCCGCCTGCGGACACCAGGCCGCCACCTTTCTCGAACGGGTGCGGTTACCCGGATGGTGCCGCTGCCCACTGTTCTATTTCCTGGGCTATATCGCCCGGTCCGACGGCCGGGTCACCGAGGCCGACATCAATTATGCCGAGGGACTGATCCGGGCCCTGAACCTTTCCGGACGCCAGCGTCAGCGGGCGATCCAGTGGTTCCAGCATGGCAAGAAAGCCCAAGACCTGCCGCCTTTGAGAGGGCTGTCCCTGCGCCTCACCCGACGGCTCTGGCCGGCACCGGCGCTGACCGTCGCCATCTGCCTGTGCCACGCGGCGCAAATCCAGGGTCCTCCCGGCAAGCCCCGCCGTTACCGGTGCGAAGACGCCATCGACCAGATGGGATTGCCGGTGGGCGTTGGCGACCAGATTCTGGAAAGCTACGCCAGCAAGGTCTGGGTCCGGGCGGCGGACATGCCGGCCCGGCCGGAAACCTATGACCAGGCCTGCCAGTTGCTGGGCGTCACCCGCCGGGACTCGCTGACCCTGATCAAACGGGCCTACCGCCGGAAAGTCTCCGAGTGTCACCCGGACAAGCTGTCCCAGAAGGGGCTCTCGCCCCGGGAACTCGCCATCGCCAAGGAGCAATTGCTGCGCTACCAGCAAGCCTGGGAGCTGATCAAGCAACGGAACCACTCGATTTGAAGCCATACCCGGCCGCCAGGGCGTCGATGGCCAGCCCGACTACGCACAGGTGCGGATCTTTTGGCGGCGAAAACACAGGCTCAAACTGGTAAACTGGCCAGCGATTGAACGGCACGGCCGGAACCGGAGCTTCCGGATTCCGTACAACCCCGAACTGCTATCGAACACCACTGAGAGAGACATCATGAATCCGTACCTGATTGCCCCATCCATCCTCTCCGCCGATTTTGCCCGCCTGGGCGAGGAAGTCGACAATGTGCTGGCTGCCGGTGCCGATGTGGTGCACTTCGACGTGATGGACAATCACTACGTGCCGAACCTGACCATCGGCCCCATGGTCTGCGAAGCCCTGCGCAAGCACGGCGTTACCGCACCCATTGACGTGCACCTGATGGTATCGCCGGTGGACGACCTGATCCGCATGTTCATTGATGCCGGCGCCAGTTACATCACCTTTCACCCGGAAGCCTCCAACCACATCGACCGCTCCCTGCAACTGATCCGCGACGGTGGCTGCAAGGCCGGCCTGGTGTTCAACCCGGCCACCCCACTGAGCTACATGGACTATGTCATGGACAAGCTCGACATGGTGCTCCTGATGTCGGTCAACCCGGGCTTTGGTGGCCAGAAGTTCATCCCGGGTACTCTCGACAAGCTGCGGGAGGCCCGCAAGAAAATCGACGCCAGCAACTACAACATCCGGCTGGAAATCGACGGCGGCGTGAAAACCGATAACATCCGCGAGATTGCCGAAGCCGGTGCCGACACCTTTGTTGCCGGTTCAGCCATTTTCAACACGCCGGACTACAAGGCCACCATCGACGACATGCGGGCGGAACTGGAGCAGGCCCGCAAGGTGATCGGCGGATGAGTCTCAAAGGCCTGTTCAACACCCGATGGCCGGGTGTGGCTCTCTTCGACCTGGACGGCACTCTGGTAGACAGCGCACCGGATCTGGCCGCTGCAGTGGACCAGATGCTGGAGCATTTGGGCCGGACACCGGCGGGGCTCGACAAGGTCCGGGATTGGGTGGGTAATGGTGCAGCCGTCCTGGTGCGGCGCGCCCTGGCTGGCAAGACCGACTGGGAACCGGCTCGGCCGAAGGACGACGCCCTGTTCAAGGACGCCCTGGCGATTTTTTTCCATCACTATGCCCGGATCAACGGCCAGCATTCCCGGGTCTTTCCGGGGGTGGAAGCTTGCCTGGCACATCTCAAGAACAATGGCTGCCGGCTGGCGGTGGTCACCAACAAACCGGAACAGTTCGTGGCGCCTCTGCTCAAGCAGCTGGACCTGGACCACTGGTTTGACCTGAGTATCGGTGGCGATACACTGCCGGTCAAAAAGCCGGACCCGGGCCCACTGCTGCATGCCATGGAGCAACTGGGTGGCACCCGCGGCACGACGGTTATGGTCGGCGACTCCGCGGCCGATGTGAACGCCGCCATTGCCGCCGGCATTCCCTGCGTGGCGGTCCGCTACGGTTACAATTTCGGGGGATCCGTGGAAACCCTCGGGGCCGACGCGATTGTTGATTCACTGGCCGAGCTTTTGTAATCTCACAAGGACGTTTCATTGAACACTTGTTATCGGGAGATTCCTGCCGTGCAGGGACTGAATCTGACTGCAGCGCGAGGCATCCTCACAACCCGCGCAACACGATGGTGGCGATGGCGCACCGGCTGAACAGGCCCGGCGGCTGACGGGCGCACGCCTGTCGAGACCGTACCACCCGACGGAATGGCATCCGGCCCTTCCGTGCAAATGCAGATCAGACTTCAGGAAACCGACACATGACACCCGAGCAGTTCTCCGAGCTCGCCCACGCCGGCTTTAACCGTATCCCCGTGTATCGCGAGGTCCTGGCGGACCTGGATACACCCTTGAGCACCTACCTGAAGCTGGCCAGCGGCCCCTACTCCTATCTCTTTGAATCCGTTCAGGGCGGCGAGAAATGGGGCCGTTATTCCATCATCGGTCTGCCCAGCCAGGAGATTCTCAAGATCTTTGATCATCGCATCGAGGTCAGTCAGAACGGCAAGGTGGTCGAACAGGCCGACGTGGACGATCCACTGGCGTTCGTTGACGAATACCAGCAGCGCTTCAACGCCCCGGACCTGCCGGAACTGCCCCGATTCAATGGTGGCCTGGTGGGGTATTTCGGCTACGACACCGTACGCTACATCGAAAAACGTCTGCGCAACTCCTGCCCGCCTGACCGGATTGGCACCCCGGATATCCTGCTGATGGTCTCCAACGAGATCGTGGTGTTCGACAACCTGCGTGGCAAGCTGCACCTGATCGTGCATGTCGACCCGGCCATGGAAGGTGCCTACGAACAGGCCCAGGCCCGCATCGACGAGCTGGAGGCGCGCCTTCACCGGCAGACAGCCGACGCGCCCCGTACTCCGGAACACCTGCGTGGCAAGGCCGTGGACGAGAGTGATTTCATTTCCGGCTTCACCCAGGACCGTTTCGAGGCCGCCGTCGACCGGATCAAGGAATACGTGCTGGACGGCGATGTGATGCAGACGGTCATCTCCCAGCGCATGTCCATCCCGTTCGAGGCACCGCCCCTGAACCTGTACCGGTCCCTGCGGGTACTGAATCCATCGCCATACATGTATTTCCTGGACCTGGACGACTTCCACATCGTCGGCTCGTCCCCGGAGATCCTGGCCCGGGTCGAGGACGAAGAAGTGACCGTGCGGCCCATCGCCGGTACCCGCAAGCGCGGTGCCACCGACGCCGAGGACAAGGCTCTGGAAAACGAACTGCTGGCCGATCCGAAGGAAATCGCCGAGCACCTGATGCTGATCGACCTGGGCCGCAACGATGCCGGCCGGGTCTCGGAAACAGGCACCGTCAAGGTCACCGACAGGATGATCGTGGAGCGCTACTCCCACGTCATGCACATCGTGTCCAACGTGACCGGCCGTCTGAAAGAAAACACCAGCTGCCTGGACGTGTTGCGGGCCACCCTGCCCGCGGGCACCCTCAGCGGCGCCCCCAAGATCCGGGCCATGGAAATCATCGACGAACTGGAGCCGGTCAAGCGTGGCGTCTACGGCGGCGCGGTGGGCTACCTGTCGTTCAACGGCAACATGGATACCGCCATTGCCATCCGCACCGCGGTGATCAAGGACAATACCCTGCACATCCAGGCGGGTGCCGGTGTGGTGGCGGATTCGGTTCCCCGCCTCGAGTGGAAAGAAACCATGAACAAGGGTCGCGCGATTTTCCGTGCCGTGGCCATGACCTACAACGATTACGACCACTGAGGCGGAGGAACGGATTATGTTGCTGATGATCGATAACTACGATTCCTTCACCTACAACGTGGTGCAGTACCTGGCGGAGCTGGGCGCAGATGTGCGGGTATACCGCAACGATGAAATCACCATCGAGCAGATCGAGGCCCTCAAGCCCGAACGGCTGGTGATCTCACCGGGCCCTTGCACGCCGAACGAAGCCGGCATTTCCATGGAAGCCATCCGCCACTTTGCCGGCAAACTGCCCATCCTCGGCATCTGCCTGGGCCACCAGGCCATCGGCCAGGTTTACGGCGCCGACATCGTGCGGGCCGGACGGGTCATGCACGGCAAGGTGTCGCCGGTCTATCACAAGGACATCGGCGTGTTCCGGGGGCTGAGCAATCCGTTGCAGGCCACCCGCTACCATAGCCTGGTCATTGACCAGAACACCCTGCCGGATTGCCTGGAAGTAACCGCCTGGACCCGCAATGATGACGGCTCCATCGAGGAAATCATGGGCGTGCGCCACAAGACCCTGCCCATCGAAGGCGTGCAGTTCCACCCGGAGTCGATCATGACTGAACAGGGCCACGAACTGCTGCGCAACTTCCTGAGAACAAACAACTAAGAGGCCTGCTCCCCATGGACATGAAAGAAGCTCTGAACCGGATCGCCTCCAACCTGGATCTTTCCCGGGAGGAAATGAAAGAGGTCATGCGCATTGTCATGAACGGCGAGGCCACGGATGCGCAGATCGGGGCTTTCCTGATGGGGTTGCGTCTCAAGAGCGAGACCATTGACGAGATCACCGGCGCCACCGAGGTCATGCGCGAGCTGGCCACCGGCGTAGCGGTGAATGCCGAGCCGCTGGTGGACATTGTCGGCACCGGCGGCGACGGCGCCAACCTGTTCAACGTCTCCTCCGCGGCCTCTTTCGTGGTGGCGGCGGCCGGTGGCTATGTCGCCAAGCACGGCAACCGGGGCGTATCGTCCAAGAGCGGCAGCGCCGATCTCATCGAGAAGGCCGGTATCAACCTGGACATGACCCCGGAGCAGGTCGCCCGCTGCGTGGAGCAGATCGGCGTCGGCTTTATGTTCGCCCCGGCCCACCACGGCGCCATGAAGCACGCTATCGGCCCACGCAAGGAGCTGGGTTGCCGGACCATTTTCAATATTCTCGGTCCGATGACCAACCCCGCCGGGGTCAAGCGCCAGCTGCTGGGGGTGTTCACCAGGGAACTGTGCCGTCCGATGGCGGAGGTGATGAAGCGCCTGGGGGCGGAGCACATCATGGTGGTGCACTCCAAGGATGGCCTGGATGAGATCAGCCTGGCCACGATCACTCACGTGGCGGAGCTCAAGGACGGGGA
Organism: Marinobacter sp.; assembly: GCA_018623515.1. Taxonomy (GTDB): domain Bacteria; phylum Pseudomonadota; class Gammaproteobacteria; order Pseudomonadales; family Oleiphilaceae; genus Marinobacter. The sequence continues at coordinate 43,576 of JAAZVL010000001.1, forward strand.
AATCACCGAGTATGACATCACCCCGGAAGATCTGGGCATCAAGAGCCAGTCGCTGGTGGGTCTGGATGTGGGTTCTTCCGAGGAGTCTCTGAACCTGATCAAGGCCGCATTTGGCCGGGAGCACGATGAGATCACCGAGAAGGCGCGGGACCTGATCGCCCTGAACGCCGGTGCGGCCATCTACATTGCCGGCCTCGCGGATACGCCGAAAGCCGGCGTGGAGATGGCACTGGATGCCATGGGATCGGGGCTGGCTGCGGGCAAGATGTCCGAACTGGCTGATTTTTCCCAGTGTTTTTAATACCGGCCTGCTAACTTCGCAGCAGGTCGATCGGAAGGGGAGGAGCTTTCCAAAACACGCCCGCAAGTACGTCCCTGTAGGGCTTGACTGCAGCCATCCCTGGCTGCAGACAGTTTTGGAAAGCTCCTCCCCTTCCGCTCTCGCAGACTATTTACGGGCCTGATATGACAGACAGACATCTGGATAAGACTCCCACCATTCTTCGAAAAATCGTTGACCGGAAATGGCAAGAAATCGACGAACGCAAACGCCGCGTCACCGTTGACGATTTGAAGGCCATGGCGGGAGACCAGGCACCTGCCCGGGGTTTTGCCGACGCCATGCGATCACGCATCGAGCAACAGACCCCTGCCGTGATTGCCGAGATCAAGAAGGCGTCCCCCAGCAAGGGCATCCTGCGGGATCCGTTCGTGCCGGCCGAGATTGCCGAGAGCTATGAGAAAGGCGGCGCAGCCTGTCTGTCGGTACTGACCGACCGCGACTTCTTCCAGGGCCATGAGGACTACCTGAAAGCCGCCCGCGCCGCCTGCAGCCTGCCGGTGATTCGCAAGGATTTCATGGTGGCGCCCTACCAGGTCTACGAAAGCCGCGCCATCGGCGCCGACTGCATCCTGCTGATTGCCGCCTGCCTGACCCGTTACCAGATGCAGGAACTGGAAGGCATCGCCCGGGAGATCGGGCTGGATGTGCTGGTGGAGGTGCACGATCCGGAAGAGATGGACGACGCACTGACCCTGGAAACGCCCCTGGTCGGTATCAATAACCGCAACCTGCACACCTTCGAGGTGTCACTGGACACCACGTTCGAACTGCACGAACGGATCGGCCAGGACCGGCTGACGGTGACGGAAAGCGGGATCATGACCCGGGACGATGTGGAGGCCATGACCAGCCGGGGTATTTACGGCTTCCTGGTGGGGGAATCGTTTATGCGTGCAGAAGAGCCCGGAAGCAAACTTCGAGAACTCTTCTTCTGAGAACGCTAACTCCGATGCCGATACAGGCCGGTGGGTAGGGCCGGCCAAAATCGTGCGGAGCCATGGATGGCGGAGCCGAGCGTACAGGGACGTATTTACAGCGTATTTTGGCCGGCCCTACCCACCGGCCTGTGCACCAAAGTCAGCCCTCAGCCCCACTCAAAGCTTCCTGCAAGAGCTCCAACAGATGCGCTGGCATCCCGCCAGCCAGTTTCAGAGCCGCCTCATGCCCCCGGGGCGACATCTTGCCCCAGGTCCGGCGTACAATCCTGAGCCACTTTTCCCGGTCATACTCCGGCTTTTCCTCGTAGAACGGCGCAAAATAGCGCTCCAGGAACACCATGCAGGCCACATCCTCGAGCAGCTGGGTGTCCGGATCCTGACGCAGCTCCCGCTTGGTCAGGATGGTCTCCACCCGCTGGCACTCGTCCTCGGGATAACCGCATTCGGCCATGATTTCCGCCGCCCGGCGGCCGTGCATGCGGCCGCAGGCCTGTCGCCACTGATAGTAATTCTTCCGCCCCTCCCCAAACTCGCTCCGGGGCATGGTCCAGCGTTCGATGTGCTGGGCCCGGCAGGCGATCTGCATGCGCTCGGAGGGGGTTGGCTCCAGTTCGAACAGCCAGCGAGTCATGTGCTGGCTGTAGGCGTATTCCCGGGGCAGGCTCTCGCCGCCCACCATCTCCCGGTTGGGATCGGCCCGGTTGGCCTCGTCGATCTTGTTCAGGGCACATCCGAGACTGTCGGATACCGTCATCTGTTACTCCATCGTTGCTTGAATCAGGGTAAGCATAGGTGAATACCCTGAAGGGTATATCTCTTACGGTAACTTGTCGTGGTTGTGCTCCGTGGACGAATATTGGACATTGACCCGACCAATATCCGGAGCCTGACCAACCCGTGCGACTGACCAACCCGGACATTCCCTCCGAGTGGCACCCCGCGTACCGCGACTTCCAGCGGCAAAGGGAGCGGCTGTTTGCCGTTTTCGGTGCCTGGCTGTTGCTGGCGATCATGGTCGCTTACCAGTTCAGCCATGAGCTGCGCGAGGTCCGGACGCCGGAGCCCTGGTCGCTGGAACACCTTTTGCGGTTGCCGGTCTATGTCAGCATCGGACTGACCCTGCTGTCCCATTACACCGGTGTGCCCGGCTGGCATCCGAAAGTATTCCTCAGGATGATGTCCACGTCACTGATGCTGATGATTCTCGGCCTCTTCCTGATCTACTTCCAGAACAAACCCGAGGACGTGCCCCAGGTCAGCGAAGGACTGATGATCAGCTTCTTCGGTGTCACCATGATGGCCACCCGCGGACTGCGGGACTGGCTAGTACAGTTCCTGCTGCCGCTGGTGCTCTTTGTGGTCGCAACCCTGCTGCTGCAAGTGTCACCGGCCAGTCTCATCCCCCACCTGTTCGGCCCCACGGCCATGCTGGCAGTCGGACTGGTCACCTCCGAAACCCTGCGTCGACTGGGTAATCACCAATTCCTCAATGAACAGCGCGTGAAGCAACTGGCAACCACGGACCAGCTGACCGGTCTCCTCAACCGCCACGCGTTCCTGCCCCTGATCCACCATGAAATGGACCGGGCACGGCGCAGCAGCGACAAACCCTTCTGCGTGATCATGGGTGATCTGGACAAATTCAAACGGGTCAACGATACCCATGGCCACGACGTGGGGGATCTGGTTCTGAGGGAAACCGCCGTGCGGGTAAGCGCCAGCCTGCGCCAACAGGATATCCTGTGCCGCTGGGGGGGCGAGGAACTGCTGATCCTGTTGCCGGAAACCGGGCGGACCGGCGGTCTGGAAGTGGCACGAAAGATCCGTGAGGCAATGGCCGATCAGCCGATGCAACTGGACGGAGTCCGGGTTCGGCAAACCATCAGTCTGGGCCTGGCCTGCTTCGACGGGGAACGGTCACCCGAACAACTGATCGCCCGGGCCGACAAAGCTCTTTATAGCGCCAAGGCCGCCGGCCGTAACAGAGTGATGATGGCCCCGGGCAATGAAACCGGAGCCACACCGGGCTCAGGCAGTTCAGGCCTGGGCTGAAGGCCGGGCCTTGATGCGATCGTACCAGGCCTGAAGGTTGGTGTGCTCCGGCTTGATCCGGATATTCACCACCCGGGCAAAGGCTACGGTGGTGAAGGCATTGATGTCAGCGGCTGTGAGCCGGTCGCAGCAGATGTATTCCTTACCTTCCAGGTGTTTGTTCAGGAAGTGCATGAACTTCTCCACTCCCTGACCACACTCCTCACCCCATTCCTTGATAGGGTTCATCCGGTCCTTGAAATAACCGGTGGTGTGCTGGAAACACATGCCTGTGGGCATGAAAAAGTAGAAGTCGATCCAGCGCAGCCACTGTTCCAGATACGCCTTTTCCAGGGGCGTCTCACCCAGCAGTTTGGGCGCATCGGGGTAAGCTTCTTCAAAGTAGCGGCAGATGGCCATGGTCTCGGCAATGCAGGTTCCGTCATCCAGTTCCATCACCGGCACTTTCTTCATGGGATTACGGGCAACGAATTCCGGTGTCAGGTTCTCGCCCTTCTGCAGGTCGATCTCGACGAATTCGGCCTCGTCCAGCAGGCCCTTCTCGGCCATGAACATGCGCACGCGGCGGGGATTCGGGGCGGTTTTTGTTTCGAAGATCTTCATGGTGATCGGCTCCGTTCCGGGTGTTGGATGGATGAACGTGATTGCTGAGAACAGCACAGAGACTGACCGCAAAAAACAGTTGCGTCAAGCAACTGTTAATCCCTCGGCAGCCAACGACGGATCTGCTCCAGTATCCACCCGGGCTCGTCCAACGGCAGGTCGTGCCCGGCATCGGGATGCAGCCTGAGGGTCCATTGCCAGCGGGATTCCAGGGCTTCACTGCATTTGAAGTGCACGATCCGGTCGCCCCGGCTGGCAAGCAGCAGGGCATCGGGCAATGGTCGGTGAGGCGCTGGGGTGAAGCGGGCCGCGGCCCGCAACTGATGGAAGGCATTGGCCAGGCTGACCGGTCGCTGACGCTGAATGCTGTACCAGCGCTTGGCGAGGGCCAGCGGCACGGGCCGGTTGGAGGTTAGCTGCAACAGGTCCCGCTCCCGGTCAAACAGCTCCCGGCGCGCCAGCAACCGGAGCACCCTGGGCCAGGCCACCGGTCGCATTCGTTGCCAGGGCGGGCTGAATCCGGAACTGGTATTGATCATCACCAGATGCTGGATTTCACCCAGATCTGCGTTCTGGGCCCAGTCCAGCGCTACCATGCCGCCCATGGACAGCGCAATGATACCAATGGGCCGGGGGATGTGACTGACCTGCTGGCAGACCCGCCGGCGAATGCCTTCGATGGTATCCGGGCTGTCCTGCCGATAATGGACACCGGTACCGGGAAGGTCAACCGCATGGAAACGGTGGCCGGGAAACGCGGATTGCAAGGCCATCGGGAAATCCCCCCAATGCGCCTGCTCCCGTGTCAGTCCCCGCAACAGTATCCAGTGCATGTCAGATTGAATCCCGGTACCAATGCATGATCGCCGCTTCCCTCAGCATGGCCTCCTGCTCCTGTTCCGGCAACCAGTTCCGGTGACTGGCGGCGGCGTTGAGCAAAAAATCGATCCAGGTAAGGTGTGTGCGTAACACGCGCTTGTGACGATGGGGCACCAGAGGATTGAACAGACCGTCAAGCCGGAACAGTTGCCGCGGGCGTTTACGAATCCAGCGCCAGGATCCCATCTCCAGAGTCAGGGGCAGGAACACGCCCGGATTGTCCCGGTTGATCTGCTTGTAGAAGTAGTCCCAGAGGTCGCCATGGGTCAGATAATGACGTGACTGGGGCTCGAACCTGTAGTCATGATTGGGGTAGGCCTGCTCCCAGATCAGTTTCAGGGCCATCACCGCCGCGATCCGCCGCATTGGACGACGGCGATAGGCGTATGGAAACCAGATCTGGTCCTGCCATCCGAACCCGCTGTGGCAATCCAGGGCAACACTGAACGACCGCCCCGGCAGCAGTTCCCGGATGACGGTTTCCAGGGCCTGATTCTCCACCTCCATGCCCTGCTCGGGATCGCCAATGTACCAGGGGAGCCTGCGGGACAGTCGCTGACCGCCCAACAGGAACGCACTGCGATCCTGGGCCGTAATCGGCGCGTTCCGCATCAGGTCCACCCCGCTGGGGTTACTGCGCTGATTCAGGTACATCCCGCCCGGATTGAGTATCGGCAGGACCGTCACGTGAACCCGTTCCAGCAGCGCCGCCAGCTGTTCATCCCAGGCCAGCCTTTTCAGCAGGCCGTCCAGCCAGGCCATGACCACCTGGGACCCGATCCGCTCCAGCCCGTGCACGCCACCAACCAGCAATACCGCGGGGGCCTCCGGCCTGGATGAACCAATGTCGACCCGATAGATCGGCAACCGCAGATCGTCCAGGGCGACATGATCAACCACACGGCTGTGAACCTGCTCCGGTGCTTCAGCCAGCATCCGTTCCAGTGCCGTCATCTCCGGCAGGAAGGTTCTCAGCTGCTTCCGTTGCCGCTGTCCCCGCTGCGATTGCTCATCGGCAATTGCCATGTGGGGGGTCAGATCACGTAATTCGGTCATGCACACACCTCCAGCCAACAACCTTTCAAGATAACCCCCGGAAGCTACAGAATGTTGACAGTGGCAGGGAAAATATGACGACAAATACGACGCTTTATTTGCCATTTCCTTGAATCTCGATTCATTTTCCTTATGCTAGAAAGGGAATTCTCTCGAGAAATTTTGTTTTGAAGAACGCAGTAGCGGTTCCAAAAACACCCCCTCCCTCCGATCCCGTGCGATCGCAGTTTGGTCATTCCTGTAAGCGCTCTGCTGCGTTACCAACCCCAAAGGAGAAGTAACCATGAAGAAGTTTACTTCTGCCGCGCTTCTGTGTGCGGCGGCAATTCCCGGCATGGCCCAGGCCAACGAGTGTGGTGAAGTATCCATCACCGAGATGAACTGGGCGTCCAATACGGTGGTTACCAATGTCGCCAAATTCATCATGGAGCAGGGCTACGGCTGCGATGTCACCATTGTTCCCTCCGATACCGTGCCGGCAGTCACCTCGGTTGCCGAAAACGGTGAGCCGGACATTGTCACCGAGTTGTGGCTGAACTCCGCCGGCGAGGCCTACCTGCGCCTGGAAGAGCAGGGCAAGGTTGAGCGCCTGGGCAAGGTGCTGGATCCGGGCGGTGTTGAAGGCTGGTGGATTCCCACCTACCTGGCGGAGAAGCACCCGGAGCTCACCACCATCGAAGGTGTGATGGCCAATCCGGAGCTGGTGGGCGGTCGCTTCAACAACTGTCCGGATGGCTGGGGCTGCCGTGTGGTCAACGACAACCTGATTCGCGCCCTGGACCTGGAAGAATCCGGCATCGACGTCTTCAACCACGGTTCCGGTGAAACCCTGGCGTCTTCCATGGCCTCCGCGGTCCAGAACGAGGAACCCTGGTTCGGCTACTACTGGGGCCCGACCGTACCGCTGGGCAAGTACGACATGACCCGGGTTGACCTCGGCGAAGTCAAACCGGAAGTGCATCAGAAAAACCAGACGCCTGATGCAGATAACCCGGGTGTCTCCGACTTCCCGGCGGCCACCATCCTGACCTCGGTCACAACCGACTTCAAAGACCGTGAGCCGGAAGTCGCAGAGATGCTCAGCAAGCTGACCTTCAAGACCTCGACCATGAGCTCGATTCTGGCGTGGATGGACGCCAACAACGCGTCTGGCGAGGAAGCAGCTGTCTATTATCTCAGCAACAACAGCGACGAGTGGTCCACCTGGCTGAACGACTCGGCCCGGAAAAACCTCGCAGCGATTCTCGATAACTGATCGACCCATCCTGCCCGGGACGACTTTTCCGGCCCGTCCCGGGCTTTCTTTCCAATCCATCCGACTCCAGATACCCAGGAGAGGCTGACCCCTGATGGCAACCTACGATTCGTTATTTTCATCACTCGGGCTTGAGGAATGGTGCTCGCAAGGCAAGAGCGATGCCCCCATGTCGATGGAGGCATTGCTGGCAAAGACCAAAGGCGGCAACACGGAACCGGAATCGATCTGGGACGCGCCTTTCCCCTCGATGGATGCGCTCAACGAATCCTGTGCGGCCTTTCCGCAGTCGCGGGAGCTGACCAAGGGGCTGGAACAGGGGTTTCTCGCGATCAAGGACAGCCTCAGCCTGATACTCGATCCGCTGACCCAGCCACTGAGCTGGTTCCTCGACAGTGCGCTCTACGCCATGCTCAACACGCCCTGGTGGATCGTCATACCGCTGCTGCTCGCGGTGGTCTATCTGGTCACCAAGTCCTGGAAGCTGATGGCGTTCGTCGGTGGCAGTATCATCCTGCTGGCGTTCATCGACCACTACGATTACGCCATGCAGACCCTGGCCATCATCTTTGTCTGTGCCTTCCTCTGCGTCTTGCTGGGCGTACCCATCGGCATTGCCATGGCGCGGAGCAACACCCTTCAGCGACTGATCATACCGGTGCTGGACATGCTGCAGACGCTGCCGCCGTTCGTGTACCTGATACCGCTGATCTTCCTGTTCAGCGTGACCGAGTCCAAGCTTTACGGCATCGCCATCATTCTCTACGCCATTGTGCCGGTGATCCGCCTGACCAACCTCGGTATCCGGCTGGTGGACAAGGATGTAATCGAGGCGGCCGACGCCTTCGGCATGACGCCCCGGCAAAAGCTGTACAAGGTCCAGATTCCGCTGGCACTGCCGAACATCATGGCCGGTGTGAACCAGACCATCATGATGAGCCTGGCCATGGTCGTGATCGCCTCCCTGGTTTCCGCGCCAGGTCTGGGCGTACTGGTCCTGAGAGGCATCCGGAATCTGGAACTGGGTGTTGGCCTGGTGTCCGGCCTGGGCATTGTCATCCTGGCGGTGATTCTCGACCGGGTTACCAAGGCGTCGCTCGCACGCATCAACGCGTCCCAGAAGCAGTGAGGAAGATCCCGTGACGAAAGACATCAAGATTTCGATCAGAAACCTGTTCAAGATCTTCGGCCCGGATCCGGACGTGGCCCTGGAGTATGTGCGCCGGGGCATGAACAAGGCGGACCTGCTGGAACAGCAGAACCATGTGTTGGGTCTTCGCGATATCAACGTGGATATGCGGGACGGTGAGATCACCGTGATCATGGGCTTGTCCGGTTCCGGCAAATCAACCCTGATCCGTCACCTCAATCGCCTGATCGAGCCGACCGCCGGGGAGATCCGGGTGGATGGCGAAGACGTGCTCAGCTACACCGAGGAGCAGCTGCGCCAGCTCCGGCGGGAGCGCATGTCGATGGTGTTCCAGAAGTTCGCCCTGCTGCCCCACAAGACCGTGCTCGAGAATGCCGGCATGGCCAAGGCCATCCGTGGCTACACCACCTCGGATTTCGAGGCCGATGCCCGCAAATGGCTGGCCCGGGTCGGCCTCGAGGGTAACGAGAACCAGTACCCACACCAGCTCTCCGGCGGCATGCAGCAACGGGTCGGGATTGCCCGGGCACTGGTATCGGATGCCCCGATCATGCTGATGGACGAGGCGTTTTCGGCGCTGGACCCATTGATCCGCTCGGACATGCAGGACCTGCTACTGGAACTGCAGGAGGAACTGCACAAGACCATTGTGTTCATCACCCACGACCTGGACGAGGCGCTCAAGCTCGCCGATCACCTGGTCATCCTCAAGGATGGTGAAGTGGTGCAACAGGGCGATCCCCAGGACATCCTGCTCAACCCGGGTGATCCCTACATCGTCGACTTCATCTCCGACATCAACCGGGCCCGGGTGCTTCGGGTGCGCTCGGTCATGAAGCCAGGCACGGACAGCGGCGAGGACTTCGCGGGCGACATTTCCGAGCGCGACAACCTTGAAACCGTGCTGGAACGCTCCGGGGGCGATACCGACCTGGCCTTTCGTGTTGTCCGGGACGGTCGCCAGGTCGGCTCCCTGCATATGAAGGATCTGACCAAAGCCCTGGTACCGACGGCCGCGGCAACGGAATCACACCAACGGGTATAGCAAAAGGGATGGTTACAAACCGCGGGCGGGGGGCTATGCTAGATGCAGTCTCCGCTCACCCGCGGTTAACCGGTCCCGACGAATGCCCAAGCTTTTCCTGCTCATACTGACGTTGTTTCTCTCGGCCTGCTCCCCCGAGGAGCCGTCCCGTTCCCCAACCGAGCAGATCCAGCCCGCCGCTTCGCCCGGCCTCGATACCCCGAAGCCGGAAAATCGGACGGTGGTACTGGCCGCCGATCCCTGGTGCCCCCACAATTGCGTCTCCGGATCAACCTCTGAAGGCTACATGGTAGACCTGGCCCGTGAGGCTCTCGGGCGGGCAGGATTTGAGGTGACGTACGTGAACATGAGCTGGGCACGGGCACTGGAACAAGCCAGAGCAGGCCATATCGACGGCATCATCGGGGCGTTCACGTCAGACGCTCCCGACTTCATCTTTCCGGAAGAACACCTGGGCACCTCCCACATCGAGCTGTACACCCAGCCCGGACAGGACTGGCACTACGAGGGCATTGATTCATTGCGGAGCCAGACCCTGATTGCCCTCAACGGCTATTCCTATTCCCCCGAACTGGATGATTACATCCTGCGTAATCGCGATGATCGGCAGCGGATCTGGATTCTCTCAGGGCCGGCCCCGCTGGAGCGCGCCATCAAACTGATCCTGGAGCAGCGTTCGGATGTGCTCCCGGAAGATCGTGATGTCATGGCATGGACGCTCAAGCACCAGCTACCGGGCGTCCAGCTCCGTATGGCGGGTGCCCTCTACGATACACCGGTCTACATCGCCTTTTCCCCCGCCAGCCGCCGTTCGGAAGAGCTGGCCGACGCGCTCAGCCGTGGCATCCGGGCGCTGAGGGCATCCGGACGCCTGGCAGAGATCCGCTCGGGCTACGGTGTATCGCCGGTGGACTGAAAAGCGGTAATGATGTCACCGGAGGGGGTGCTCAGCTGCAACTGCCCGCGGCGCCCGATCTGCACCCGGGACACTTCGCCGAGCAACCGGAAAAAACGGGTTTCCTGGTTCATCAGCGCCGGTGCGCAGGCCATCCGGGTTGAAGCAAGAGCACCAAACCCGATGCCCTCGCCGGTCAGCTGGTAGCTGCCGGTATAGCGGTTGCAGGACCCCCGCCCTGCTACCCGGTTGTCAGCAAGGAACCGGATGGTCACCCGGGAACTGTCAATAATTCCGGCGCCGGCAATGTCCTCGACAACCCACTCGGCTCCCCGCAGCAACCGCTGTGGATCGCCTCCGCAGCCGTTAAAGGTCTGCCCGTTTACCGTCAACCGGGCCTGGGCCGGATACTGGGCGCCAGACATGCTGTCCTGGCACAGCTGGCGTGCCACGGTCAGCCGGACATTGAGATCATCACCTCTGGCCAGAAATTCCCGGCCATGGCGATCAGCCAACACGCTTTCGACCTCAAGCCGCTTCACGCCATCCTTTTCAAACGGGCGTTCCAGCCGGAGTTCGGTGCCGGAGACTACCGCTCGCCAGAACGGCTCGTTACCCCTGGCCTCGAATGGCATTTCCACCGCCCCGGGCACCAGACACTCAGGATAGGTTTCGCCCCGGATGGTGAGGGTTGCCCGCTCACCCTTGCTCCAGAAACGGGTCTGGTCGTCACCCGGTGCCACATACAGGGCGCCGGATGCGCTTGTTTCGGGTTTGAGCAGCAACCGGCGATCCAGGTAATCAATGCCCAGCAGGTCCCGGTTTTCCCCGGGAGTAACCCGGATCTCCATCTGGCCACAGTGATAGACCGGGTTCGGATTCGGCTGCGGTCCGGCTCCGGGTTGTCCGCTGGAAGCACAGCCGGCCAGCAGTCCCCCAACCATCAAACCGGCGAACCCTGTGCGGTATCGTACAAACATGATCTCTCCAATGATCCCGATGACAAGGCCGGTATTGTAGGCCCACCGCGTCGGTTCCGCCATGACGCAGGTCCGCTGGCCGAGCACCGGATTCGGCGGTATCGTAGTGGCCCTGACGTTTACCCATGAGGTTGCTGCCATGACCGTCCGGCTTTACCAGTTCGCCATATCCCATTACAGCGAGAAAGTCCGCTGGGCCCTGGATTACAAGGACATTCGCTACCAGCCGGTGAATCTGCTACCCGGCCAGCACGTCAAGACCATCCGGGCCCTGACCGGCAAGGCATCCTCGGTCCCGGTACTGGACCACGATGGTGAAATCATCCAGGGCTCCTCGGCCATCCTCGATTACCTGGATGAGGCCTTTCCGGAACACCCGCTGACGCCAGCCGATCCGGCGAGCCGGGAGCAGGCACTGGCCTGGGAAAAGCGCCTGGATGACGAGGCCGGCCCGGCAATCCGGTGCTGGGCCTATCACTATCTGCTGCAGCGCCCCAAGCTGGTGGTTCCCATGCTGGCCTCCGGCACCCCCTTCTACAATCGCATCCTGCTGAGCCTGGCCTTCAGCCGGGTCGACGAGATCATGCGCGACTGGATGAAGATCAACCAGAAAACGGCGGATGCCTCACAGCAGGTTCTGGAAACCCTGCTCAGTGAACTGGCGGACCTTTACCGGCAGCAGCCCTACCTGGCCGGCGATCGCTTCTCCCGCGCCGATCTCACCGCCGGGGCCCTGCTCTCGCCGCTGTTCCAGCCGCCTCAGTATCCGGTGCCCTGGCCAAAGCGGCAGCGACTGTTGCCGGCGATGAGATCCTGGCTCGACCAGTGGCATGAACAGATAGAGCCACTGGCCGATCTGTACCGGACACACCGCCAGCGCTGATCGGAAAGTTGGCGTAAAACGCCAATGGGCCTGACGCAAAGCGACAATGCATTCCTGCCCGCCTGTGCCAGTATGGATGCCAGGTAATTAACGGATCGGGACAGGTTATGGCTTTATGGGACATGCTGCAGGCCGTGCTGGAAGACAGCGGGCTGCTCACACTCTGGCAGCAGGTTGCCCCCTGGCTGGCCCTGGATGAGCGCCAGCTGATTTTCGTGTTTGCCACGCCGGTGTTCATTGCCGTAACCCTGTGGGAATACCTGAAGATCCGCCACGATCCCCGGCTGATGGATGCCCGGGAAGCGGTCCGCAACTTTGCTTTGGGGGCGGGCTACCAGGTTACCGAACTTCTGTTTGCCGGCGTGATCGCCTTCCCGGTTTATGCCCTGTGTTACCACTACCGGCTGTTCGAGCTCGAGCTCAACTGGGTCACCGGCTTCCTGACCTTTCTCGGGGTGGATTTCTGCTTTTACTGGATGCACCGGGCCAGTCACCGGATGCGCTGGTTCTGGGCCGCCCATGTGGTCCATCACTCCTCCGAGCGGATGAATTTCTCCACGGCCATGCGCCAGAATGCCACCAACATCTTCAACGGCATGTGGGTTTTCTATCTGCCGCTGGCCCTGATCGGCTTCAACCCGGTCTGGATCGGTGTCGCCTATGCCTTTTCCCTGGTGTACCAGTTCTTCATCCACACCACCCTGGTGGGTCGACTGCCGGGCTGGATCGAACTGCTGTTCAACACTCCGAGCCATCACCGGGTCCACCACGGCCGCAACCCCGGTTATATCGACCGCAATTATGGCGGCACCCTGATTGTCTGGGACCGGCTGTTCGGAACCTTCGTGGACGAGGACGCCAAAGACCCGCCAGACTATGGCATTACCCGCCCGGTACCTTCGAACAACCTGCTGGTGCTCTGGACCCATGAGTACGTGGACCTGTTCCGGGATATGGCGCGCCCCGGAGACCTGTGGTCACGACTGAGGCATCTGTGGCAGGCCCCGGAATGGCAACGACCGGTTCGCAGGGAGAATCCACGGAAGGCCCGGGACTGAATCCGGGCAGATCCCGCCGGTTCGCGGCAAGAGCGGCCGGGGTTCTAATACCTCCCCGCCCTGTGGCATGATCTGCTCTCAGTTATTCCTGACGAATCGAACGCCGAGGATCCATGGCAGTAGCTCCCGAAGTGTATTCCCGCAGGTACTCTCGCTGGCAAAGCATTTGTGCCGGCCTGGCTGGCCTGTTGTTGACAACCGTTACGGTCTCCACCAGTGCAGAGACCCTGACTGCAGCGGTTGCTGCCAACTTTACCGGCACCATGCAAAAACTGATTCCGATTTTCGAGCAGCAAACCGGCCACCAGATCCGGGCCAGCTACGGCTCCACGGGCAAGCTCTATGCCCAGATCCGCCAGGGCGCGCCCTTCGACGTGTTCCTGGCCGCCGACCGGGAACGACCGGAATTGCTCGAGCAGCAGGAACTGGGGGTGACCGGCAGCCGATTCACCTACGCCCGCGGTCGGTTGGTGCTCTGGAGCCGGTCCGCAGACGCATTCCAGGACCCGGAAGCCTATCTTGCCGCCAGCGCGGGGCCGCGACTGGCCATCGGCAACCCCCGTACCGCACCGTACGGTGTCGCTGCCATGGAAGTGCTCGAGGCCCTGGGCCTGGCGGATACGGTCCAGCCCCGTCTGGTCCGTGGCGATTCGATCGCCCAGACTTTCCAGTTTGTAGCCACCGGCAATGCCGAGGCAGGCTTTGTGGCCCTGGCCCAGCTGCGGGCCTGGGACGGCGATAGCGGTGCCAGTTGGGTCGTCCCCGCCTCGCTGCACCAGCCCATTGACCAGCAGGCCATCCTCCTGGCCCGCAGCGAATACCCGGAAGCAGCAAGAGCCTGGCTTGATTTCCTGGTAAGTAACGAAGCGCGGGAAATCATTGAAAAAGACGGCTACGATACCGGTGACACGCCGGAGCCCTGAACCCGGCTGACCTAGGCGATGGAGATTTCATGGGCCCGGAATGGCAGGCCGTCTGGCTGACACTGAAACTGGCAGGCATCACCACCATCTTATTGCTGATCATCGGTACCCCACTGGCCTGGTGGCTGGCCCGCAGCCAGCACTGGTCGCGGCAACCGGTGTCCGCCCTCATTGCCCTGCCCCTGGTCCTGCCGCCCACCGTCCTGGGCTTCTACCTGCTCATCGTGATGGGACCGGACGGCCTGGTGGGGCGACTGACTGAACAATTGGGTCTCGGCCTGCTGCCATTCACCTTCGAGGGCCTCGTGATCGCCTCGATCATCTACTCCCTGCCGTTCACCGTGCAGCCTTTGCAGAACAGTTTCATGACCATCGATCAGCGCCTGCTGGAAGTGGCGTCCACGCTCAGGGCATCGCCCCGGGACCGTTTCTTTACCGTGGTCCTGCCGATGGCGCGCCCGGGCTTTCTCAGTGCCGCGGTATTGACCTTTGCCCACACAGTCGGTGAATTCGGCGTGGTGCTGATGATTGGGGGCAATATTCCCGGCGAGACCAAGGTATTGTCCGTGGCCATCTATGATCATGTCGAAGCCCTCGACTATGCTTCGGCACACTGGCTGGCCGCCGGTATGCTCGCGTTTTCCTTTATTGTCCTGTTGAGCCTGTACAGTCTTAACGGCCGCCTTCAGCCCGGGGTCGTGAAATGACCGGTTCCCGTGGCATCCAGGCGCGCTTCCGGTGCGGTTTCGAGTCATTCCGGCTCGACGTCGATCTGGAACTGCCAGGCAGTGGCGTCACCGCCCTGTTCGGGCACTCGGGCTGCGGCAAGACCACCCTGCTGCGCTGCATTGCCGGGCTCCAGGCCGCCGAGGGTGCCCTGACCGTCAACGGTGAAACCTGGCAGGACGGCGCCCGGAGCCTGCCGGTGCACCAGCGTTCACTGGCCTATGTTTTCCAGGAAACCAGTCTGTTCCCGCACCTGAACGTTCGCCGGAATCTGACTTACGGCTTCCGTCGCATTCCCCAGGCGCGGCGTCGGATCAGTTTTGACCAGGCTGTAACCTGGCTGGGCCTTGGCCATCTGGTCACCCGCATGCCCGACCGTTTGTCCGGCGGTGAGCGCCAGCGCGTCGCTATTGCCCGGGCGTTGCTGACCAGCCCCGACCTGTTGCTGATGGACGAGCCCCTCTCGGCCCTGGATGCGCGCAGCAAGCAGGAAATCATGCCGTACCTGGAAACCCTGCGGGATTCACTGGCCATTCCGATCCTCTACGTGTCCCATTCCACCGCCGAGGTCGCCCGGCTCGCGGATCATATCGTGATGATGGACAACGGCCGGGTCGTTGCCGAGGGCCCGCTGCAACAGACCCTGGCCCGCACCGACCAGCCCTTTGGCCTGGAAGAGGACGCCGGCGTCATCATAGAGGCCGTCATTGGCCAGCGCGATCAGCAATGGCACCTGTGCCGGGCCGATTTCAACGGCGGTCACCTGTGGCTACGGGACGACGCGGCTCTCGCCATCGGCCAGCGGATCCGGCTGCAGGTGCTGGCCCGCGACATCAGTATTGCCCTGGGCGAACACACCGAACAGACCACCCAGAACCTGGTGCCGGCCACCATTGATGAAATCGCCTCGGACCTGAGCCCCGGCACCTCAGTCGTGCGCCTGGTAGCCGGGGCGACCCCGTTCCTGGCCCGCATCACCAGCCGGTCCGTTCACACCCTGTCCCTGCGACCGGGTCAACAGGTCTGGATGCAAGTGAAGTCGGTTGCCATAGTCGACTGACACCCTGAGCACGAGCCATGGCCCCTTTGGCCGCTGTCGGTGACGACGCAAAGCGATAACCTGTCGGCAATGAATCCATCCGCACCCATACCGACAGGAACCGCCATGAACAGGACCAACCATCGCGTGCACAGTGGCAATATCACGCTCCATGCCGTCACCGAGGGCAACTCCGCAAATGCGCCTTTGGTGCTGGTTCACGGCTACCCGGACAACCACCACGTCTGGGACCGGGTCGTTGATGAACTGACCCGGGATTTTTATGTGGTCCGCTATGACGTGCGTGGTGCCGGGCTTTCCGACAAGCCCGCCCGGACCAGGGACTACCAGCTCACGGAGCTGGCAGGCGACCTGAGGGCGGTTGTTGACCAACTGCTGCCCGGACGCGCCTTCCACCTGGCAGCCCATGACTGGGGCTCGATCCAGAGCTGGGAGTCGGTGACAGCCGGCCCGCTCCGGGAATGGATTCTCTCCTATACCTCAATCTCCGGCCCCTGCCTGGATCATGTCGGATACTGGCTGAGAGAGCAGGCAACGGACCTTCAAGGCGGGGGTACCGGCAAAGTGCTCCGGCAACTGGCCAGTTCCTGGTACGTATTCCTGTTCCAGCTGCCGCTCGTGTCTGAAACCCTGTGGCGGCTGGGACTGGACCGGGCCTGGCCCGGCATCCTGAGGAAATACGAAGGCATTGCCGACGCCCGGTTCAGTGAACTGCAGCAAGATGATGGCAGGTTCGGGGTCAAACTATACCGCGCCAACTTCCTGCCCCGCCTGCTGCGGCCGGAACAGCGTCATGCAAAGTGCCCGGTACAGCTGATCATTCCCAAGGGGGACAATTACGTGGGCGAGCAACTGTTTGACCGGCAGGTTCGATGGACGGGAAAGCTGACAAGAAAGGAGGTGGACGCCCCGCACTGGGCGCCGCTGACTGCGCCCGGCGTGGTGGCGGACGCAATCAGGGAATTCGCATTCACACAAGGGCGGGCTGGTTAACGGGTGCCGTACACCACCATGGTCTTGCCCTTGACCCGAACCAGGCCCTGATCCTCCAGGGTCTTGAGCACCCGGCCCACCATTTCCCGGGAACAACCAACGATCCGGCCGATTTCCTGACGGGTGATCTTGATCTGCATGCCATCGGGATGGGTCATGGCATCGGGCTCCTTGCACAGATCCAGGAGAGTCCGGGCTACCCGGCCGGTCACGTCCAGAAATGCCAGGTCCCCCACCTTGCGGGTCGTCTGGCGCAGGCGCGAAGCCATCTGTTCACCAATGAAGTACAGCACCCTCGGATCCTGCTGGGCGATCTCGCGGAACTTGGTGTAGCTGATCTCGGCCACTTCGCATTCGGTCTTGGCTTTCACCCAGGCACTGCGGGAATCCATGTTGTCGAACAGACCCATCTCACCAAAGAAATCACCGGCATTCAGGTACGCCATGATCATTTCGCGGCCGTCGTCATCCTCGATGATGACGGTGACGGAACCCTTGACGATGTAGAACAGGGAATCGCTCTTGTCACCGGCGTAGATGATGGTGCTCTTGGCGGGGTAGCGACGGCGGTGGCACTGGGACAGGAAATAGTCCAGGTGCTTGGTTTTCTGCTCAACCGGCTTGACGATAGTAGCCATAGTGCGAGTCATGCCTCCTCAGATACTGGCGGGTCCCAATGGTTATTCTTCACCCGGCTTTCCCTGCGGGTTCGTTAATTTTTCTTCAAAAACACGCCAACTTATAACAAGAAGGCCAATGGCGGGCAACCGGAAAGAGCGCACTCCTTGACCTCGATAGCGTTTTCAGCGGCTGCCGGGTGATTCTGACTGTGCTAGCATCCGGCCTCATTACCCCTTGTTCTGACCAACGGAGACCATCACGATATGAAAGCAACCGTCGACTGGACCGGCAATGCCAGCTTCAGGGCTACCAGTGGCAGCGGCCACAGCGTACAGATTGATGGTCCGCCCGACCATGGCGGCGAGAACCTGGGCCCGCGCCCCATGGAAATGCTGCTGATGGGGCTGGCCGGGTGTTCCGCTTTCGATGTGATGAGCATCCTGAAGAAGAGTCGCCAGGACGTGACGGCCTGTCATGCGGAGCTTGAAGCGGAACGCGCCGATGCCGTGCCGGCGGTATTCACCAAAATCCATCTGCACTTCGTGGTGACCGGGCATAACCTCAAGGAAAAACAGGTCGAGCGTGCGGTGAGCCTGTCGGCGGACAAGTACTGCTCCGCGTCCATCATGCTGGAAAAGGCCGGCGTGGAGATTACCCACAGTCACGAGATCCGCGAAGCAGACCCGGGCCTGTGAGGCCAGCGGGAACCGGCGGCAATTACGGATGCTAAAATGTCATTGCAGATACTATTCAACGTCACTTGCGGTGTGCATAATACGCGCCTTCTCCGCCGGTCTGCGCAAAAGGTGAACAATGAGTCACCCGGTCAGTAGTCGGTGGCGGCCTCGGCAGGGCTGACATCTCAAGGCAGTGCCCTGCAGTCATTCATCTCCAATGTCCGGAGGGGCTGAGCATGGAAACCAAACTCCAGCTGCACGGTTTCAATAACCTGACCAAATCCCTGAGCTTCAACATCTACGACATCTGTTACGCGCAGACCGAAGAACAACGCGAAGCCTATATCGACTACATCGACGAGATGTATAACGCCGAGCGTCTGACCCAGATCCTGACCGATGTGGTCAAGATCATCGGCGCCAACATCCTGAATATCGCCCGCCAGGACTACGAGCCCCACGGGGCCTCCGTCACCATGCTCATTGCCGAGCATGAGATTACCGACGGCGAAGCCAACAACGAGGAATCCCCGGGCCCGCTGCCGGACACCATCGTGGCGCACCTGGACAAAAGCCACGTGACCGTGCACACCTATCCGGAAAGCCATCCCCACGATGGCGTCAGTACCTTCCGGGCCGACATCGACGTGTCCACCTGCGGCCTGATTTCGCCGCTGAAGGTACTGAACTACCTGATCCACAGCTTTGATTCCGACGTGGTCACCGTGGACTATCGGGTGCGCGGCTTCACCCGGGACGTGGACGGCACCAAGCATTACATCGATCACGACATCAACTCGATCCAGAACTACCTGACCGAGGATACCCAGAACGCGTATCAGATGATCGACGTGAACGTGTACCAGGAGAACCTGTTCCACACCAAGATGATGCTGAAGAACTTCAACCTGGATAACTACGTGTTCGGCGTCAATGCCAGCGACCTGGATCCGGCTGAAGCCCAGTCCATCGAGGATCGCCTGCGGCGGGAAATGCTGGAAATCTTCTATTCCCGGAACGTGGAATAATCCCTCCGGCGGCGGTCTTTCGGGGTCGCCGCTGTTTCTTCAGTTTTTTTGATCTGCCCCGCCAGAATTCTGCGTTTTCATCTCTCCGGACTCCCATGTCTAATACAGACATACCTGAACGCAAGGAGGACGAGATGACGCTTCGCTCCGTTAAACAGATCATTCCCGCACTGGAAACCTCTGATGGTGCCGGTGTTCGCATCAAGCGCTCCCTGGGCCAACACCAGTCGGTCCGGCTGGATCCGTTCCTGATGCTGGATGAATTCGGCTCCGCCGAGGCGGCGGACTACATTGCCGGCTTTCCCTCCCACCCCCACCGCGGTTTCGAGACCGTGACCTACATGATCGAGGGGCACATGCTCCACGAGGATCACCTGGGCAACCGCGGGGATCTGCGCAACGGGGGTGTCCAGTGGATGACCGCAGGCAGGGGCATCATCCACTCGGAAATGCCCCAGCAGGAAGAGGGCGTGATGCGTGGTTTCCAGCTCTGGCTGAATCTGCCGGCGGCCGGGAAGATGACCGATGCCGGTTACCGCGACATCCAGCCCGAGGACATTCCCGAGATCACTTCCAGTGGTGCCCGCATCAAACTCATTGCCGGAGAACTGATCCTGGAGGGCGCCAGCCATCAGGGCGCGGTGACCGGTGGCAGCACCGAGCCACTGTATGCCGACGTCCATCTGAGTCCGGACGGACAGGTCACGTTGCCGGTCCCGGCGCGCCACAACGCCATGCTGTACCTGTACGAAGGGGAGGCCAGCCTCGGCGAACAGGCCCTGCGGCGCAGTGCCGCCAACGTGCTTGACGACGGTGACCGGATTACCGTCACCGCCGGGGCCGGCGGCGCCCGCCTGCTGCTGATTGCCGGCAAGCCGATTGGCGAACCGATTGTGCAGTATGGCCCGTTCGTGATGAACACCCGCGAGGAAATCGAGCAGGCACTGAGGGACTACCGGGACGGCCGGTTGACCGCCTGAGGTCAGGCGTAGGTTTTCCGGCTCATCAGGCGCTGGACCATTGGCCGCAGCACAAGATCCATGGCCAGCGCCATCTTCGGTCCCGGAACCACCAGGGTATCGTGGCGGGACACGGTGCTGCCGGAGATCAGTTGCAGCAACTGGGTGAGCTTCACCTCCGAAGGGTCCCGGAACCGGATCACCACCATGCTCTCGTCTTCGGTGGGCACATCCCGGACCACGAACGGGTTGGAGGTGTCCACCAGGGGCACCCGCTGGAAGTTGATGTGGGTGTGGGCAAACTGCGGCACGATATCGTGGACATAGTCGTCCATGCGATTGATGATGGTCTGGACCACCGCTTCCTGGCTGTAACCGCGTTTGTGGGTATCCCGGTGAATCTTCTGGATCCATTCCAGATTGACGATGGGTACCACTCCGATCAGCAGGTCCACGTATTGGGCGATGTTGTAGGTATCACTTACCACCCCGCCGTGAAGTCCCTCGTAGAACAGCAGGTCGGTATCTGCCGGCAGCGGCCCCCAGGGGGTAAACGTACCTGCGTTGTGACCGGCGGCAATCAGGTTGTGATCCTCGTCATGGACATACCGTCGGTAGCGGCCGTTACCGGTATGGCCATAGTCGTAGAACAACGCCTCAAGCTTGTCGATGTGATTGGCCGCGAGGGCAAAGTGGTTGCGCTCACCGAACTGGCCCTTGGCCGCCAGCCGGGCCATCTGTTCCCGGTTGTAGCGGTGAAAGCTGTCACCGCTGACCATGGCTGCCCGCAATCCCTCACTGGCGAACATGCGGCTGAAGATCTGACCGGTGGTCGTGGTACCGGCACCGCTGGAGCCGGTCACGGCTATGATCGGATGACGCTTTGACATGGGCTCCGCCTGTCCCGGTTTACAGAAGGGTGTCGAGGGACCGGGGCTTTTCCACCACGAATCCCTGAGCGTAATCCACGCCCAACTGCCTCAGCATATCCAGAACCTCACGGGATTCAACCTGTGAAGCAATCACTTCCCGCTTCATGTAATGCGCCATTTCCACCATGGAACGGACCATCGCCCGGTCCATTTCACTGGTGGTGAGCTGGCTGGTGAAGGCGCTGTCGATCTTGATCAGGTCCACCGGCAGGGAGCGCATGAAATTGAACGAGCTGGGGCCGCTGCCAAAATTGCCCAGGCAGAACCGGCAGCCCAGTTCCTTCATTTCACGAATAAACTCCGCCACCGACTCGATATCGTTAATGGCCGAAGCCTCGGTGAGCTCAAACCAGATCCGCTCTATCGGCGCATCCTTCTCGCTCAGCTTTTCGTAGATGAATTCGAGCAGGGACTGGTCATTCAGGCTGAAGCCGGAGAGGTTGATGCACACACCACCGAGGTGACGGGGGTCCGGCCGGCGCTCCCGAAGCCAATCGAGCATCTGCCCGACCACCCAGCGATCAACCGCCTGCATCCGGTCATAACGCTCGGCCATGCGGACAAAATCCCGCCCGGTAATCAGGTTGCCGGCATCGTCATACATGCTGATCAGGATCTCGTACTGGGGCGCCATCGAGGTACGGCCATGCAGGGGAATGATCTTCTGGCACCGCAGCAGCATGCGTTCCTCGTTCAGGTCACCGAGACTGGCGACCTTGGCAGCAATCTGCTCCTGACGGGCCTGGTCATCCGCATCCGGTACGTATTCCACGGCCTGGCCATGGCCCTGCTGTTTGGCCGCTGCCAGGGCCTGCTCCGAGGCCCGAAGCCAGCGCTCGGCGTTCACCAGGCCCGGCAGTGTCGGCACGATACCGGCGCTGGCGGACAACCGGTAGCTGCGATCACTGAAACTGAACTCGGCGGCCTCGATCGCCTTGATCAGGGTGCCAGCGGTTTCCCTGGCGTCCTCACCGGGTACCAGCATCGCAAACTCGTTGCCAGCCAGGCGGGCCACCGGCATGCCGTCCCCGACGTGGCTGCAGAGGAGATCGGCCACCTGTTTCAGGGCCTCATCGCCGGCCTGGTAGCCGGCGGTGTCGTTGAGAATCCGGAAGCGACGGAGATCCAGCCGCACCAGGGCGCGCTCGTCTTCCCTCCGCGCCAGTTGCTGGTCCAGCATGCGCTCGAACTCCCGCCGTCCCAACAACCCGGTCAGCTCGTCGTGGGTGGAGGCCCAGGACAGCTGGTCATAGACCTTGCGCACCATGCGATCGATGCTCTCATCCACCAGCGGGCGCTCATACTGGTTATCCGGAACGATAACACCCTTGCGCATCTGCCGGGCCAGTGCTTCCAGCTCCAGCTCGACCACCCTCATGCCCTGGTGATTCACAAACACGAAACGGCTGAAGCCCCGGGCAACCCAGACCAGACGGATGTACTGGGGCTTGTCCGGATTGTCCTGATCCCTCAGCCAATCCCCGGTCCGCAGTTGCTGGGCGCGGTTAATCCAGCGCTGGAGGCTGCGCTGCTCGCGGTCCGAGAGTTCCTGCTGCCGGTTCTCCCCGGTGCGGGCCGGCGGCACTTCCACCATTTGCGGCGTCTGATCAGGCCGGCGCACCAGGAACTGTTTGAGCTCATCGCGGATCTGTGAGGAGGGCATATGGTTGCTGGAAATCGACGCCAGGCCATCCTGGATCATCCGGAGCAACTCGGGCAGATTGATGCTGCTGCCGGGATCGTCAGCGAAGGCGAGCAACGAATCAATAACGGCCAGGTAGTCCTGCCAGAGCTGGCTGTCCGGGCCCTGCCGGATCCAGGTCAGCGACAGCAGATCCCGCCAGCCACCGTCGAGCAGGCTCAGGACCGCCTTGGGTACCGTACGTCCCGCCACCCGCTTGTTGAGGACCTCTGCCACCGCCTTCTTGGATTCCGCCACCTTCTGGGCCCCTTCGGCGGCGGCCGTAACCCGTTCGACATTCCGGCGGTATACCAGGTTCTGGCGGTCGATCAGGGTATCAAGCTCCCGGACGGTCTGTTCGAAGACCCCGGTATCCTGCTCGAAATCGGTGTTGATCCGCTGGATCAGCTCGTCCACCCGGCGCTGCACCACCGGGTTCACCCGACCACCCTTGACGCCCAACTGGGCCAGACGGTTCATCACGCCCCGCACCGGGCTGTCCTGATCATCGAAGAAAGCCGGATCACGCATCACCACCTTGAGGACCGGAACCTCGAGCCGTCGAATCCGACTCTGGGCGTAGTCGCTGAGTTTGGGGCTTTCCACCACGCTGCGGAAGAACCGGTCAACCACATCCAGCGTTTCCTGATGTTCCTCATTCAACCGATGGTCGCCGCTCTCCTGAACCCGCTCAATCACCCGCTGTTTCAGGGACACATCGTCGGCCACCGTCTCCCGGGCCTGTACCTGAAGCTGCTGCAACTGGCGCTGCAACTCACCCGCAGACAACGGCTGAGCATTGGGTGGAAACGGCATGGGCTCGGCCTCAGCACCTGCAAGCCGGCTCGCAGAGAGGGTGGAGATCAGGTTGCGTACCGTGGCGAAGGCCGTCTGGGCGGCCTGGGCATAGCCACGGAATTCCTGGCCCGCACGCCCAACCGCGGCTTCGGCACGCCCGGGAGCCCTTTCCCGGATCGGCTCTACCCGGGCGGGGGCCGGTTCCGGCGCCTCGGATACCGTCTCGGGCTGTTTCGCTCTCCGGGGTTCCGCCTTATTGACTGTGTTCTCACTGAGATACTTGCTCAGGTCCAGGTCCGGTAACACCCCGTGTCGAATGAGGATGTTATTGAGCTCCTCATAGAGCGGACCGAGCTGCTGCAGCACCGTTTGCTCGAACGCCTTGAGACAGACCTTTTCCACTTCCCGGGCCAGTTTCAGCTGGCTGAGACCGGCATGGAAAGCTTCACACACCAGCGCCGGACCAAGCGGATTGTGGTGCCCGGTGGCATTGGCAATGGCCAGCTTGTCCAGGCGCAACTTGAGCTGCAGCAGGTCGCCACGGTATTGGGTATCCGCCTTGGTCACCATCACGCGGATGGTCAGCCAGTCCTCGAATTCGCCCTTGTCGACGATGGACAGCTCGGAGCCGGGAAAGCCCTTGGGTGCCGGTTTCAGGGGGGATTCCAGGTTGCGTGACATGTGGTGCCAGATCACCCGCTGCCGGGCCTGGATCTGACCGGAGGCATCCATGAATTCGTTGGCCAGTTGATCGTTGGCGGCTTTCTGGGCCGCCTGTTTCAGGCCGGCAACGATCTGGCCGAAACAGGTATCCATCAGGGGTTCAATGAATTGGGTCACTGCCCTGGCACACTGGTGCAGGACGAACTGGGTGCGGTCGTTCGGAGCATGCAGGGAGGAGCGCTCCTGATGCCGGGATCCACCGCACTGCGCAATCATGGCATCCAGCGCTTCAGGGTTCGAGCGGGTGAAATTCACCCCCATGGCACCGTCAATGCGGCGCACGATGCTGACGTGCAGTTCGTGGGCACGGCGACCATCCGCACTGCGGAAACGCACGATCAGTTCCGGTTTGGCACCGTTGGCAAGATTCTGGTCAAGCTTTCTGGAGGTTTCGCCGGAATAGCGGACGAACAGACCCTCGGCACAAAAGTCTGCAATCTGGCAGGGCCAGGCATCACCGCCACCCAGATCGATCTGGGCAGCAAGTTTGATAGGTTGGCGGGGACTTCTACGACGTTCTTTTGATTCCATGAACAACCTGATTTTTCGTACCACCAGCCGACCCTTGAGCACCCCCGGGTCCGGTTTGGGTCCCTGAAACGGTGGAGCACGCCACCGGCTACTATGAGAATCAGGGCTGTTATATAGTGGCGAGATCCTGACTGGAAACCGGCCCAAGTATAACACCCAGATCCATGAAACAGCTTAGTCAGATCTATCTTCTTTTGCTACTGATTACCGGCCTTTCCGGGTGTACGACCATTGGCTACTACTCCCAGGCAATTTCCGGTCATTTCAGCCTCATGACCCGCGGCGAACCGGTAGCCCAGGTCCTCCGTGACGAAGAAACACCCCCGGACATCCGGGATAAGCTGGAGCTGTCACAGAAGGCCAGGCATTTTGCCCGCAAACAACTGGGGCTACCGGTCGGCGAAGCTTTTCTGGAGTACGTTCAGCTGGAACGGCCGTGGGTGGTGGTGAACCTGGTCGCAGTGCCGGAATTCTCCCTGGAACCTCACCGCTGGTGCTACCCGTTCGTCGGCTGCCAGGCCTACCGGGGTTATTTCAGCCTGGAGAATGCCAGACAGGAGCAAGCCAGATTCCGCGAGGACGGTTACGACACCTTCATCGGTGGTGTCACGGCCTATTCCACCCTGGGCTGGTTTGACGATCCGCTGCACAGCGGGTTTACCCGTCTCAGTGAGGATCGGATGGTCGCCCTGATGTTCCACGAACTGGCCCATCGCGTGGTCTACATTGCCGAAGACACCACCTTCAACGAGAGCTTCGCCACCGCGGTGGAACTGGAGGGGCTCCGGCTGTGGCTGAGCCAACGGGGTGAGGCGGACCGGTTCGACGCAGCCCTGGCCCGCTTGCAGCGCCGGAACCAGACCCTGAACCTGGTACGACAGGCCACCGGAGGCCTGGAGGCACTCTACAGGCAGGCAGACACCCTGCCCGAGGACGTCCTTCGGGCACGAAAACAGTCGATCCTCGCACAGCTTGCTGACGATTACCGAAGGCTCTCGGAATCCTGGAATGAGCCCGGCCCGTTCGGCCCCGCCCCGGTCACCCTCAACAATGCCAATCTGGCCCTGTTCCGGCAGTACAACCAGTTCGTCCCCGGCTTCCGCCAGCTGTTGTCGGACCATGGCCACGACTTCCCGGCGTTCTACCGGGCCGTGGAGGAACTGGGCCAGCGACCACCGGACCAGCGGACAGCCGCCCTGGAGCGGCTGTCACAGCGGTTTGAAGAAAACCTTTGAGTTGCGCTGGCTGTTATAGGACGCCAGCTTGGGGCCCGGCAGGGACTGGACAGTGGACGGCAGAAAGCCGCGCTCCCGGAACCAGTGTTCAGTCTGGGTAGTAAGGACAAACAGTTTCTGGATACCCTGGCCACGAGCCAGCTTCTCGATCATCGCCAGCAGCTCGTCGCCCCGGCCGGCCCGGCGATAGGAAGGGTCAACCGCAAAGCAAGACAGTTCGCCGGCGTTTTCCTCAGGATAAGGGTAAAGAGCCGCACAGCCGACGATGGTGCCGTCCCGCTCCGCCACCACGAAGCGGTCGATTTCGGTTTCCAGCATTTCCCGGGAGCGCCGTACCAGGATCCCCTGCTCTTCCAGCGGCTGGATCAGCTCGAGAATACCCCCGAGGTCCTCCACCCGGGCCTGACGGATCTTTTCATAATTGTCACCACTGACCAGGGTACCGGAACCATCCAGGGTGAACAGTTCGCCAAGCAGCGCCCCGTCTTCCTCGTAGCTGATGATGTGTGCCCGACGAACGCCCTTGACGCAGGCATCGCATGCCGCCTTCAGCAGATCCGCATCATGCCCGGTAACCGTCCCTGCCGCCAGGCGCTCCGAGGCCTGCCGGACCGACAGCTCCCGGATCAGGGTGCCACCCTCCTCCAGCAACCCCTGATCGTCGATGAATACCATCAGCTTCTCGGCCTGCACGGCGGCTGCAACCTGACTACCGACATCTTCATAGGACAGGTTGAAGGTATCTCCCGTCGGTGAATAGCCCATGGGCGGCAGGATCACGATATGCCCCAGCTCCAGGAGCTTCTCGATACCGCTGGCATCGATCCGCCGGACCCGGCCGGTGTAACCGAAATCGACACCGTCAAGCACCCCCACGGGGCGGGCGGTGACGAAGTTGCCACTGCTGACCCGGATCCGGGCATTGTGCATGGGTGAATTGACCAGCCCCATGGACAACTGGCTCTCCAGATAGGCACGAAGACCACCAATGGCCTCCATGACCATGGGCAGATGCTGTTCGGGGGTGATCCTCAGGCCCCGGTCAAAACGGGACTCGGCGCCGGCATTCTCCAGGCGTGCCTGGATCTGTGGGCGCGCGCCGAAGGCAACGATCAGGCGCACACCCAGGCTGCTCAACAGGGCAATATCGTGGATGATATTGATGAAGTTGCTGTGCTCAATGGCATCGCCCGGAATCGTCAGCACCACAGTCCGGCCGCGATGGGCATTAATGTAGGGCGATGAATGGCGGAAACCATGCAACCAGGCGTTCGATTTCAATTCCGCATCTCCGTCACAGGCAAAATTCCTCGATCAGGCCCCGGAGTATCCGCACCGTCGGCTCCAGCTGGGACAACTCCAGGTACTCATCCGGCTGGTGCGCCTGGTCAATCGATCCTGGCCCCATCACCAGGGTCTCCAGACCCAGCTTCTGAAGCCACGGCGCTTCCGTGGCAAAGGCCACCGCGTGGGCCGTGTGTCCGGTAAGTTTTTCACAGGTCCGGACCAGCGCCGCATCGGCCGGCGTCTCGAACGGCGGCACGCCGTCAAACAGGGGCTCAAAGACCAGCCCCAGCTCCCGCCGCTCGGCAACCGGCTGGACCCTGGCCAGGATCGCCTGCCTCAGGTCCTCCATGGCCATGCCCGGCAGTGGCCGGAGGTCGAAGTGCAGTTCGCACTGGGCACAGATCCGGTTGGGATTATCACCACCGTGGATACAGCCCAGGTTCAGAGTGGGAAACTGGACTTCAAAGCTGGGGTTCCGGTATTGCTGCTGCCACTGACTGCGGAGCGTCAGCAACTCGGTCAGGGCCTCGTGCATGCCCTCCATGGCGTTGCGACCCAGGGCCGGGTTGGAGGAATGGCCGGACCGCCCCTCAAACTTCAGCCGCTCCATCATGATGCCCTTGTGCATCCGTACCGGTCTGAGGCTGGTGGGTTCACCGATCACCGCATACCGGGCCTTCGGCTTACCGGCCTCAGCGAGGGCCCGGGCGCCGTTCATGGAGCTCTCTTCGTCCGCCGTGGCCAGGATAATCAGCGGTTGCTTGAGCGTAGCATCCGAATAGGCTCTGGCTGCCTCGATCGCCAGGGGGAAGAAGCCCTTCATGTCACAGGTCCCCAGACCGTACCAGCGGTTATCCCGCTCGGTCAGGGTGAACGGATCGCTCTGCCAGCGCTTGTCATCAAAGGGCACGGTATCGGTGTGGCCGGACAACACCAGCCCGCCCGGCCCTCGCCCAAGAGTGGCAATGAGGTTGAATTTGCCGGGCACACCGGGCACTTCAAGAATTTCCACCACGAAACCGAGGGGTTCCAGCCATTCGGCGAGGGTGCGAACAACCGCTTCGTTACTGTGATCCCACTCGGGCGAGGCGCTGCTGATCGAGGGCAGGGAAATCAGCCGGGCCAGCATGTCCCTGAGCCCGGGAACCGCCGCTTTGGTATCTTCGGTCTGTGCCATAATATCCTCTCAACCCCGTCCGGAGTGAACAAGAATGATCAGGGGAGGTCAGGCGTCATTCACTGCGGCCACGACGCCAGACCTCGAAGCCGGATACAGCGCTCAACAGCATCGGATAGGCCACTTCGCCGCCGGCAACCACCCGGGCCACTTCGAGCTCGCGCTCGGAGACACTGACCAGACGCCCTTCCACCACATTGTCATTGGAAAGGGTGACCCGGACCCGGCGACCGACCCACGAGCCGGCCGTTGCCACAGGCTCGGCATACCACCCCTCCACCGCTGGATTCTCGCGAGTACCGGGGGACGGTTCCGAAGCCTCATCCACCAGCTCGGGCTCGGGCGGCAGGGCCTGCAGGTAAACATCCGGAACGCTGGCTCCATTGTACCCCACTTGCCATTCAGCCTCCTGACCTTCTTCACCCGGATCCCTGACCGGGATGCCCAACCAGGGCTCTGATGGCTCGATAGCCAGGTTCAGTTCGCCACCTTCCAGCAGCCACTGACGGTAGAGGGCAAGCAACTGCTCACTGGGCGCCAGGCCCCGGACATTCAGCCCCTGTTCCAGCGCAACGGTCGCACGGCGCGCCCACTCCATGGTATCGAGCCCGGCTTCCCGGGAACAGTAGGCAGCAATCCGACGCATCAGGCCGCCATCCCTGAGGGTGACTGCCATCGGTGCATCCGAACTGGCCAGGGTATCTTCCGGGGCCTGCAAATCCACCCGGGCGCCCGGCCAGTCCACATCCAGGCTGCCAGTGCCGGCAGTGTTCAGCTCGGCGTACACCCCATCGCTGGTCTGTTCCACCAGGAGTTCGCCCGCCAGACCGGTGATGCCCATTCGCATCAGGTCGCCACTGCTCAGCTGCTGCCTCGGATCGGGCGCGCAGGGCAGCAACAGAAGTGCCGGGTCGCCCTCCACGTTGGTGCCCTCTGCAGTCACCCAGTTCCGGAGCATGGCGGCGTCGAGCACAAGGCCCAGGCCCTCGGCCCTGAGCGACCATTCCGGCGGCAGGTTGCCCGGATCGGCCAGCACGGTGAGCAGGGCCAGCGGCGACCGGGCGTCGAATTCGACACGGCCTGATTCCAGCGGCTGGGTCAGGCGGAAATCCTGCCACCGGGCATTGGTCAGTAACAGCCGTCCATCAACGCCGGAACCAATGGTACCCCGCTCGAGCACCCCGTAATCGTCCAGGGCCAGCCGGGCTTCCGCCAGGCGCTGGTCGGCCAGCCACCAGGTGGCACCCTTGAAGGCCGCAAAGACCAACAGGGCCAGCACAATCAGCAGGGTCAGCAGCCGCTTCATCCGGACACTCCTTGGGTGGATCAGTTGCGGGAAATCAGGGTACCGACACCCTCGTCGGTAAAGATTTCAAGCAGGCAGGCGTGGGCAACCCGGCCATCAATGATATGGGAGGTACGCACCCCGTTCTCCACCGCGCTCAGGGCGCAGCGGATCTTGGGCAACATACCGCCGTGGATGGTGCCGTCCTCGATCAACTCGTTCACCTGCTGGGCGGTCAGGCCGGTGAGGACCTTGCCGTCCTTGCTCTTCAGACCGGACACGTTGGTCAGCAGGATCAGCTTCTCGGCCTTCATGGCTTCCGCCACCTTGCCCGCCACCAGGTCGGCATTGATGTTATAGGAAGCGCCGTCCGGCCCCACCCCGATCGGTGCAATCACCGGGATGACATTGCTGCGGGTCAGCATCTCGATGACGTCCACGTTGACACTGGCGACCTCGCCCACGTGGCCGATGTCGATGATTTCCGGGCGCTCCAACTCCGGGGACCGGTTGACCACCTCAAGCTTGCGGGCCCGGATCAGGTTGGCATCCTTGCCGGTCAAACCGACTGCGGTGCCGCCATGGGCATTGATCAGGGATACGATTTCCTTGTTCACCTGGCCGCCGAGCACCATCTCCACCACATCCATGGTTTCGGAATCGGTGACCCGCATGCCGTTGACGAACCGGGATTCGATGTTGAGGCGCTCCAGCAGTTCACCGATCTGGGGGCCGCCGCCGTGGACCACGATCGGGTTGATGCCAACCAGCTTCATGAGCACCACGTCCCGGGCGAAACTGCTCTTGAGGTCCTCGTTCTCCATGGCGTTGCCGCCGTACTTGATCACCACCGTCTTGCCGGTGAACCGTTGGATATAGGGCAGACCCCGGCTCAGTACCGAGGCCACCTGCATTGCTGTTTCACGATCCAGCGCCATGTTGTTCCTTACCTTTGAAAAACGTTGATCACCCGCCCGTGGTCCGCGGGCAGCCGAAATCGTCAGAAATCGGTCACAATATCAGGTGCCACCCGCTGCAGCTGCTCCCGGAACACCGCCCGGATCCGGTCCAGGACATCCCGGGTTTCACCCTCGAACCGGAGGACCAGCACCGGTGTGGTGTTGGAGGCACGGCACAGGCCCCAGCCATCGGCGTAGTCTACGCGAATACCGTCGATGGTACTGATGTTGCCGTCACCAAACTCCCCCTCCGCAGCGAGTCGATCAATGATCTCGAATTTGCTGCTCTCGGTCACTTCGACATTGAGCTCGGGGGTACTGACATCCTCCGGGAAATCCTCGAACACCTCGTCGCAATGGCGGTCTTCAATACCCAGGATTTCCAGCAAACGGGCAGCGGAGTAAAGGCCGTCGTCGAAGCCGTACCAGCGCTCTGCAAAGAAGATGTGCCCACTCATCTCGCCGGCCAGCAGGGCGCCGGTTTCCTTCATTTTGGCTTTCATCAGGGAATGGCCGGTTTTCCACATGATCGGCCGGCCACCGGCCTCGGAAATCACATTGGCCAGGCGCCTGCTGCACTTGACGTCGTAGAGTACATCCGCACCCGGATTGCGGGACACCACATCCCGGGCGAACAACATCAGCAACCGGTCGGGCCAGATGATCTTGCCGGTATTGGTCACCACGCCGAGCCGGTCCCCGTCGCCGTCAAAGGCAACCCCGAGATCCGCTCCTTCCGTCCGGACCCGGGCAATCAGATCATCCAGGTTGGCCGGCTTGCCGGGATCCGGGTGGTGGTTGGGGAAATCGCCGTCCACTTCGCAGTACAGGGGAATCACCTCGCAACCCAGCTCCTCGATGAGCAGGGGCGCCAATTCACCGGCGATACCGTTACCGGCATCGACCACCACTTTCAGCGGCGCGGCCACCGCGATGTCGCCTACGATCCGGTCCAGGTAGGCCCGACGGACATCCTCCGAGGTTTCCTCGCCGTGGCCGCTGACCAGCTCGCCGGTTTCAACCCGATGGTACAGCTGCTGTATTGCCTCACCGGAGAGGGTTTCGCCACCAAGCATGATTTTCAGGCCGTTATAGTTGGCCGGGTTGTGACTGCCGGTAACCATTACCCCGGAACCGGTCTGTAACTCGTGGGTGGCAAAATAGAGCACTGGCGTGGGGACCGCGCCGATATGGATAACATTACAGCCTGCCGCCATGACGCCCCGGGCAAGGGCATCGGCAAGCCCGGGGCTTGAATGGCGCCCGTCATAGCCCACACATAACGTCTCGACGCCTCTGGCGACCGCCTCGGAACCAATGGCCTGGCCAATCACCCGGACCACATCCTCGGACAGGGTTTCACCGACAATACCCCGGATATCATACGCCCGGAAGATCTCCGGAGACACTTGCACGGCCGGGACTGCAGCCGCAGCCGCAGTCGCTTCCGGAACGGGCTCACTACCTGACTGGCTACTGTCTCCGCTGAAACCCAACACGTCCTCATCCCCGTCCATCATGTCGATATCGAGTACATCCTTGTCCTGGAACAGCGGTTCGTCCTCCGGTCCGGCCTTGCCCTGGCCTGCGCCCCGGGCAGCGGGAGCCGAGGTCGTGGTCCGGGCAATACGCTTGTCCACTGCCTGGGCCAACCGGTAAAGGACTTCCCCGGTGGAAGCGATCATGTCCCACCGGAAACCGGGAGGTCTGGAACGTTCGCCGCCGAACACCTTCTGGGCCCACTGAACCAGGGCGGCAACATCCTGCCGCAGACTGCGCTGGGCGCTGCCGAGCAGGAGCCAGACGGCAATGGCAGCCATCAGGACCGGCACACCGACCATCAGTGCGATAACGACTATGTCCACCGGAGGTCCGGGTAGCCGGGCCGGCCGGTAGGAAACCGACCAGTCTGGATTGACCAGGGTGCGGCTGACCGGCTCGCCGTTACCGCTACCCTTGCTCACCACCGTCCGGGCGGTGCCGGAGACTGTCTGTACCAGCGCCAGCTGGCCACCCAGCTCCGGATTGACCACCGTCAACAGCGGCTGCAGCCGCGACGCCTCGAACACCATCAGCAGGGTGCCGGCCACCGCCCCGGTCTCCGGATTGCTGACCGGAGTTGCAATCTGCACAAGCCAGCGATTTTCCCGGGGGAAGGCATCCGGATAGAGTTCGCCTCCGGCTTCCGCCGTACGCGCCAACTCCAGACCGGCAAAGCCGAGGAGGGCATCGTCATCGGCGGAACGGGGAATGGTGCCGGAAGGGAAAAGATAGACCGCCCGGATACCGGGCAGGGTGCCCGCGAGCTGCTCTTCAGCCGCCGCCAGGGATTCGCCGCTCTGGACCGCCTGCCGGACGTAAGCCTGGGTCGACAGTCCATCCACACTCTGCTGCAACAGCTCCAGGTACCGGTTCAATCGCTCGGCCGCGGCATCCACCTCATGGCTCTGCTGGAGCATCAGGCGCTCGTTTCCGGCTGGCTGGACCACCATGAAATGCAACAACACGACCGAGACGATCCCGGCCAGGACCACAATCAGGGCCTGACTGAACGCGATGGAAGTCAGACGCTTGAGGCGAGGCCCCGAAGCCTTGCCCCTGCCCTTGCGTGCCTTCCCGATTTTCGCTGGTTGGTCGTCTGACGCGTCTTCTGAAGTCTTTTTCAAGCCGAACTTCATAGTCTATCCTGCGATGTTATTTTTCGTCCTGACCAGGCAGTTATCAGCCAAGTATAGCCGGCCGACCTTGGGCCGGCATGATCCCGGGATAATCAGTGGCTTCCGGTGGAGCCGAAGCCGCCCTCGCCCCGGGCACTGGCGTCGAATTCATCCACGACTTCAAAATCGGCCTGCACCACCGGCACCAGCACCAGCTGCGCGATGCGCTCACCCACATTGACCGTGAAGGTGGAATTGCCACGGTTCCAGCAGGACACCATCAACTCGCCCTGGTAATCGGAGTCGATCAGACCGACCAGGTTACCCAGCACGATGCCGTGTTTGTGCCCCAGGCCGCTGCGGGGAAGAATCATTGCCGCCAGGGACGGATCGGCAATATGAATCGACAATCCGGTGGGAATGAGCTGGGTCTGGCCGGGCTCCAGCACCAGCGGCTCCTTCAGGCAGGCTCTGAGGTCAAGCCCGGCGGAACCTTCGGTGGCATACTCGGGAAACGGAATAGTGGTACCGATCCGGTCATCGAGGATCCGGACCTGAAGGGTCTTTTTGGTCATGAAGTTGCTTCCAGGTGCTCGCCAATCAGGGCCACCAGGCGGGTGGCAATGGTCTGTTTGCTGTCCGGTCCGATCTGCTCCTGGCCACCGGGCCAGAACACCGTTACCGCATTGTTATCGCTGTTGAAGCCCAGCCCCGGAGTGGAGACGTCGTTGGCGACGATCATGTCCAGTTTTTTCCGGGTCATCTTGTCGGTGGCGTAACGGGCCACATCGGTGGTTTCCGCCGCAAAACCCACGGTAAACGGTGCATCGGCGCGCGCCGCCACCGTCGCCAGGGTATCCGGGTTGCGAACCAGCGCCAGGGACATGGCTTCGCTGGATTTCTTGATCTTGTCGCCGGCACAGGTCTCCGGGCGGTAATCGGCCACGGCCGCGGTGGCGATGAAGACATCACAACCCTCATCCACGGCGGCCATGGATTGCGAGAGCATGTCCTGGGCGGTCATCACCGGACGCACGTCCACGCCCGCCGGCGGTGCAATGGTTACTGGCCCACTGACCAGAATGACCCGGGCGCCGGCGGCCCGGGCAGCACCGGCCAATGCATAGCCCATCTTGCCGGAGCTATGGTTACTGATGTAACGGACCGGGTCCAGCGGTTCCCGGGTCGGGCCCGCGGTAATCACGACCCGCTTCCCACTCAGTGGCCCTTGCCCTTCATCCAGGATCAGGGACGCCAGGGCCTCCGGCTCCAGCATCCTGCCAGGGCCGGTATCGCCACAGGCCTGATCGCCCTGGTCGGGGCCCCAGACCGTCACCTGGGGATCTTCGTTCAGCATGGACAGGTTGCGCTGGGTCCGGAAATTGCGCCACATGGCCTGATTCATCGCCGGCGCCAGGGCAATGGGCGCATCGGTGGCGCAACAGACGGTGGTCAGCAGATCATCCGCCAGACCGTTGGCCAGCCGGGCCATGAAATCGGCCGAGGCCGGCGCCACCACCACCTGCTCCGCCCACTTGGCCAGCTCGATGTGACCCATTCCGGCTTCCGCCTCGGGGTCCAGCAGTGAGGTCCGGACCGGCTCGCCGCTGAGCGCCTGGAAGGTCAATGGTGTGACGAAAGCCCCGGCGCCGGAGGTCATCACCACACGAACCTCGCAGCCGGCCTTCTTCAGCAACCGCACCAGCTCGGCACTCTTGTAGGCGGCAATGCCACCGGTCACTCCCAACAGAATGCGTTTGGCGCCCATATCGGCTCCACAATTCCTTATATTGAAAAGGGTTATAAGATAGCACGCCCGGTTATCAGGAACAGCATGGGGCGGAAATCTTAACATTTACCGAATGTTACTTTTTCAAGTAACCTTTGTAACCCTGAGAAGCCATTCGCGGTGCAGGAAGCACCCAGACAACCACCAGATGCAAGGAAGCCAGGTATGCCTACCTCTCTCTGGCCGGCCGACGAGCGCCCCCGTGAGCGCTTGCTGGCGCACGGCCCCGAATCCCTGTCCGACGCTGAATTACTGGCCATTTTTCTGCGCACAGGCACTGCCGGCATGCCGGTGATGACCCTGGCGCGACACCTGATAGAGGAGTTCGGCGGCCTGCGCGGGCTGCTCACGGCCTCCCGACGGCAATTCTGCCAGGTCAAGGGCCTGGGCACGGCCAAGTATGCCCAGGTCCAGGCCGCCCTGGAGATGTCCCGACGGGTGATGGACGAACCCCTGCGCCAGGGCGATCCGCTACGCTCTCCGGCCGACACCCGTCGGTTTCTCACCAGCCGGCTGGGAACCTACCCCCATGAAGTGTTTGCCGGCCTGTTCCTGGACAACCGCCATCGGGTCATCCAGTACCGGGAGCTGTTCCGGGGCACCATCGACGGTGCCGCTGTCTACCCCCGTGAGGTAGTCCGGCAGGCTTTGGAGGACAACGCCGCGGCGGTCATCTTTGCCCACAACCACCCCTCGGGTGTCGCCGAGCCCAGCCAGGCCGACATTTCCCTGACCCGACGCCTGAAAGAGGCCCTGGGTCTGGTGGATATCAGGGTTCTTGACCATATGGTTGTCGGCCATGGTGAGGTAATATCCCTCGCCGAAAGAGGACTGATGTGACTGTCGGTAAAATGACGCCCCGGATACTGGCCAATTTCCCAACAATTTTTTGCGTTGGGGGGCGAGTTCTGGTATAAAAGCGTCCCTTTCTGGCGGCGTCTGGCAGGCAGCGTTCCGTTTACAAGGCGCGAACAGGGAGCAAGCAGGCTCCCCGGCAACCAGAGACGCATTAAAAACGAATTCGTATTGATAGAGACCACTGCTCAGGTCGGAGGCAAGTATGTCCAGAGTTTGTCAGGTTACCGGTAAGCGTCCGGTATCCGGTAACAACGTATCCCACGCGATGAATCACACTCGTCGCCGTTTTCTGCCGAATCTGCAGAACCATCGTTTCTGGGTTGAGTCCGAGAAGCGTTTCGTGAAGCTGCGCGTATCCACCAAGGGCATGCGCATCATCGACAAAAAAGGCATTGACGCTGTGCTGGCCGATCTTCGTGCCCGCGGCGAGAAGGTATAAGGAGCCGCATCATGCGCGAGAAAATCAAGCTGGTATCTTCAGCAGGCACTGGTCACTTCTACACGACCAAAAAGAACAAGCGTAACACTCCGGAAAAAATCGAGATCAAAAAGTACGATCCGGTTGTCCGCAAGCACGTTGCGTACAAAGAAGCCAAGATCAAGTAATCCTGATCCGGCCTTCACAAAAAACCCGGCAGTTGCCGGGTTTTTTGTGTCTGCGATAAACATCAGAAGGTTTCCAGGTAGCCTTTCGGCAACGCCACATCCATGGCGATGGGCAAGTGATCGGAGACCGGGTAGCTCACCACCTCCGACCGGCGGATTTCCAGGCTCGGACTGACCAGGATGTGATCCAGCGCCTTCTCCGGGCGCCAGCTCGGAAAACTGTGCGCCGTCTCCGGTAACGGAATCAGGTCGGTCTGTTTCAGGGGGGTCTGAGTCAGAAGCTGCTCGGCGTGAGCGTTCATGTCGCCCATCAGCACCACGTGCTGATAATCGGCAATCTGTTCCCGGATATAGCCCAACTGCCGCTGCTGCGCGGCCTTGCTCAGGGACAGGTGCATGAGAACCAACACCAGAGGATCCTCTTTCACACCATAGCGTGCGATGATGGCCCCTCGCCCGGGAATCAGCCCCGGTAGCCGGTGCTCGGTGACATCCAGCGGGCGGAACCGGCTGAGCAGGCCGTTGGAGTGCTGGGCAATCTGCCCCATATTCCGGTTCAGCTGCTGGTACCAGTAGGGAATCCCTGCGGCCTCGGCCAGGTACTGCACCTGGTTGATAAAGCCGCTGCGGAGGCTGCCGCCATCGCATTCCTGCAGCGCCACCACATCGTAATTGCTGACCAGCCGGGCAATCCGGTCCAGGTTCTCGATCCGGTTGCGATAAGGCAGGACATGCTGCCAGCTGCGGGTCACGTAGTGGCGGTAGGACGTGGTATTGATGCCCACCTGGATGTTGAAAGTGAGCAGACGGATATGGCGGTGGGGTTCGAATTCCGGAACATGCTCGAAACCGGAACAGCGGCCTCTCGGCTCCTGTTCCGACTTCAGGATTCCATCGATCTGTTTGCGAATTCGCTTGTACATAGGCCGGCAGTCTCTTCCTGCCTTACATTGCCCGGTGGCAAGGCCGCGCCACCGGGCTTATCTGTCATTGCCCGGCGCTGTTTTCCTTCTCAACCAGGTAATCCACAACTTTCAGCACAGCTTCGTGACCACCGGCCATGGAAGCCGTCACCGTATACTTCCCATCAACCAGCATAGTCGGTGTCCCCGTAACCCGCGCGCCGCGAATCTTGGCCTGGGCCTGCTGCATCTTCGCGTTCACACCGAAGCTGTTGTAGTTCTTCAGAAACTCTTCCGGATCCACGCCATGGCCGGCCACAAAATCCGCCAGGGATTCACCATCGTTCAGGGGCCGGCGCTCACCCGCCAGTGCCTCAAACAGGGCATCATGTACCTTTTCGAGCTCACCCATGGCTTCGAGGGCGTAAAACGCGCGGGCATGGGGTTCCCAGGAACGACCCAGCGCGGCCGGAATGCGAACGTAATTCACATAATCCGGTGCCTCGGCCTCCCAGGCCTCCGCCAGCGGCTTGAAATTGTAGCAATGGGGGCAGCCGTACCAGAACACCTCGGCCACCTCGACGCCGCTCTCATTCGCGGTGCGGACCGGTGTGTCAAGCTTGCGATAGTGCACGCCCTCTTCCCAGCTCTGGGCACTGGCGGTTCCCGTGACGGCGACGGCCATTGCCAGCAAAGCTGCCACTCCAAGTGATCTGATCATTCAACGTCTCCGACTTCCTGAATGCATTTTGTGAGGGATTATGACCCAGCAATCGGCAAAAGTTCCACAACGGAGCCGACAGCGGCGCATTACAGCATGGTAAGCAAACAACAAAAAACCCCGCCAGGGCGGGGTTTTCCAACAACACGTTCCGAAATCAGTTGAGGCCGGAAACGTAGTTGGCGACAGCCTCGATTTCGGCGTCGGTCAGCTTGGCGGCAACGTCCATCATGATGGCTGCGTTGGCTCCGGTGGCGCGGGAGCCGTCACGGTAAGCATTCAGCTGCTTGATGATGTACTCCGCATTCTGACCGCCCAGAGCAGGATAGCCACCCGGCTCGTTACCCTTGCCTTGGGGGTTGTGGCAGCCCGCGCATGCCGGCACACCGGTCGCCAGGTTACCGCCACGGTACAGAGCTGCGCCCTGATCGATGGTGTCCGGGCTGGCCTGGCTCACGATCATCTCCTGGCTGTCGAAGTATGCCGCCAGGTCCTGCAGATCCTGCTCGGACATGTTATCCAGCAGACCGGTCATCTCCGGGATAGCGCGGTCGCCGGACTTGATGGCCACCAGCTGGTCATAAAGGTATTTCTCGCCCAGTCCGGACAGCTTCGGGTATACACCCATTACCGGCTTCTGGCCGCCCTGGCCGTGGCAACCGGCACATACCGCTGCGTTCTGTTCACCTGCCTGGGGATCTCCTGCTCCGTGTGCCAGCGTTGTAAGGCTTACACCAAGAACAACTCCTGCGATCAGTTTTTTCATGCTCGCTCCGCTTCTCTCATCTTAAAGGTATTCTTCATCATGCAGCCGGCAGGCGCTGACCAGGCAGGCTCAAAACCGGGACTGACAGCGGCCACGCACAGCGCGCCGCCCGGAATTGGTGTAGCATTATACATTAATCGCCAATAACTGAAATCCAAAGGAAAGCCAACTGTTGTGGACCCTGATCTGACTCAAAAATCCATCTCTTTTAATAGCGCCCGGTTCCTGATCAGCGCGTCCCGGCTGGAAGAGTGTCCGCCCGATATCGGCGCCGAGGTAGCCTTTGCCGGCCGCTCCAACGCCGGCAAATCCAGCGCCCTGAACGCCATCACCGCCAACGGCAAACTGGCGCGCACCTCCAAGACCCCGGGGCGTACCCGCCTGATCAACTTCTTTTCCCTGAATCGGGAGGGATGCCGACTGGTCGACCTGCCCGGCTATGGCTATGCCAAGGTGTCACGGGACATGAAGGACGACTGGCAGCAACACCTGGGCCATTACCTGAACGACCGCCGATGTCTGCGCGGCCTGGTCCTGGTCATGGACATCCGCCACCCGCTGACCGACTTCGACCAAATGATGGTGGAATGGTGCGAACATAACCACCTTCCGCTGATGATTCTGGCCACCAAGGCGGACAAACTGAAATTCGGCCAGGCCAAGACCGCCATGCTGGGCATCGCCAAACAGCTGAAAGCCTACCAGTGCGTGCAGCACCTGATCATGTTCTCGGCCACCTCCAAGCGGGGTGTCGAGGAATGCCGCGAAGCACTGAATGACTGGCTGGAAGGGGAACCGCCGGAACTGGCATAAAAAAAACCGGTCTGCCAAGGGACAGACCGGTGAAACGTCAGGGTTTGCGACGTGCTAAAACCTGAGAACTCACTCAGGAGACGCAAGGAATGTCCGAATTCCCAACGTCACTTCTGTAGATCGCTGGTTGCGCCTGAAGTTCCCGAATCGTTCATTTTTTGTTCAATATTTCGTCTTTCACGTACTCTGATCGACTCAGACAACCGGTCCGGCCGGCTCGGGTAGGGACGGCCGGTATTTTTCCCGCAACGCCATCACCTGTTCCCGATAGTCGGATGTCAGATAGGGAATCTCCAGCGTGAGCACCTGGTAGATGCCCTGCTTGAGCTCCGTCAGACTGAGACTGGCGGGTTCATCCCCAGCGTGGGCGGTTTTCAGGAACGCCATCCAGTTGGTGATCACCAGCCACACATTCAGCGACATGGCCGAACGCAGGTCCTCGGGCTGGGGCTCGATAATGCCGGCCTCCGACATCTTCTCGAAGATCTGGCTGATGGCCGCCAGACAACGATTGGTGAATTCCCGGTAGTCCTTGCGCAGGCGGGGATCGCTGTCCAGCAGGTATTCCAGGTCCCGGTGGAAAAACCGGTAACTCCACAGGCCATCAAAAACGGATTCCAGATAGAACGTCAGGTCCTCCAGGGTCAGCGGGCGGTCCCGGGGAATATCCAGGTAGTAATCCACCAGCTTCTCGTATTCCAGGAAAATCTCATAAATGATGTCCGACTTGTTGCGGAAGTGGTAATAGAGGTTGCCCGGTGAGATCGCCAGGTGAGCGGCAATGTGATTGGTGGTGACATTGCGCTCGCCCCGTTCATTGAACAGCTCAAGACTGGCGAGGAGGATTTTGTCTCTGGTTTTCATAGGGTTGTGAGCACTTTTTGGGGTCTTTCGGTCGACTGGCCCGATCGGCCATCGGCGCTTGCTTGACTGCCTAGAGTATATACTCTAATAATACTCCCTGATGCAACCTGGCTGTTTTTTGGCCACACCACAAAACCGGTAGCCGGCCCTGATGCCGGCTACCCTGGGGAGAATGTCATGGCTGCTACCGTCGTCCAGCTTACGGAAAGCAAGAAACACATCCAGCATACCCATCGGGTGTTCGCAGCACAGAAAAAGGCTTTTCGCGGCAACCCTTCGCCCTCTCTGACCGAACGGCAGGACAACCTGAAACGCCTGAAACGGGCCCTGCTCAGCAATCAGGACCGGCTGGTGGAAGCCATTGACCGGGACTTCAGCTGCCGCTCCCGGGACGAATCGCTGATTGCCGAGGTGATGCCTTCGATCCAGGGCATCAACTACACCCTGAAAAACCTCGCCGACTGGATGAAACCGTCGAAGCGCCATGTCTCGATGCTGTTCCAGCCCGCCAGCAACAAGGTGCACTACCAGCCCAAGGGCGTGGTGGGCGTGATCGTGCCCTGGAACTACCCACTGTACCTGGCGGTTGGCCCGCTGGTGGCCTCCCTGGCCGCAGGCAACCGCACCATGATCAAGATGTCCGAGTACACCCCGCACACCTCGGCCCTGTTCAAGGAAATCATCGAGGACAACTTTGCCGAGGACCTGGTCGCCGTTATCAATGGCGAGGCGGATGTGGCCGCCGACTTCTCCTCACGCCCCTTTGATCACCTGCTGTTCACCGGCTCCACCTCGGTCGGCAAGCTGGTGATGCGTGCGGCGGCCGAGAATCTGACGCCGGTGACCCTGGAGCTGGGGGGCAAGTCCCCGGCCATCGTTTCCCCGGACGTTCCGATGGAGGACGCCGCCCAGCGCATTGCCTTCGGCAAGGCGTTCAACGCCGGGCAGACCTGCGTGGCGCCGGACTATGTGCTGTGCCCGGCAGACCGGGTGCAGACATTTGTGGATGAATTCCGCACCCGCTTTGCCGAGATGTACCCGGGCCTGCGGGACAATGACGATTACACCGCCATCATCAACGAGCGCCAGTACGACCGTCTGCAGGGTTATCTGGACGACGCCCGGGAGAAAGGCGCGGAGCTGATCGAGATTAACCCGGCCCGTGAGGACCTGAAGGATGGCACCCGGAAG
This sequence comes from Marinobacter sp., assembly GCA_018623515.1. Classification (GTDB taxonomy): domain Bacteria; phylum Pseudomonadota; class Gammaproteobacteria; order Pseudomonadales; family Oleiphilaceae; genus Marinobacter. Next base: position 85,475 of record JAAZVL010000001.1, read on the forward strand.
ATCCCGCTGACCCTGGTTCTGAAGGCGACGCCGGACATGAAGGTGATGCAGGACGAGATTTTCGGTCCGATCCTGCCGGTGGTGGCCTACGGCACCCTGGATGAGGCCATCCACTACATCAATGACCGTCCGCGTCCGCTGGCCCTGTATTTCTTCGGATACAACAAGGATGAGCAGCAGCACGTGGTGGAGAACACCCACTCCGGCGGCATGTGCATCAACGATGCGTTGATGCATGTGGCCCAGGACGATCTGCCGTTCGGTGGTATCGGGGATTCGGGTATGGGTCACTACCATGGCCGCGAAGGCTTCCTGACCTTCTCCCATCACCGGGCGATCTTCACCAAGCAGAAGTTCAACAGCGGCAAGTATGTCTATGCCCCGCACGGTACAGCTATGCATCGACTTGTTTACCGCTTCTTTATTCGCTGACCCTCGGGGGCTGCCGAGGTCTGGAAGGGCTTTCCGAAACACGCCGTGAATACGTCCATGTAGGCTTGAGCAAAACATCCATGTTTTGCACAGTTTCGGAAAGCCCTTCCAGACCTCGACGATCAGACTCCGGATAAACGCCCTCAAACAACAAAAAGAGAAGGCAGCAATGAACGATAATCCTGAAGTACGTTCAGTCCCCTCTGATTTTGCCAACCTCGACCGCCGCAGCTTCCTCAAAACCAGCCTCGGCGGCGCATTATTCCTGGGCACCGTCAGCGTCACCGCGGGCCTCAGCGGCTGCGGCTCCATGCCCGCCGGCCGGGTCAGTGCCGTGGGCACCCGCATGGACGCCAGCTACGAGTTCAGATTCCTGACCCCCGACGATATCCAGCTGTTTGAAGCCCTGCTACCGGCGATGATTGGTCCGGGTTTGCCGGAGCAGCCACAAGCGAGGCGCATGGCGATCGCCGGCACCATCGAGCGGATCGATGCCGGCATCCACAACTTCGGCCCGGCGAACCAGAAGGAACTCCGGCGCCTGTTTGACCTGCTCAATTTCGGCCTGACCCGCGTCACCATCGCCCGGGTCTGGTCCAGCTGGCCCAACGTTACCACCGAAGAGGCCAATGCCTTCCTGGAGCGCTGGCGCACCAGCGGAATCGGCCTGTTCAACAACGGTTACATTGCCCTGACCAAGATCAGCAACGTGGCGTTCTATGGTTACGAGGATTTCTGGCATCTGTCCGGTTATCCAGGACCACCACAATGGGCGGTAGATGCCCTGCCCCAGTTCCAGAACGCGTAAATCCCCGGCTGATTGACGGAGCCAACCATGCAGTTAAAAGATCGTATCGCCCAGGGCCTGGAATCCGGCTGGAAAGTCACCGATGGCGCCACCCTGACTGAAAACCGAACCCTCGAAGCCGATGTCGTGGTGATCGGCACCGGTGCCGGCGGCGGCACCACCGCCGAGATCCTCGCCAAACGCGGCCTGTCGGTCATCCTGGTGGAAGAGGGCCGGCTGTATTACCAGAAAGACTTCAAGATGGACGAACTCAGCGCCTACGCCAGCCTGTACCAGGAAGGCATGAGCCGGGTCACCAAAGACGGCGCCATTGCGATTCTTCAGGGTCGCTGCGTCGGCGGTTCCACCACCGTCAACTGGACCAGCAGCTTCCGCACCCCGGACGCCACCCTGAACTACTGGGCCGAACGCTTCGGCCTCGACGCCCTCGCCCCGGACGCCATGGCCCCCTGGTTCGATGGCCGGGAACAGCGCCACAACATGGAACCCTGGGCGGTGGAGCCCAACGTCAACAACGACATCCTGCGCCAGGGCTGCGACCAACTCGGGTACAGCTGGCAGGTCATTCCCCGCAACGTCAAAGGTTGCTGGAACCTGGGCTACTGCGGCGTCGGCTGCCCCACCAACGCCAAACAGGGCGCCCTGCTGACGACTGTCCCGGGTGCATTGGACAACGATGCCCACCTGATCCATGGCCTGCGGGCAGACAAACTGGTGATGAACCAGGACCGCATCGACCACCTGCGGGCGAGTGCCATGGCCGCCGACGGCATCACCCCCTCCGGCGTCACCGTCACCCTGAAAGCCCGACACTTCGTCGCCGCCGCCAGCGCCATCGGCACCCCGGGCCTGCTACTGCGCTCCGGCATCCCCGACCCGCACAACCGCATCGGCAAACGCTCCTTCATCCACCCGGTCAACGCCTGCGTCGCCGAAATGCCGGAAAAGGTGGAACCCTTCTATGGCGCGCCCCAGTCCATCTACTCCGACCACTTCAACTTCAGCGGCGGCGTCGACGGCCCGGTGGGCTACAAACTGGAAGTACCACCCCTGCACCCGGCCATGTCCGCCGGCGTCATCCCCGGCCACGGCGACACCCAGATCAACACCATGGCCCGCCTGCCCTGGATGAACTCCGTCATCGCCCTGCTCCGGGATGGCTTCCACCCGGAAAGCCCGGGCGGCACCATCGGCCTGCGGGACGACGGCAGCCCCTACCTGGACTACCCGGTCACCGACTACCTCTGGGACGGCCTGCGCCGCGCCTTCCACACCATGGCCGAAATCCAGTTCGCCGCCGGCGCCAAACGCGTCCGCCTCATGCACCTGGACTCCGACTGGTACACCACCCTGGCCGACGCCAAAGCCGCCATCGACCAACTCCCCATGGAACTGCACCGCGTCCGCCTGTTCACCGCCCACCAGATGGGCGGCTGCGGCATGGGCGCCAATCCGGAGGAATCGGTCGTCAACGGCTTCGGGGAACACCACCACGTCGGCAACCTGAGTGTCCACGACGCCTCGATCTTCCCGACCAGCATCGGCGCCAATCCGCAGTTGTCGGTTTATGCCCTTTCAGCGCGGAACAGTACAAGACTGGCGAATCGACTCAAGGCCTGATCGACTCCGCACGTCCGCTCCGCTCTTCCCAGGGAATCGGGGCGCTCTGCAGGAAGTCAGGAATGGCCGATTGGGAGGGTCTGTCCGGGAATGTGCGGAGCCATGGATGGCGGAGCTCAAGCGCCACAGGGACGTGCTTGAGCGTTTCCCGGACAGACCCTCCCAATTGGCCACACTCCATCAATCGCATGCCTACGCCTAAGCCCCGGAATCCCACCCCCGGCAACTACAGAACAACCAGGAATGCTGATATGATTGCACCCAGCGAAGAAAGGAGCTGTGCATGTCCAAAGTCATCTATCCGGGCACCTTCGACCCAATCACCAACGGCCACACCGACCTCATCGAACGCGCCGGCCGCATGTTCGACGAAATCGTCGTCGCCGTCGCCTACAACCCCAAGAAACAGCCCCTCCTCAACCTCGAGGAACGCTGTGAACTGGTCAGAAAAGCAACGGCCCACCTGCCCAACGTGACCGTCACCGGCTTCAGCAACCTGCTGGCCGACTTCGTCCGGGAACAGGGCGCCACCGTCATCCTGCGTGGCCTGCGTGCCGTCTCCGACTTCGAATACGAATTCCAGCTGGCAGACATGAACCGCCGCCTGGCCCCGGAAGTGGAAAGCGTCTTCCTGACACCCTCGAACCACCTGTCCTACATCTCCTCCACCCTGATCCGGGAAATCGCCTCCCTCGGCGGAGATGTCTCAGAATTCGTCGATCCCGCCGTTGAGGCCGCCCTGAAACAGAAGTTCAACTGAGCCTGAGGTACCCACAAGATGGCCCTGATGATTACCGACGAATGCATCAACTGCGACGTCTGTGAACCGGAATGCCCGAATGAGGCGATTTCCCCGGGTGATGAGATCTACGTGATTGATCCGGACAAGTGTACCGAGTGCGTCGGCCACTACGACGAGCCCCAGTGCCAGCAGGTTTGCCCGGTGGACTGCATTCCGTTGGACCCGGAGCGCCCGGAAAGCCGCGAACAGCTGATGGAGAAATACCATCGCCTGACCGGCCACTGAGTGACCAGAGACAACAAAGCCCCGGAGTCCGGGGCTTTGTTGTCTCTGGAGCGGAAAAAGTCAGAGCAGAGGCGGCAACGGAATCTCGATCCCGTTCACCGTCAGCAGCAGGTCTGCCATTTCCCCTTTCATCACCAGGCGGTCCCCTTCCTGAACCAACAGCCCCTGTTTGATCAGCGGCGCCAATTGCAGCATCACGGCCGGATGTTTCTCGGCCAGCGCCACGGGCAGGGTCAGATTCAGATCACCGGTCAGCCCCTGCATCACCAGCAGCATTGACGACGCGTGCTGCGCATCCAGTTCCGGATGGCGGATTTCCATCTGGCCCCGGATATCACCTTCCGGGGTGGCGACACTGAGCTCCGGCATGGCCATCGAAAAACCCGCCGCAGCCAGCTGCCGTAACGCCTCGTTGACCTGCTGCATGGCCTTCATCTGCTGTTCGAACCCGGCGTTGCGGGCACCCTCCAGGGTTGAGGCCTGGAGTTCTGTCATTCCGGCTGCCAGCTGATTCCAGCTGGCGACCTCCAGATTGTCCAGGGCAAAGACCAGCCGGTGCGGTCCATAGGCCCCATCCACGATTTCCACTTGCCCCAGGCTGACCTCGACCCGGGAATCCAGGCGAGTGTCGTCCTCCCGGGATTCACTGCTGCTGGTGATAATCACATCGGAAAGGCTGACCGGCGCATTACCAGCCGCTGAGACTCCGAGAGAATCCAGCCGGAGTTCCCCGTGTCCGGTCCAGACGTCGCCACGCAGATGCGCCAGGGACTGATCCAGTTGCAGGCCCACCACCCGGACCTCCATATCCGGATCAGAGATGGTCAACTCAGGCAGCTCCAGCTTCACCGTCACCTCGCCCCACAGGCGGGTTTCCAGGGTCAGGGTCGGATCCTCGCCCGGGAACCAGTCAGCGCCCGGGGGCGACCAGCCGTCGGCCGGCTCGAAGGTCATCAGGCTGCCGGTAATACCGTGGCTGACGTGGGCGACGAACTCCAGGGGGCGAGTCTCACCGGCTTCCGGATCCTGCAGCATCAGGGTGCCGTACACTTCGGCGCCCAGGATGCCGCGCTGGTACTCACGGGTGTCCACCTGCATGAAGGGCTGGGTGTCGTTCACCTCGGTGACCGCCCGCTGCCACTGATGCTCGGTCAGATACCCCACCGCCCAGGGCAGGATGCCACCGCCAGCCAGCAACACCGCACCGGCCACAATCCATGCGCGCTTCACTGGCGCCTCCGTTTATCAGGTTTTGCCCGTCAGTCGCTCGAGCAGGACCAGCTGGGATGCAAAGCGTTCCTCATCCTCAGCAGGCTGATTCTGGATGTAGCTGCCATCCGGCTGCAGCATCCAGGCCTGGCAGTTGTCGGCCAGGTAGGTATCCAGGTCTTCCCGAAGTCGCGCCACCAACGCAGGGTCCTCGATCGGGAAGGCCGTCTCCACCCGGTTCAGCAGGTTGCGCTCCATACCGTCGGCGCTCGAACAGTACACCTCCGGGCGCCCGTTGTTACCAAAATAATAAACGCGGGTGTGCTCCAGGAAGCGGCCGATGATGGAACGTACCCGGATGTTGTCGGACAGCCCGGGCACTTCCGGGCGCAGGCAACAGATCCCGCGGATGATCAAATCGATCTTGGCGCCGGCCTGGGAAGCCCGGTACAGGGCCTTGATCAGCTGGATCTCGGTCAGGCCGTTGAACTTGAGGATGATCCGGCCCTTCTCGCCGAAACCTGCCTCCCGGTCGATCAGGCTCAACAACCGGGTGTGCAGAGTGAACGGCGAATGGAACAGCTTCTTGATCTTCAGGGCCTTGCCCATGCCGGTGAGCTGCTGGAACAGCTTGTTGACGTCGTCACCAATCGACTCGTCACAGGTCAGGAAGCTGTAGTCAGTGTATAGCCGGGCATTGGCAGCATGGTAGTTGCCGGTCCCGAGGTGCACGTAGCGCCGCAGGCGACCTTCCTCACGGCGCACGATCAGGATCATCTTGGCGTGGGTCTTGTAGCCTACCACGCCGTATACCACGATCACCCCGGCTTCCTGCAGCCGACTGGCCAGCTCCAGGTTCTCCGCCTCACTGAAGCGAGCCCTCAGTTCGATCACCGCGGTCACTTCCTTGCCACGGCGGGCGGCATCTGCCAGTGCCTCGACAATTTCGGAATCGGCGCCGGTGCGGTAGAGGGTCTGGCGAATCGCCAGCACCTGGGGATCCTTGGCAGCCTGACGCAACAGATCCACGACCGGACTGAAATTCTCGTATGGATGCAGCAGCAGGATCGGGCGCTTGCGGATAGCATCGAACATCGACTCCTTGCTGCGAATCTGCCGGGGAATGGACGGTGAGAACCCGGAATAGGTCAGGTCCGGCCGGTCCACCAGACCGCCCACCGCCATCAGCCGGGTCAGGTTCACCGGCCCATGCACCTGGTACAGGTCTCGTTCGGTCAGCCCGAACTCCGTCAGCAGGAACTGCACCAGTTCCTGCGGGCAGTTGTCGGCCACCTCCAGCCGCACACCGTCACCGAAACGGCGGCTGAGCAGTTCACCACGCAGGGCCGAGGCCAGGTCTTCCAGGTCGTCCTCCAGCTCCAGGTCGGCGTTACGGGTCAGGCGGAACTGGTAGCATCCCTTCACTTCCATGCCCGGGAACAGTTCATCGGCATGGGCATGGATCATCGACGACAGGAACACCAGGTTGTCACCGCCATCGCAGACTTCGTCCGGCAGGCGCACCAGGCGTGGCAGGGACCGGGGTGCCGGCACGATCGCCATCCCGGTCTCCCGGCCGAACGCGTCCTTGCCATCGAGCTCAACAATGAAGTTCAGGCTCTTGTTGACCAGGCGGGGGAACGGGTGAGACGGATCCAGGCCGATGGGGCTGACCACCGGCAGGATCTCTTCCTCAAAGTAGTTACGCACCCATTCGGCCTGTTCCGGTGTCCATTCCCGGCGGCGGACGAAATGGATATTTTCCCGCTCCATTTCAGGAATCAGGACATTGTTGAGGATGTCATACTGTTCGTGGATGTACTCGTGGGCGACCCGGCTGATCTCGCTGAGCGCCTGCTCGGGCATCATCCCGTCGGCACCGATTGTTTCCCGGCCGTACTTCATCTGCTGGCGCAGACCGGCAACCCGGATCTCGAAGAACTCATCCATGTTGCTGCTGAAAATACAGCAGAAGATCAGGCGGTTGATCAGTGGATGGGTGGTGTCCAGGGCCTGCTTCAGCACGCGGTAATTGAACTGCAGCAGACTCAGTTCCCGGTTGAAGTAGTTCTCGCTGGCATCCAGGTTGATCTCTTCTCCGGTGGGGGGCACTTCCACCGGCGCCGGAACACTCTGGTCACCGTCCACCACCACCTGTGTTTTCGCTGTTTCAGTTGTCATCGTTCCTCGATTCCGCGCTTGCGCCCCGATCAGCCGGGGCTGCGTTCCAATTTGTCAGGATCCGAGCCGCTGTTCCCGCATCAGACGGGCGGCACGAACCGCAAAATAAGTCAGGATACCGTCGGCCCCCGCCCGGCGCATGGCCATCAGGCTCTCCATCATCACCGCGTCACCATCCAGCCAGCCGTTCTCCGCCGCGGCCATGTGCATGGCGTATTCGCCGCTCACCTGGTAAACGAAGGTGGGCACCTGAAGCTCCTTCTTTACCCGGTGCACGATGTCCAGGTAGGGCATGCCGGGCTTGATCATCACCATGTCGGCGCCCTCCGCCAGATCCATCGCCACCTCATGCAGGGCTTCGTCACTGTTGGCGGGATCCATCTGGTAAGTGGCCTTGTTGCCTTTACCCAGATTGGCGGCAGAGCCCACCGCATCCCGGAACGGGCCGTAGTAACTCGACGCATACTTGGCAGAATAGGCCAGTATGCGGGTGTTCACATAACCTGCGGTCTCCAGAGCGTCCCGGATAGCCGCGACCCGGCCATCCATCATGTCCGAGGGTGCCACCACATCGGCGCCGGCGTCGGCGTGGGACAGCGCCTGGTTCACCAGGGCTTCCACGGTGACATCATTCAGCACATATCCGTCATTATCGATGATGCCGTCCTGGCCATGGGTGGTGAAGGGATCCAGTGCCACGTCGGTAATGACCCCCAGTTCCGGGTGGGCCTTTTTCAGGGCGCGTACCGCCCGCTGGGCGAGTCCGTCCGAATCCCAGGCACCGGAGCCTGACAGATTCTTCTTCTCCGCCGGCACCACCGGGAACAGGGCCACCGCCGGAATACCCAGATCCACCAGTTCTGCAGCCTGTTCGACCAGCAGGTCAATGCTCAGGCGTTCAACCCCGGGCATGGACGGCACTGTCTCCCGCTGCCCTTCCCCTTCCAGCACAAAGACCGGGTAAATGAGGTTGTCCGGCGTCAGCTGGTTTTCCCGAACCAGACGACGGGAAAAGTCACTGGCCCGGTTGCGGCGCAAACGGGTCGCGGGGTAGGAACGGGGAGTGGGATTTGCCACGGGTAACCTCCTGGTAAAGCAACAGTGTAGGGATGGACTGGTTGCCTGGCGCGGAAACGCCTGCTCTCGCCATGATACACGGCAAGGGCCCGCGGTTGCAGTTGCCGGACAGACCCTAGCAGAGGTCAGTGACAGTTATATGACAGCGTCACCCCGAATGGAGGAGGACAAACTCGGCCAGACCCTGTATCTGCTGCTATTATCAGCAACAAAATATCGGGGAACGGCCGAAGCAGGGACAGGGGGCGAACAGGCTCCGCCCCCGGCCGGAATCAGAGGGAACGATTATTGAATCCCACTTCTACCTTGCGATGCGAGTCAGAACGAAAAGCGGTATCCACTTGCTGGATTTGGCCTCCCTGCTGCAAGAAGGCTGCAATATCAGCCTCCAGTTGCGCCCGAACCCGGGCCCGACCGGCAACGGAATGGGTGTCGTCGGTGTCACTGCTCCAGTTACCTGACTGCTCCAGGTTGCTTTCGTCGAATTCACTCATGGTCTTCTCTCCATCAACGAAAACAGATCCGAAAGTGATGCCCGACCCGGAGGTTGGACACACTCTGTCTCGACGAAAATACCGCCTGCGGCCTCGTCTTGGCGTCTTTATAATCTCGTTTCGTTTGCCGCGCTATTTCCAGGCAACGCCTTTTTTGTAATTTTTTGTAACAGATCATAAGACCATGATTTTATATGGCGAAATCGGAGTGGGCGCGCACCCCGATTCGTTGACACAAGAAATGAATAATGATTCACTGCTTATAAGGAGCCGGCATGGCCTATCGCGAAACGGAAAAAATGCGCCAGCGTAAGGCGCAGGCACGCCAACGCATCATCGACTGCACTTATGAATGCGTCGCCAACGGAGGGTTCCGGAGCGCCCGTATCACCCGAATTGCAGGCCTGGCCGGGGTAGCCACGGGAACTATTTACCGGCATTTCGAATCCAGAGAAGACCTGTTTGCCGAAATATTCCGGACCGCCACCCAGCGCGAAGTGGACAAGGTGGCGGAAGCCCTGGACACCAACGGCGATGCGGCCGTCAGGCTTGAGGCGGCGCTCCGCCAGTTCGCGGAACGGGCCCTCCGTGGCCCAATGATGGCCTGGGCCCTGATTGCCGAACCGGTGGACCCGAAACTGGAAGAAGAACGGCTGGTCTATCGTCGGGCCTACGCCCAACTGTTTGAAAAGGCGATCCGGAATGGCATCAACGAAGGCTGCATTCCGGATCAGGACGCCCGCCAGAGCAGCACCAGCCTGGTCGGTGCCATTGCTGAAAGCCTGGTGGGCCCGCTGTCACCGACACTGGCCGGCCAGATAACCATTGCCGATATCGACAAAAACAAACTGGTCGACTCCATCATACGTTTCTGCATGCAGGGGTTGACCGGCACCAGGAGGTAGCCATGACCGCCCGTCAGTCAAAACCCGAAGCCAGCCCCCCCTTTACCGGCGACCGCTACCTGGCGGTGACCCATGAAGTCACCAACCAGCCGCCGGCACTGGAGAACTACAACCTGTTCGAACACGACCAGGCTCTGCGGGAGGCCGCGGAACGGGAAGGCGCCGGCCACGCCGTGGACACCCTGCGCGCCTTCGGCGACCTGGCGGGCACTGCTGCCACCATCGATCTCGGCTTTCGCGCCAATGCCAACAAACCGGTCTTCAACACCCACGACCGGTTCGGCCATCGCATCGACGAAGTGGACTTTCATCCTACCTACCACGAACTGATGCGCATCGCCCTGGAAAACGGGCTGCACAGCAGCCCCTGGACCAACCCGGGCACCGGCGCCCACGTGACCCGAGCCGCCCGGTATTACATGCACTCCCAGGTGGAAGCGGCCCACTGCTGCCCGGTCACCATGACCTTTGCCGCCATCCCCTCGATCCGTAAGCAACCGGAACTGGCCCGGGAGTGGGAACAGAAAATCCTGGCCAACAGCTATGATCCCCGGAACGTACCCCACACCGAAAAGAGTTCCGTCACCATCGGCATGGCCATGACCGAGAAACAGGGCGGCAGCGATGTCCGCGCCAACAGCACCATCGCCTACCCCGTGGGCACCGAGGGTCCCGGCCAGGCCTACGAACTGGTGGGCCACAAGTGGTTTGTGTCCGCCCCCATGTGCGACGCCTTCCTGGTCCTGGCCCAGGCACCCGGCGGCCTGTCCTGCTTCCTGATGCCCCGCTGGCGCCCGGACGGCAGCAAGAACCCCTGGCAGGTCCAGCGCCTGAAGAACAAGATGGGCAACGTCGCCAACGCCTCCAGCGAAGCGGAACTGCGCGGCGCCCTGGCCTGGATGGTGGGCGAGGAAGGCCGGGGCGTGCCCACCATCATCGAAATGGTCGCCATGACCCGCTTCGACTGCATGATCGGCAGCTCCGCCGGTATGCGCCAGGCCGTTGCCCAGGCCACCCACCATTGCCGCCACCGCAGCGCCTTCGGCAACCGCCTGATCGACCAGCCGCTGATGCAAAACGTACTGGCCGACCTCGTCCTGGAAAGCGAAGCCGCGCTGGCC
>JAAZVL010000280.1 GCA_018623515.1 Marinobacter sp.
GTTTGTCCGTCAGGGAAGGCAGGTCATCCAGGCTCTGGAAAGGCTCCTCATCCGGGGAGATGCCCGCGCGAAGCTGGGCAGTAAGGTGGCGGAGAGCGTCCTTGAGCGTCCGTTGTACGGACATTTCCGGCAGTTTCCACTGATCCACGGGGATCAGACCGCCGGGTAATGAGGGGGAGCTTTCTGGCGTGTTCTCTTCCTTCAAAAAACCGCTCCTGCAATCTGTGGCCGGAGTCTATTCCGGAACCAGCCAGCCCAGCTCGTGCCGGACATTCAGCCCGGCCACGCCGGACACGTCATCCATCATCGCACCGAGGCGTTCGTCAAAACCCCAGGGCGGATTGACCACCAGCATACCGGAACCGGTCATACCCCATTCCGGAGGCTGGTTGAGGTGTATCTCGCTACGAAGAATTTTCCGGACCGGCCCGGCACGCAGCGCGTCGGTGAGCTGCTGCTCGAGACCGGAGGTCAACACCGGATACCAGATAAGATAGACGCCATGGCGGCATTTCTGCCACGCCTTTTGCAGGGTTTTGGCGACCGCAGCGTAATCCGCTTTGATCTCATAGGAAGGATCGATCAGTACCAGCAGGCGCGGCTGTTTCGGCGGCAGCTGCCCGAGCAGGCCTTGCAGCCCGTCCTCGCGCAGTACCCGGACCTTTTGACCGGCCCAGCCGGCGAGCTGCTCACTCTCGGACGGATGCAACTCGAAGGTGGTCAACGTGTCATCGGCGCGGAGAAACTGGCGGAACCAGAACGGCGATCCGGGATAGGTGGTCAGGCGACCATCGCCGGCATTGAGCCTGGCCAGAAGATCAGTCACCGGTTGCCAGTCAGATGACTGGAGGTTCTCACGCAACTGCCAGAGTCTCTGAACGCCGGTATCCGCTTCGGCGGTTTTCCGGGCCCGCTCACTGTCAAGGTCATAAACCGCACTGCCGGCGTGAGTATCGAAGCAGGCAATCCCCGAGGGCTTGGCCTGCATCATGGATAAGGCAAGGGTCAGCGCGGCGTGTTTCTGGACATCGGCAAAGTTGCCGGCGTGGAAAGCGTGGAGGTAACTCAGCATAAAGGGCTCCATGGTTTGCCGCCCATTAAGCCCGAGCAGACGACGGGTGTGCAAGATCCGCCATCGCCCCTTGCAACCAAATGACGAACAAAACATAATATTAATGATAATGAATAGCATTTAAATAACATTCACACCTATTGCGGAGCCCACAATGAAAAACCTGTTTCGTCCAACCCCGTTGGCAATGACCATCGCAGCCACGCTCACCGCAGGCTGCGCCAGCACCCCCTGGTCAGCCGAGAAATCCGAGCCAGCCACCAAAGCCACTGTTGTCCAGCACTACGCGGATCTGGCCCATGCCAACTACGAGGATGCCCTGATCACCGCCCGCGCCCTGGACGAAGCCACCGACCGCCTGATTGCCAATCCCACCGAGGCCAACCTGAAGGCCGCCAAGGAAGCCTGGCTCACAGCTCGTGTGCCGTACCAGCAGACCGAAGTGTTCCGTTTCGGCAACGCCATCGTGGATGACTGGGAAGGCCAGCTGAACGCCTGGCCGCTGGACGAGGGCCTGATCGACTACGTTAAGGCCGACGACTATCAGCACGAGTTGGGCAATGCCGGTGCCACGGCCAACATCATTGCCAACAACAGCGTGAACGTTGGTGGCGAAACCCTCGACGTTGCCAACCTGACACCGCAGCTGCTGGCAGACCTGAATGAGGTTGGTGGTTCCGAGGCGAACGTCGCCACCGGTTATCACGCCGTGGAATTCCTGCTGTGGGGCCAGGATCTGCATGGTTTCGACACTGGTGCGGGTGAGCGCCCGGTGACCGACTACGCCAGGGGCGCTGACTGCACCAATGGCAATTGCGAGCGTCGTGGCGAGTATCTGGATGCTGTCACCGACCTGCTCGTCAATGACCTGGAGTGGATGGTTGCCCAATGGGCGCCGGGCAGCAGCGACAACTACCGCGCCCAGCTGACCGCAACGGATGCCAACGAGGGCGTCCAGAAGATGCTGTTCGGCATGGGCTCCCTGTCCCTGGGTGAGCTGGCCGGTGAGCGCATGAAGGTCGCCCTGGAAGCGAACTCTTACGAGGACGAGCACGACTGCTTCAGTGACAACACCCACAACTCCCACTACTACAACGGCCAGGGCATCCAGAACGTCTACACCGGCACCTATCGCCGCGTGGACGGCAGCCTGGTAAGCGGCCCGTCCCTGTCCGATCTGGTAGAGCAGACCAACCCGGAACTGGACGCCCGCCTGAATGCGCAATTGGATGCCTCCATGCAGGCGCTGGGCCTGATGAAGGCGAAGGCAGAGGCCAGCCAGAGCCCGATGCCCTTCGACATGATGATCGCCCCGGGCAATGCGGCAGGTGCAAAAGTCGTCAATGGCGCTATCATGGCGCTGGTTGAACAGACTGGCTCCATCGAGCAGGCGGCCCGCCAGCTGGGTATCGAAGCCCTGTCTCCGGACGATGCCGGCCACGCTTTCTGAACATGATCAAACCAGTCATTCTACTGGGCGCCCTGGCATATGCCGGCGCGCCCGCCTTTGCTGAGACCCACGCCGGTTTTCCGATACAGGGCACACCAGATACCGGCGGTGATGGCACGGTCCAACAGGCAGACACCAACGCCTACTCCCTGCCCCAGGGTAACCTGTCGATGACCAAGCGACTGGACTTCAGCGTCGGCAACAGCTTTTTTCGCAACCCCTGGGTAGAGGCTCCGGCCAGCACGGACGCCCGTGACGGCCTTGGCCCCCTGTTCAACACCAATTCCTGCCAGGGCTGTCACATCAAGGATGGCCGAGGGCACCCACCCGGCGTGGATGAGCCACCGGTCTCCCTGTTCCTGCGACTGGCCGTGCCCGCAGATCCCGAGAAGGATGCCGAAATTCTGCGCATGCATGGCTTCAAGCCGGCCCCGGTGTATGGCAGTCAGCTGCAGACAGCCGCCCTCCCGGCAGCCAAACCGGAGGCGGATCTGCTGATCGAATGGCAGCCGGTAACCAAAACCATGGCGGATG